>CAYNJG010000004.1:0-73330 GCA_964397295.1 uncultured Pirellulaceae bacterium
CTGCTCACGTAACAATTGCGTCCGCAGATCGGGGCCAGTATCGATAAGCAAATTTCCATCGGGTAATCCGAGTATCGCACTGCACCGTGTTCGATTGTTTTTCGGATTGTCGCTTTGGCAGACGTCGCAGCCGCAGCCGATCGCTGGCACGCCAACCGACGTGCCCGTACCGAGCAAGATCATCTCGCCTGCGATGTCGGTGGTTTTCGGTTGTTTGGCCAAATTGCTTCGTCTAGTCTTGTGGTTGTGGCGAGTTCGTTGAATCGAACGTGCATTGTTGCTGCTAAGAGCAAACGCGACTAGACGGCTCCGCGAACCGTAGAATCTCCGCGTCGGTCGAGCGCTGTCTGGATCTTGGTCTTAACCGCGTCGTCATAGGTGATGGACGTCGCCTGGGCCACTTCTTCGATTTGGTAAGCTCTTTTGGCTCCACAAAGTGCGGCAGTAATCCCGGGCTGCTCGAGCGTCCACCGAACGGCGAGTTGAGCAACTGTCGAACCGTGCTGTTCACCAATGGCACGCAGGTCGTCCACAAAGTCTTGGTTGCGTTTCCACTCTTTACCTTGAAACATTGGATACTTGGCTCGACCATCGCTTGGCTGGAAAACGTGGTCACGTGGTAGCTTACCCGCAAGCAAGCCTTTCATCAGCGGCCAGTAAATCGCGATGGAGACCTCTCGTGCTTGGCACCATGGAACTAGTGCCGCTTCGATTGTGCGCTGTAGCATGTTGTATGGGGGCTGAACGACTGACACGGGACACTCGGCGCTGAATTCCTCGAGCTGTTGGACGCTGAAATTCGAAACACCGATCAGTCGTGCTTTTCCCGCCGCCATGATTTCTCGAAGTGCCGCGGCTGATTCCGCAACGGCTACATTGGGCGCTGGAGCGTGGAGATAGAGCAACTCGACATGATCGACCTGCAAGCGAAAGAGGCTCTCATCGATCTGCGATTTCAATGTAGCCGGCCGACCGTCGAGAACGCGTTCGCCATTGTCGTCCCAAGCAAGTCCGCACTTTGTCGCGATCACGATTTTCTCGCGTTGGCCGGCGATGGCTTTTGCGACGAGTCGTTCGCTCTCACCGTTGATACCGTATCCGTATGCCGTATCGAAAAAGTTCACGCCCGATTCGATCGCGGCATGCAAAGTCTTCATGCTATCGACGTCGTTCACATCTAAGCTGGTCATGCCGGCGATCGGCCAACAACCAAGTGCGACGGGCGAGACGAGGATTTCTGAGCTACCGAGTTGTCGTGGTTTCATGTCGCGTCGCGGCTAAGTCGATCCGCCCAATAGATTGGTTCTGGCAATCGTCGGCCGAGCAAACATCGCTGCAACACAGCCAGCGAACTCTGGGCGTCAATCAGATGGCCTGGAGAAATGTAGATCGGCTTCATGGTACCGGAACCCGGCAACATCGCGAAACCGGCCAAGTGTTCGTCGGCACCATCACCGACATGGATCTCACGTGACTCGCCATTGGTAAGTCCTGAGATATCGACCTTGCCAATGAGATGCTTCTTCGTAACACCGATCGTTCGCATTCCCATGGCGACACCAAGCATCGCACCAACTCCCGCTCGGCGCGGGTGCAATACTCCGCTGCCATCGACCAGAGTGACAACGGGCAACTCTCGTTCCGCGATCACTTCTGTGAGCAGTGTCTGCAACAGCGGCAATTCACGATACGCCAAGTAGCCTGAAACGTATGGAAAACGAATTTCGTCCTCGAACATTCGCGAGTAAACCACGGTGCCGTTCACAACATCGACTTCCACGAACGCGGCGACACCTCGGTTTGAATTTGGAACAAAGCTCACATCGATGCCGCCAATGCGATCGGGAATATGGTTCAAGGGCTGTGTCACTTCGACTGATTGAGCGACCTCGTCTTGGTATTCCTTCAGTCGAAACAAAGGAGCGTCGGAAGAGAAGTCATTGAACCCAAATTCGCCCAGCACGACCGCCTCGTTGACCACCTGCACTTGCTCGTTTTCCAATCGAACTTGTTTGTCGGCCAAGACGCCCGAAATGAATTTGCCCAGCGTACCATCGGAACGAACGACTCGATGACAGACACACTGGTCGTTGTGATCATGGTTCATCATGACTTCGCCAACGAAACGACTCGCGCTGACGTCACCCATTGCTCGCGCGATGTCCCCGTAGGTCGCCACACGACCGCCGGGAATTTGCCGCACTAGCGTCCAAACTTCCACTTCCAAGTTTGGGATCTTAGGCAACAATAAAATGTCCTCGTGATCAATGGTTGGCAGCAGACGGCCAAACGGATGGTTATAATCTGTCCCAGCTCTGACATCGTAACGAACCGAGGTGAATTCCAAATGTGCAGACTGTTGTTATCGGGTCCGCTGTTTCTCTTGCTTACGACACTCGTTTCCGCTGGCGGGTTCACGACTCATCGCGACGCGGAAACGGGCTGGGAGGTCTACGTGCTTACGCAAGGCGACACCGTGGCGACCTTCGTCCCCGCCGCTGGCGCAAACGTGCAATCGGTAAAGCACAAAGGCGTCGAGTATTTCCATCAGCCGGAAGCGCTTTCGAAGCTGCCTGGTGTCCGATGTGGCAATCCGATTTTGTATCCAACGCCGAACCGAATTAAGGGTGGCAGCTTTGATTTCGAAGGCAAGCAATACGTTTTCAAGGAGGGCCCTGGCAATCACATCCATGGTCTCGTGAACCGTGCCGAGTTTTCGATCACTTCAACATCGTCAGAAAAGGATTCCGTTTCGGTAACTGCCACGATTCGATTCGACAGTGATTCCGATCGAGGCAAACTCTTTCCGTGGCAGCATACGTTTCGCATGAAGGTCACTGTGCGTGATGGATTAGTGCGTTGGGACTACGAAGTGGACAATGACGCCAGCGGCAAGAATCTGCCGTTCGGTGTCGCATTGCATCCGTACATTAGATACCACGGCTCGCGGAAAGACACGTACTTGCACGTTCCCGCGAAGAAGCTGATGGAATCGGTACAGCAACTTCCCACTGGAAAATTGCTCAGCCTAGACGGACACAAGCTTGACGCGAGGAAGCCAACTTCGCTTGGTGAATTCAATTCCGACGATGTGTTCTTCGGTATGGTTCCCGATCAACCAGCGAAGGTCGAGTTCCGAGACGTAGGACGCAGCATCACCTTCAAAGCGTCAAAGGAATTCACACACCTCGTCGTATGGACTCCGGATCGTCCTTACATGGGCATCGAAAACCAAACATGCTCGACGGACGCGCACAATTTAGCTTCTCAAGGAAAAAATGATGTGGCTCACTTGCAAATCTGCCCGCCAGGGGAGAAGCGAACGGGATGGGTTGAGTACGTTTTTGAGTGAAACGCATGCTACGTGACTTATGGAATTGTTTCGCTACTGAGGCCATCAACGACAATCGGCGACTCCGAATGTGGACGACCCGGTGAGTCGTGATAGATCACAAATCGTCCAACTCCACGATCTCCTTTCCGCTTGGCCCTTACTAAGTCTACTAATCCCGGAAACTTTTCTTTGAGCACCACCGAGATGCATTGATAGTTGCGATGCAATACGGCGAAACCAATGCAAGGGTAACGGTGATTGATTCTCGGCGTATCTTCGAACGTTAACGTGGATCTCGCGTCGAGGCTGCCGCTACCTGTGACAATTCCGCGACCAGTCTTCAGATTAAAGGTCATACCCTTCAGTGAGATGTTTGTGCCTTTGTAGACTCTGTTCGAGGCGTTTTTCACGTACGAGCTGACGTAAAGTGCGCTGTGGCTGTCCGGCGCGAGTAAGTTTTCCTGGTGGCAAACCACGTCTTCGAGTTCCACGTCGGATGCGCCAACCTGAACTTCCAGGTAGTAGCCAGTAATTTCGCAAGCACGCATGCGGACTTTGGACTTGCTGTGGATCACAACGATACCCTTGCCCAGACCGGAGAACTTCGAGTCACGGACAAGTAGGTTCTTACAGCGACTGATGTTGAGCGCCGTTGCCTCATGCTTTCCAACCTCTACCGGGACAAGTTGGTACTGTTGCGAGTTGTGGACATTCAGTCCTGAGACCTCAATGTCTTCGCAGTCGACGAAATTCACCACGCCGCGATCGTCGGGCCAAGGCGTTTTCGTCTGAACTTTGCCACGAATCTCGCCCAGGAAATGGATCTTCGCATTGTGGATGTTGCGAATCGTCAGCTGGTTGAGACCCTTGGTTGCCTTGGCGTGCACATAGTGCGTGGTGTTTGAGTCAAACTGAAGGTCGGACGCTTCGATGACTTCACGAATCGTTCGCGTTTTGATTCGTCTTGGAGCGTCGAGCACTCTGACGTCTTGCGCGAGAACCGTAGGCGCTGATGCCAACGCTAACACTAAAAAAACAAAGAGACGCATCCGTGCCTCGCAGACTATCCGAAGAGCGGAATTGGGTTTCCCGCGTAGAGTTGATGTGGCCGCTGCAACGAATCTTGCAGAATCTGATTCGCTGGAATCCCCAACGCGTGATAGACCGTTGCCATTAAGTCGTGCGGTGAAACGGCATTCGCAATTGGATACGCCGCGTGTTTGTCGCTCTCGCCATAAACCGTGCCGCCTGCAATGCCGCCGCCAGACAATAATCCACTGTAGCAATAGGGCCAATGCTCGCGGCCTGAGTTCTTTTCGTTGATTTTTGGATTGCGACCAAATTCACCTACCCAAACGACCAGCGTATCGTCGAGCATATTGCGCTGCTCGAGGTCCGTTAGCAAAGCCGTTAACGCCATATCGGCTGGTGGAATTAGGTCACGCTTTAAACGATTGAAATTGTTGCCGTGCGTGTCCCAAAAGTTACGCCCGTCTTGGTGCCAGTTCACATTAACGATCGGTACGCCGCGTTCGAGCAGTCTTCTACCTAGGAGAACACATTGCCCATGTATGTTGCGTCCGTAACGGTCTCGCGTTTGATCTGACTCGCGCTCGAGATCAAAAGCTTCGCGAACTTTGCCCGAGGCCAGTAGCTCAAACGCACGACGCTCGAGATGGCTGGCTTGCTCGACGATCGGACTTTCCAGTGCCTTGCGTTTCTCATCAAGCGAACTCAGAAGCTGCCGTCGCGACTCGAGACGTTGAAGCGAAATGTTTTCAGACAATCCAAGAGAAGGAGCCTGCCAATTCTTTTGGCTGGGATCGCCTTCAACGATGAACGGATTGTATTGCCGTCCCAGCCAGCCACCATGTTGGCCCGGTGCGACTCCGCCAGGCGCGGCCGGATGCAGAACTTTCCACGGCAGCATCACAAACGATGGCAGCGCCAGATCCGCTGGACGCAAATGCGTCATCACGCTGCCGAAATGCGGCGTGTCATTTTCGCTGGGTGGTTCAGCGTCGCTTTTGTTCACTGGTGGCAAGTGGCCCGTCACGGTCGTATGTCCACTAGACAAGTGAGCTGGGTCGTCGTGGCTGAGTGAGCGCACAACGGCCAACTTGTCCGTCATGTTGGCGAGCCGATGAAAGTGCTCGCAGATTTGCAGGCCGGGTGTCTTGGTGGAGATCGGTTTGAACGAACCGCGAATTTCGTTGGATGCGTTCGGCTTCATGTCGAACGTATCGAGTTGGCTCGGTCCGCCCCACATGAACAGAAAGATACAACGCTTCGCTTTGCCAAAACCTGACGCGCTGTTCGCGGCAGCTTCGGCACGGTGTTGCCAAAATTGTGGCAGTGTCAAACCGCCCAAGCCAATCGCGCCTGCTTGAATCGCACAGCGACGACTCAGGGTTTTGTTACGGCGGCGGGAAAGTGGCGTGTGTGACATGTGCCTCATTCTAAACTATTTTGCGACCGTTGCAGCATCAGTTACGAAAGCGTAAAGGCTTGCGCCCTTACGCTTCCACAGTGTGCTAAATTGACGGCTTCGAACAACAGGAGGATGCATGCAATATCGGATCGGAGTCATCGGAGCTACGGGTTACATCGGAGTTCCGTATCGACAAGAAATTCGCAGCTCGTCGCAAGACACACAGATCGTAGCCTTGTGTGCGCGGCGTCGCGATCGGTTGGAGGCTGCTGCGCGCGAAGACGGCGCCACGCTGGTTACAGACGATTGGCTGAAAGTCGTCGAGCATCCGGATGTAAATCTTGTACTTGTGCTTACGCCCGACGCGCTCCACTACGAACCAGTATTGGCCTGTGCCGAACTAGGCAAACACGTGCTGTGCGAAAAACCGGTCGGCAAAGATGCAAGGCAAGCTCGGGCGATGTGGAACGCCGTTCAGTCAGAACAGCTCGCCAGCTATGTGCCGTTCTGGGGACGCTATGTGCCCGTATTCCAAAGAGCGAAAGAGTTGCTTGAAGAGGGCAAACTGGGAGAGATTCGGTCCGTCATTTATCGATGGCAAAACCCGCGTCCGGTCGCGATGCCATTTACTTGGCGCGACGATGCGACACTGTCGGCGGCCGGCTCGATCGCTGATGTAGGTTCTCATGCCTACGACGTATTGCGTTACATTCTTGGCAAAGAAGCAAAGCGAGTTCTAACTCACGCCGCCGTGGTCATGCCGCCGAAAGCCGACTTGGGCGACGTGGATTTGTCGGAAGCCATTGAGTGGGGCGAGAAAAATTCGACGTCGGATAGTTCAAGCCAACGAAAGAGCAGTGTGCCGGACTACGCGCAGATCGGATTCGAATACGATGACGGTGCCGTGGGAAGTATCTTGCTTTCACACGCAAGTTACATCCGAAAAGGATTCGCGCCTGAGTTGGAATTGCACGGTACGCGGGGTTCACTTGGTGTGGATCGGATTCGCAGTGAGTTGAAATTCGCTGACAGTACGGATCCGGCGGAAATGTTGGAAAGTCTTGGTGATGGTTGGTGCAATCGTTTTGAAACACATGTGTTGCCAGCGTTCGAGTCGCAGGTGAATGGGGTAGGGAAGGGCGATCATCCGGATCTCGAAGATGGTTATCGAGTTCAGGTGTTCACGGATGCGGCGCTCGCTTCATCGCAGCGAGGCGGCTGGGTAGATCTATCGGAGTTCGCCGGAGACTGACAATGGATCGATCGCTCTCTTCTAACGCTCGCTTCACGATTCTCGTGGTTGCGTTTCTGGCGTGGTTCTTTGGCGGCATGCAAATTCTTCTCACTAACTTGGGTATGCGAGCTGCTTCGATTGATTTGATGGGCCAAGTTGGCATGTTGGATCCAGTTTTGTTTCAGAAACTCACGCAAAATGCAAAGGATCTCGTTGGCGAGGAGAAAGCGCTACTCGCGACGTGGAACGAACTCGCTGCTCAGCGTTACGCATGGTTTCAAGTCGCGTTCTTATTTGGAGCAGCGATCGGTGGCTACATCTTTGGCAAGCTGGGCGACCGCATGGGGCGTACTCGGTCACTTGGTATCTCGATTCTTCTGTTTGCTGGCCTGACGGGCGTTTGCTACTTCGCACAAAGTCCCATGCAGTTGCTGGTGCTGCGGTTTCTTGCATGCTTGGGAATCGGCGGAGCATGGCCGAATAGCGTTGCGCTCGTATCGGAAGTTTGGGCAGACAAAGGGCGGCCATTGCTTTCGAGCATGATTGGGATGGCGGGGAACTTGGGTATCTTCACCATGTCAACGCTGGCGAAGTTGCGACCCGTGACGCCCGACGATTGGAAGTGGATGATGTGCGTGAACGCACTGCCGCTGATTCTCGGTTTGTTCATTTTGATCTGGGTTTGTGAGTCGCCAGCGTGGCTGTCGCGGCAGCGGACGAGCTCAGTTCCAATAACCGATAAAGGAATGACGACAGGAGGGCTGCTAAGCAAAGAGTTCCTTGGTGTGACTGTCGTTGGAATTGCACTCGCGACCGTGCCGCTTATCGGAGGTTGGGGCAGCGCCAATTGGATGATGCCGTGGGCCGGTGAAGTTGGCTCGCAGATCGGTGACGACACGATCAAGGCAAACGTGGGTATGGCGCGTTCGCTGACGAGCATCGTTGGCAGTCTGTTCGCCGGTTTGCTCGCCGTCAGACTTGGACGAAGAGCAATCTATTTCGTCACCAGCCTCGGAGCACTGCTTGTTGCGCAATACGTGTTTTGGTTTTCTTCACCCGGTGACAAGAGTTTTTTGTTTTGGGTCGGATTACTTGGACTATTCAACGGCTTGTATTTTGGTTGGTTGCCGTTTTTCTTGCCGGAGCTTTTTCCGACTCGCATCCGATCGACTGGTGCCGGCGTTAGTTTTAACTTTGGCCGGATAGCCACTGCGTTTACAATCTTCGCGACTGCGTATTTGATTAGCACGTTCGGGGGCGACTACGCGAAGATCGGTCGTGTAACGAGTTTGGTGTTCGTCGTCGGGATGATTGCAATTCTGTTCGCACCTGACACCAGCAAGCGGGATATGGCGGAGTAGTTATTGCTCGTTTGTAGTAAATCCTGTCAAAAAAACGCAGAGAGAATTCGCTACCTACGGCTAAGGAAATCCTGTCGCTCTCGTGGCGTGAGCTTTTCGATGGCGTAACGTAACATCGTTCGCGGCATCGCCGTGGCGTGTGTTTCCAAGAACGAAAGTAGGAACATTTTGTCGCGTTTGCCCGCCTCACGGAGCATCCAGCCGACCGCTTTGTGGATGAGGTCGTGTTCGTGGTCGAGGAACCATTCTGCCAATCGCAAGATCCAGTCGAACTCGTAGCGTCGGATGAATGGTAAGCACGCGATGATGCTTACTCGTTCCCGCCAGAGGTGATTGGATTCCGCCAGCTCATCGAGGATGTGTTGTTCGTTTTCGCGATCCAGCAACCATTCGCCGAGAATCTTGTGTGCCGACGTATCGACGAGATCCCAGTTGTTCACGTAGTCGAGATTCCGTAAGTAGAAATCGACGATCTCTGCCGGTTCTGAATCAACCTTGGCCCGTTGGTATTGCTCGACCAGTATCAGCAATGCCGTCAGTCGAAACTCGTGAGTCGGGTCGTGTAGGAGTTCTTCAATTTGCGGTAGCGAGAGATCGCGAAACTCGTTCGCGATCTTGCGTTGACTGGGAACCGCGACGCCGATGAATTTATCACCTTCGGCGTATTCGCCTTTTCCAACTTTGAAGAACCGCGATGATGCGGCCGCTTTTTCTGGATCGGACAGAATCTTTAAAGCGTCTCTTACTTCTTGTGCTGTGGGCATATGCAGTTGAGCTCTGAACGAATCGCGGTAAAGCATCTTAACTTTAGGAGCTCTGCTATTGCGGCGGGATTTTTTTCAGGCGATGATATTCCGTCGGTGCGAGCCGTTTGTGAACGTAATTGAAACGCGTTTTGGGGGCAAAACAGTATGAAATATTTGTTGGCTCTATCGGCCTCCATGTTGTGCTGGACCCTGAGTGTGAGAGGCGTGGAACTCGAATTCGTAAGCGTCTTCGAAGATCATTGCATCAAGTGTCACGGTCTAGACGGAGAAGTCGAAGGCGACGTTGATCTGCGTTCGATTACAAGCAACGCTGACTTGCAGGCTCATCCAGAACTGGTGGAGGAACTCGTCGAAGTCCTTCGAGACCGACGGATGCCTCCGGAAGACGAGCCACAGCCATCCGATGAATTGCGGCAGTCAGCGATCGACCAACTTCAGTCTATCCTTACTGAGGCGCTGAAGACTCAGCCGTTCCCGCCGACGCCACTTCGGCGTATGAATCGTTTTCAATACAACAACGCAGTGGTTGATTTGTTAGAACTCGATCGCGACTTGTTTCAAATGAACGAACGTTTGATGCGTCGCCGTGAAGACTATTTTCATCCCGAAACGGGGAAGATGCCTGATAAGGTTCGCGTCTCGAGCCGACCACTCGCGAAAGATATCGATAACCAGCGTCCCGAAGGCTTCCGAGGCGTTGCTGCTTTTCCGCAAGATCAGCGAGCCGAACATGGGTTTGACAACCGTGCCGACCATCTGACGCTTTCACCGTTGTTGATGGAGTCGTTACTCAAGTTGAGCCAAACGGTTGCTGAAAGCCCCGACTTGAATTCCAAAGAATGCGGTAGCTGGGATAGACTCTTTGCCGAACCGGAAGGCGAACTGGAAGACGACGAGTCGTTAGATCGGAAAGCTGTTGTTAGAGAAAGGCTTGAGCCGTTGCTGCGTCGCGCATTCCGGCGTCCGGTGAGTAAGGAATCGCTTGATCGGTTGGTCAGCTTTTCCGAGACGCAGTTGGAAGCGGGAAGATCGTTCGAGCAAACTATGCGGTCCGTCGTTGGCATCGTCTTGGGCATGCCCGAGTTTCTCTACATCTACGAAGACGCCGAAGGCGAAGGGATCAAAGGCCGCCAACGAATCAATGACTTCGAACTGGCGACACGCTTGTCGCAGCTGTTTTGGAGCAGCATTCCGGACGACGCGTTGCTTGATTTGGCGGCAGCGGGAGAACTTTCCAAGCCAGAGGTGTTGTCGCAGCAAATTGATCGCATGATGAACGATGTGCGAAGTGCTCGGTTTTGCGAGAACTTTGCCGCTCAGTGGTTGCAACTCGATCGGTTGGTAACTTCGATACCTGACCCCGAAAAGTTTGGCTACTTCTACTACGACGGCTACCGCAGCAGTATGCATATGATGTCCGAGCCGTTGCTGTTGTTCGAAACGATTTTCGTCGAAGACCGGTCGATTATGGAGTTGGTCGATTCGGACTTCACTTGGGAAAGCGAAATGCTCAAAGCGAATTACGCTGGCAACTCGGAGGCAAACTCAGAGGTTCAAGTGCAGACGTTTCGTCGTGTGTCATTGGACGATCCGCGTCGCGGCGGCATGATTACGAACGCTGCGATCATGACGATGACTTCGACGCCTGTGCGAACCCAGCCGATTACTCGCGGAGCGTGGGTGAATGCCGTAGTCTTCAATGATCCGCCCGAACCTCCACCAGCGGACGTTCCGCCGCTGCCCGAAAATGATCACGAGGCTCTAGCAAAGATGACGATCCGTGAGCGATTGGCTGCGCACCGCGAACGCGCTGATTGCGCCGGTTGCCACGACAAGATTGATCCACTTGGTTTTGCGCTCGAGAACTTTGGTCCTACCGGCGTGTGGCGTGACAAATATGAAAACGGTCGTGGCGTGGATGTAAGTGGTGAGCTGTTTAATCAACACGAATTTAAAACGATCGAAGAATTCAAGCGTTTGATCGTGGAAGAGAAGCCGCGGTTTATCCGAGCCTTCCTATCGCATCTGTTATCCTATGGGTTGGGCCGCGAATTGGGCCCTGCGGATTCTTTGGCTCTTGATGAGATGACCAAAGCAGCCGCAAGCGAAGGCGATACATTGCGAGCGGTTTTGAAACGGGTAGCAACGAGCGAGCCGTTTTTGCATAAGAATACAACGGGCGACTAATCTAGATTCCCTACTACAAAGGTTCAGCCATGGCGAAAAATCCAATCCGCGAATCTTCACGACGTCGATTCTTGGCTTGCGCTGGGGGCGCGGTTTTGAGTCTTCCGTGGCTCGAGAGTGTTTCGCTTTCCGCGGAATCGGGCGCTGCCACTCAGCCGGTTCAACGTTTGGCGTTCTTTTATCTGCCCAACGGCATCACACGTCGTGGGTTCTTTCCTGGTGAGCATGATCGCGAGTTGCCGAAGTTCGCCGGGCAAAACAACGTGTGGCGATTCGATGGCAAAGTTGTACCGCCTGGTGTTCATCCACTTACCCTGACGCAGACGCTCGCGTCACTGGAATCTATTCGTGAGAAAGTCACGCTGATCACCGGTATGGACCGAACGTTTCAGCAAGGCACTGATTCTCACGCGCAGGCTGCATCTTGTTTCTTGACCAGCGTCGCACCGTACGAGGTCAAAGGGTCGGCTTACCCGCTCGCTCGAACTCTCGACCACATTGCTGCCGAGACGATCGGTCAGGAAACTCCGTACTCGACTCTCGAGCTGAGTTGCAACGATCACAAGGACAACATCGAGTCGATCTACTTCGACAACATGTCGTGGTATGGAACGGGGCATGTTGCTCCGTCGATGCGAAATCCTCGTAAGGTGTACGATCGTTTGTTTGGAACGCAGGCTAATACGCCGTTCCGAAACATCACCGACTTGGCTTTGGGCAACGCGCGACGTTTGCAGAAACAACTTAGCAAAAGCGATCGACACAAATTCGAAGAGTATTTCGACGCCGTGCGAACGATCGAGACTCGCATGGACCGTATTGAAGGGATGAAGTCCAAGCTGGCGTCTGCCAACATCGAACGCCCGGAAGAAATTCTTCCTCGTAACGAGTACATCCACTTGATGGGGAATCTGCTCGTGACAGCGTTGCAAGTTGGACTCACGAACGTTGGTACGCTGATGGTCGGTCCCGAGCGATGGACGACGCCGACGAACTGGGAAGGCATTTTGGACAAGCCAAAGAGCCATCATGGGATGACGCATAGTCCTCACGAGAACGTGGAAGACCTTTTGAAGCTCGATCACTTCCACGTGTCAGTATTCACCAATTTGGTCGAACGAATGGCGAAGATCGAAGAAGCAAATGGCACGACGTTGCTCGACAACACGATCTTCACACTGGGTGCGGGAATGGGCGATGGCACGACGCATCAGTACAACGATCTGCCTTTAGTCGTTGCGGGCGGAGGCGGTGGAAAGCTCAAGCATGGAAATCACATCCACTGCGAGCCTGGAACGCCGTTGGCGAATCTTTGGCTAACTCAGTTGCATTGCCTCGGAGACCAACGAGACCGCTATGCCGACAGTGACAACACTGTTTCTTCATTGCTCGCTGGGTAGTCTCTCAATTGAGTTGGAGCTCACTTCTGTTCAAGAGGACAGTTTCTTGTGAGTGATGGCTGTGGCGTGAAACGAAGTAAACCGGCTGCATCGACGAAGCCGTTGTTGTTGCCGTCAGCGAGTAAGTTGAAGCCCAGAGCTTTTCCGCCGCGCCTTACCCACCTTTGCTCGCAACTGCCTACAAATCAGGTGCATAAATCGGAACATAAGCGAAGGTCCGAGGGACATTTATGAGGTAGGTTTTAATAGGCTGAAACCGACGGGCGAGCGAGACCAACGATGGCATACGAAGAAGCGTATACAGACTGTTGTGCATGGCAAGACTTCATTTTGTATTCGGTGTACGGACTAGGGGGCATTGGCCTTCTGTTGTTTATTGCTTTTGGCGGTGTTGCGAGTCCAACGCGATATCCTGAGAACCTCATCATTGTCGATGGCGAGATAACCCACTTCGAACCATTCTTTGACGGTGTTCTAGAGTCTGGTGTTGTGAAAAAGGCAGATGGACCACTTAGCAAAGAGGGAGTCGTCGTCAGCGTCACTTACACGACACCGGATGGTGAACAACGCAGTCTGAAAGAAACGTGGATGTTGCCGTGCGTCGACCATTTCAAGCTCGGTGATACGGTGCCAGTGATTTGGTTCGAGAAAAAGTGGGCTCGATCTGTTGTTCTTTCGCAGAATCGATTGAACGAATCACTAGAACTCGGTCGCAATCGGAAGACGTTACCCGAGGATTCTACTTTGAAGGATGAAGCGGAGAGCCGTGCCACCGCGATGCTAGAACAGTATGACAAGATGTTCCGCCTGCTCGAACTCTACGAAATAGACTTCGAAGATGAATCAACGACTTGGGAATTTGCCGAACACTATGACGCTTGGAGAGCAAAGCAGGCGGAAGCGTTGAAGCGTCGTTTGCGTTTGCTTGAGGAAGGGCGGGACGGTTCGTTGGAAGTAGTGGATTCTCCGCGTCGAAGAAAACGAGACGCGACTCAGACCATTACGGTTTCTGCGGAAGCTGATCCAGAAAGCTACGAATAGGTCAGTAGCGTACCGCAACCGGCAAGCCTGTACGTCCGGACTCGATGGCAGCGTGCACCGTCGCGCAGATGTCACGTGAGACCTGCACGTTTAGTGAGGTGTCGGAACCTGTTTCGATTGCATTCGCAAAATCATTGGCCAACAGCCAGTCGTTCTCGTTGGCGATGCGGCGATTGGGGAATTCAGCGTCAGGCTGGTCCCGGTAGTAGAGGCCGACTTCGGGGCGGGCTTCACTGATGACCATCGAGCCCTCAGTTCCCTGTAAGTGCAACTTGATTTCGCCAATGTCCGGGTGGCTTGCGTTGCCAATACGACCGAGGCAAAGCGACGCCACAATTCCGTCTTCCAATTGCAACGTCACGGTCGAAAGATCATCGACTTCGTTGTCTTCATAAAGCTGATGGAAGTGTGCCTTTGTACGCGCGAACGTAGCCAGCGCTTTCTTTCCGGTCAACAGATGAAGATAGCCAAGCGGATAGATCCCCTCGATTTCGAGCTCGCCCATCGGTCGCTTACCCACGCCACCATCGGCGCCAGTTACGTGTGCGGCTTTGAGGAATTCGAGCCATTCGAGTTTCGGACCGCCGTCACCGTGCGAGCCAATCGGCGGCCCGGCATCCTTGGCAAAGTAGAAGTCGATGTGTATCGCTGTTAGTTTTCCGAGTTTTCCATCACGGACGGTTGTCGCTGCGTGTTGGATGGCGGGAAGGAAGTTACGATTCCACATCATGAATCGCACGTCGTTTTTCTTGATCGCCTCGACGAGTCGATCGCACTCGGAAAGATCCGTCGACATCGGCTTATCTTGAACGACGTGTAGCCCCAGATTCGCAGCTCGGACGCTTAGGTCGCAGTGGCGTTCGGCTTCTGGGCTAATTACTGCCACCTCGGCGGAATGTTCTTGCAGAGACGCTTCGATTCCGGGCGAGTAGGGCACGTTGTACTGATCGGCGTACTTTTGGTTTCGCTCGTGGACCCAATCTGGTTGATCTTCGTCGTCCGTCACGACAACTGGCTGGAACTGTTGATGCGAGAACATGCCGTTGGGTACGTAGTCATGTTTGACCACGCTCACGACGGCCGTGCGGAAAACTCTCTTGTCGCTACTGGAGTTCATACTGATCTCCATCGAATTTTGCGGCTTGTCCCGAGCCCGCTGATTTAATTGCCGATTGCGACACACGAATTGCACGTTTCATTTCGTCGATCGTTGTGTCATCCGAGCCGGACTTGATTGTGTCGACGAACGACTCGATTTGAAGTCTCAGTGAATCGGAGTCCTGGGCGACATTTAAACCCAGTGTCTCTGACTTCATCAGTAAGTTCGTGTTGTGGTGGTCGTCCGCATAGGCCGCGCCCTTCGATCCAATTAACGATGCGGTGTAAAACGGTTTGCCCGCGTGGATGGAGCAGTCGACAATCGCCATCCCCGACTGAAACCCAAGATGGATTACGATGCCTTGCTGACCAGTAATGGCTTGAGCGGAGACAACTTCGAGCGGACTATCAAACAAACTGCACGCCAGATCGATTTCGCCGACGGTTGCTGCCCAAAGCACGGTTTGCGGTGGCTCGACTTGATCTTTCTCCAGCCAACGATGAATGCGAACGAGACCGGGCTCGCCAAGTTGTTTCTTGTCGAGGCCTTCACGGATGGCGGTGGCGTAGGGTGTGAATCGTCGAATCTGCGCGGCGCAGCACGTGGCTCCGGCTAATTTCCAAATCTCGGAAATCTTGTCTAGATGCGTAATGTCCGTGTAGTTGGCTTCGACAAGAATATGCTTGCCCGAGTTTGCCAGCGTTTCTATTTGCTCGCGACTGATTGAGTTGGGTGCCAACATCACACATGCATCGAAGTTGTCGCGTTGCGCAAGCAGTTGATCGATGCCGTTTGTGCTGGTGAGGTCCGAGGTTGCGCACGCGATTTCAAACCGACCGGATCGCGCGGCGGCCTGTTCGTACAGTGGTACGTTTTCCTGTTGTGCGATAATTGCCAAACGCATTGCTTGCTCTCGGATCACTTCGTAACGGGCAAGAGTGCATCGGCTTTTTGCTGAGCTTCCTCAAGCGGCAAGCCGGCTTTGATTCCCGGACGTTTGTGTCCGACGTGGCTTAGCCATGCGTCTCGCAAAATGTTCTGGCGTTCAACGAATCTTTTGACGTCTTCTGGTGATGTCTCATTTGTCGGCAGATTGAGTTGATCCACTATCACGTTCGCAACCGTTTCGTGTGCTTTGTCGTTGAAGTGTACGCCGTCTTTGGCAAGGATGTATTCTGGGTCTTCGCTTCGAGAGGCTTCGAGCGATTCCGTCAATGCGCCGTGCAGGTCAACGATTCCGTCCACCGATTCTTTCAGTGAGAATATCCAATTCGCGTACGCCGCCATGACTTCGTTGTAGCCCTCGTATGGAGCGAACCAAGCGTATTTTTCCTCGCCCTTCTTTAGCAGCTTTCCTTTGTTCATCCTGACCGCCTCGACATCGAAAGGCGGCGGAGTCATCAGTACTATCCGCGCACCTGCTGCTTTTGTTTTCTTGATGAGCTCTTCCATCGCTGACTTATATTCAGCGAAATTCTCATCGATCAGCGGATAGTAGATCGCGTCGTTCATCCCGTAGCACGCGATCACGACGTTTGGTTTCGCTTTCTTGAGTACTCGATCGAGTCGCTCCATCACGCAAGGCCGCGGGAAGGGATGATCCGGTTCGGAGAGGCCTGAAGCCGTTTCGCTGCTTAGCCCCAAGTTAAGAAGCTCGACATCGTCCAACTCATCTGCGTTTTGCAGAACCGCTTCGATGTGGGCGATGAATTTACCCGCGTACGTGTTCGAGTCGCCGAGAAAGACTACGCGATCACCGCTCCGGATAATTGGCTCCGGTTCTGCGGCTTGGAGCGTCGTGGCCGCGACAATCAGGAACAACACGGGGAGCAGTTTCATATCGCTTTCCTTCATCGCGTTTACATTTCACTGTCGTGAGCAAGTAAGATAGTAACGGAAATAAACACCTTGGCTACCGGATCTTGCGATGTCGCTTTGGGAATTCTTAGGACTTGGGTCGAAACGTCGCGCTCGACCGCGCGTGAGACGTCGTTTTCAAGTTCGCTACATCCCTCGTGACGATCGCAACTACAACGATCCTTGGACAAGCGACGTGTCGGCCGATCATGGTGCGCATGCCGAGCATGGCAACCCGGACTTTCGCAACTCGGGGCGTGGAGCCGGTCCGGGAATGGCCGGTGGAGACGCGACTCCTGCATCTCCCGCGCAGGAAGCTGGCGAGCAGCGATTGCGTTTTACGTCTCATCCCACCGAACCGAACAAGTTCAACGTAACGGGCAAGAGAAAGCCCGCGGACACCGAGCAAGAGCACGTCAACATTCCCGAGCTCGATTCGCACACGGGTCGCTACTTCACGATGAAAGCCAACGGTGGCAACGGCGGTCATGGAGGTCACGGCGGATTTGGCGAAGACGGTGCCCGTGGTCGTGATGCTTGGTCGACCGGTGCTCGCGGAGGCAATGGTTACGGCGGCGGCGATGGCGGACTCGGAACGCATGGCGGTGCCGCGTCCGATGGTGGAATCAATATTGCCGAGTACGACAAGGACGATACGTACTTGGCTGGTTTGGTGAAGGGTGAAGCAGAGGGTGGCCAGGGCGGTGCTCCGGGCACGCACGGACGTGGTGGCGAGGGTGGTCCGGGTGGACGCGGCGGTCCGGGACGCTCACCTCAGTATTCCACGCGTAGAAATAGAGATGGAACGACGACACGTGTATTGGTTCGATCGGGTGTTCCGCCAGGGAGTCCGGGTTTCAGCGGTAGCGATGGACATACGCCAACCACGCCACTACATCCAGGCCGCGATGGAGACAATGGATTCACAAGGCACATCGTTTACGACGGCAACGAAGAAATTGCTCGTTACCGTACGACGTGGGAACTGATCCTTGATGGTTTTGTAATTCGCGAAGGCAGTGACAAAGGGCGGCGGCTAAGTATTAAAGAGCACAACTCAATTTTCGAGCCGACCGAGGAACTGGAAACGGATCATTTCGACGTGCACAACCGAGGCGAGATGCCGATGTCGCACAACTACCCAACGGTTGTTCATCTCGAAGCGAACGATCGCGTTGAACCATTGGTCGTGGAAGACTTCGGAAAGTCGGTTGTGCACACGGCGCTTTTGCATGATCCGCTCAAAGAAGATGTGCCGCACACGATCAGTGGACAAGTGCTGCCGTTTCGTTTGCTCGATATCGACTTCATTCCTGAAGACGAACCCCTCGATATGCCGTTCGTCGTTCGTCCTCGAGCCATACAAACCGGCATCGATCGACTGCACACATCGTTCGACAATCCTCGACACGAGCGAATGCGATTTCCTTGTGACTCGAATAAGCCGAGTTCAATGGAAGCGATGGAACCCGGGCAGATGGCGCTGTTCGAGTTACAAGTCAACAATCGCGGCGAGCTGGACGTCGGTCGCGAAACGGACGGGAATCGTGATCTCGAAACATTGATTCATTTAGTGACCAGCGAGATGTCCGATCACATCATGATTCTGGATGAAAGCGGCAAAGAACTGACGGCGAACGAATTGCGTCACAACATCACGGAACTGAATGCCGGCACTGACACCACGCTAAGCGTCTATATCGGCGTGCTTCCTACGGCGACTCCCTACAGCGGATTCAATATTCAGTCGGACCTTGAACTCGGTCGACTCTACAAGCCTACCGAGCGGCGAACCGTTCTACGTCGGAACTATCATGCGAGGGTCGCTCAGAAGTATCGATACATTCCCGATGCTGACGTTCTGCTGATTACCAATCGCGATACGGACGTGACGGAGAAGAATGCAATCGAAGCGACCGCAAAGCTGATGGGTCGCAACGTGAACATCTGGGATATCTCGCTCAACAATGAGCTGTCGTTCAGTCAGGATAACGAACACGGTGCAAACTTGCTGCGTGATTTTCACGGTCAAACGATTGTGATGACCAACAACGCGTTCGAGACGATCAATGGCTCGCGTCACGCAGATCAGTTTCTCAGCCAGATGGATTTGATCCGCGCGGGAGAGAGCCACGACATCGGGTTGGTCGTACTGAATCCCAAGGGCCATAACATCGATTCGATGTTCACGCTGCGGCTGTATCCGACCGAAGAGCAAGAGATCGAATACGAGTTCGACTCGGTGAAGGAGTTCTCGGCCGGCACCAATTCTGAATGGATGGATGCCGAAATGCTGAACGACGTTGGCGAGATGGTGGAGTACCACGCAGACCGGGCGAAACTCGATCCAACCCGCATGACGTCACTGATTCGGATTCACGGTCGATTCAAACCGGACAAAGAAAAGCTTGTAAAGATTGCAAGGAAGGTGCAGCTGAGCGTCGAGCAAGCCAACCCTGGACGTCGCGTGATGGCGAAGGTCAAAGTCAACGACTACGGTGAACGTACGTGGAAGAACTGGTTTCGTAAGAAGGAGTTGGGCACGATCACGATCATGCCAACCGTGGGCGATGCAAAACCAAACACAATTGTGCTGGATGTCGACGAAGAAAAGATTCACGACCCTGAGTTTCTCAAGGGAAAAGCGTTTCGCACGGCGCTAGCGCAAGGCATGAGCTTTGACAAGCTGATGGAGAAGCTGGTCGAACGTATCAAGCTACTCCAAGAGGATTCATCGTTGCTCGACGACGACGGTCGCGATCGCGAGGGTGAGTTGTTGGTGGACACGCTGCTTGCGAAGATCGCGATTCGACAGGCTTCGATGCAGAAGGCTTGGATGCGTGGCAAGATCTCGCCAGAGCAACTGCGCAAGGGTATGCAAAACCTCCAAACACTCCGCGATGACTTGGCCGATATCATCCCGACGTTCTTCATCTCTGATGACAAAGGCGTTACGAACTTACTCGCACGGTTGGTTGCTGGTCTGCAATTTCTCGGTAAGAGCCAAGGTCGCTGGTCGCGGTTCCTATTGGGTTTTCGCGGTTGGTTCCGAGCGTGGCAAGTTCGCGACGAAACGCTGCGGGTCGCTAAGTATTTGAAGAAGAAATGGTTCTCCAGCGAATCCCGTGAAGAACGCGAGATTGCGAATGCGGCGTTGGAGCTTCACCGGGACGAGTTTCGAAACCTACGACTAGATAAGCGAGAAGACAACGAAGAGATTTCGATTCCACACGCAACACGCCAGTCAATTTTGCATTCAATTTTGAAGAACGGCATCCGTATGGACGCGCTTGAGTCCGTCAATCGCATCATCATGGAAGACGAATGGCGCGAGATCTGCCGTCGTGAGGCCGACCACATTCAAGACCGACTCGAGTTGGCAGACGCGAAGGCGCAGAATCAGGCAAAATACCTTGTGGTGGACGAAGGCAAAGTGATCGGCGGCAAGGAGTCGCATCCGACAAACCAGTTCGTCGATAGGTGGGAAGCCGAACGGCCAAAGCCGACTCCCATAACCCAGAAGTCGGCACCTGTGCAGGGTCCGCATTCGAAGGCTGCAGATCAACGCGGCCTAGACGTTGCGCGGAAGTCTAAAGAAGTATTGAGTGAAGAGGATTCGCCTTCTTCGCTGGGCCGTGAGCGCGAGTGACTCCACGGCTATTGACCAAATCGAAAGCTGTGTTTGCCTCAGCGATTGTCGAAGTGAGCCGTTCTTCTAAAACACAGAGGCACGGAGATCACAGAGTTTGAGAAGGCCGAATGAGAGCCTTCTCTGTGTCCTCCGCGCCTCTGTGTTTCAAAACCACCCTCAATATCCGTTAACAATCCGGCTAACCCCGTCAACAAGCTTCTCTTCGTGAAAGTTAATCAACAACCCAAATCGCAAGTTCAATAAACGAAGGTGGGAAAGCACTTGCGCTTTATCAACGGGATGGATGGCAGTCTTAGCCTTTAGTTCGACTACGACTGTTTTGTTGACTATCAAGTCTGCCCGGAATCCACATTCGAGTTTAACGTCGTCCTAAACGACAGGCACTGGTTGCTCCTCTACAACTTCGAGTCCTCGATTCCGTAGCTCATATGCTAGGCATGCTCGATAAGCTGACTCCAGCAATCCTGGTCCAAGACGTCGGTGAACTTCAATCGCAGCGCCGATAATCGCATGAGTTAAATCGTTGTTGTCCATTCGTGGATTTTACAAGCTAAACGACAACGTTGAATACGTCATTTTTGAAACACAGAGGCACGGAGATCACAGAGTGAACCATTCGGTCGGCAATAAAACGAAGAGACGTCGTTTCCTGAGAAAGACTGTAATGGAGTGGCTCGAACCCAACGGTTTCTTGCGGGACCGATTTGGTGCCCTGACTACCCATTCGCCATCCGTTCGGTACGATCCTTTCGTGGCTTCATCTAGCTTATTGACCGGGCTAATCGAATTCGTCTAGAGTTTGGAAAAGCGAGCAATCGCCATATGCTTTTCTTAAAGAGACAATCAATCACAGAGTTGCGAAATCGTTGTCGCTTCTCGCAAGGCAGATTAAGTGAGGTTCACCATTTTCAATCCCTCCCTAAGAACTCTGCTTACGATTGGCTGCCTCGCCCTTGTGCCAACGGGCTGTGGAAAGAACGACGGTCAATTTGAAATTCATGGTCAGGTGAGCTTCGAGAGCCAACCGATTGCCGACGGTAAATTACTGTTCATGCCGATGGACGAAAGCCAACCACAGGCGATCGCTAAAATCGTCGATGGTGAATACACGACAGCTTCTCCGGGCGGTGTATTCGCGGGCAAATACAAAGTGCAGGTCTTTGGATACCGGAAAACGGGGAAGGTGCAAGACTTGGGGCCGTTACACGGGGAGGAGGAACAGCAGGAACAATACATTCCAGCCAGATTCAACCGTGAAACCGAAATCACGGTTGAAATCTCAGCAGCAGAAACGATCTACAACATTGAATTGTAGAATTGTTGCCAGGAGATACAGGCAATCAGAATATCTTTCAGTTGGATGATTCTCGATTTGAATACAGCTTGAAAGCCTCTAGACTTTTAGCTGGGGCCATGGCGAACTTGGAGCGATCGATGAAGAATAACAGTAGGTCTGCGTTCACGTTGGTGGAGCTTCTCGTCGTGATCGCCATCATCGCTATGCTCGTTACTTTGCTGTTGCCTGCGGTTCAAGCGGCCCGTGAAGCTGCCAGGAGATCGCAATGCAGTAACAATTTGCGGCAGATCATTCTCGCAAGTATGAACTTTGAAAGCGCAAGAAACGCGTTGCCCGCAGGCACGACTTCTACCGGAAACGATGTTCACCATACTTGGGCCACGTTCATATTGCCTTTCGCCGAAGAAGGGAATATCCACGATAGTATTGATTTCACGAGACCATCGTGGCACTCATTCGTGTCGGGATCGCCAGCTCCCTGGACGTTCCACGACTATTCTCTCTACCGGTGCCCGTCACAAGGGACTGTGGTGCATACGGAAGTAGCCGGCAATTTTTCGCATGGCAATTACGTTGCGAACAGCGGCTTTCTCTACGCCATTCGGCAGATCACGACGATGGATCGACGTGACGACGAAAATCCCAAGTCGCTTCGAGGTCCGTTCGAAAAGAGTTTTGATACGGATCCGATTGGTGTACCTCTTAAACGCATTTCCGATGGTCTTTCAAAAACCGCCATGTTTGCCGAAACAAAGTTGTTTGAGGGCAACGATGGCCGTGGCCTATTGTTCCTCAGCGCCGGCACCTTTTATCAGCATTGGTTCGTGCCTAATTCGGTCGGTGATGATCAAAACGAATTCTGCGACACAGGTAGTGAAATGTTTCCGTGCCGTACCGACGGTCGACCGACTCGCGTTGGCAGTTTGACATCAAGAAGTTTCCACCCTGGTATCACGCACGTAGGCAACGCCGACGGTAGTGTGGCTGGAATTGACAACTCTATTGATCGAAGAGCGTGGGCGGCGCTTGGTACTCGTGGCCAGAACGATATCGAAAGCTCGGGTTTGCCTGATCCTTTGCCGCCCGTGTTCGACTGAACGCTCGATTGTTTGCCTGCCTCACGCGCGAAAAAGCTGTAGGACAATTCTTCGAGTTTGCTAGAAGAGTTGGGTTGACTCGGATGCTTGTGATGCATATCTTCTAGGTAACTCGAAGAAAAGGAGCCTCGCATGGTTCGTCCACAATCGTCGCATCCAACGGATCTTGAATTGCAGATCCTCAAGATTCTCTGGGAAGCATCGCCGCTTCCGGTGCGAGATATACGCAGTGCTCTTTCCGATCAGGGCCGCGATATCGCTCATACGTCGGTCATTACGACGCTGAACACGATGTTTGAAAAGGGCTATCTCAAGCGAAAAAAACAAGGGAACGCGTTTCTCTTTTCGCCCGCGGTTGCCCAAGACGATGTTTCGCAAGGCATGTTGGGTGATTTGGTCGAACGCGTTTTCGATGGTTCGGCGTCGGCTGTCATGCTGAGTTTGTTTGAGGCTTCGGACCTGGACGAAGATGAAGTTAAAGAGCTTCGTCGTCTTTTCAATCGCAAGCTAAAGGAGAAGAAGTAATGATGTTTTCAAATAGCGAAATAAGTCTGCTTCATCCTGCGTTTTGTGTGCAACTGACCGTAACGCTGCTCCACTTTCTCTGGCAGGGCGCGTTGTTTTGCGGCTTGGCTTGGTTGCTTGCCCGAACAAGTCTTGATGCGAGAAGGCGATATGCTGTGCATCTTTCGGCTCTCGTGGCGATGTTAGTTTGTGTACTGCTAACGTTTCTGACGCTCGGTAAAGAAGCTGCGAAAGCTACACCAGCTCCAGTTGCTGTTGAGGCAACGTTGCCAGCTCGAAATGCCGAATCCAATTTGGCGGTGAAATTCGAAGTAACTAGGACGACGGTCCGAAAACCAATGGGCATCGCTGATTTTCAGCCCGCAACGAATCCACCGCTCGCGGAAGAAACCGCGAGTGCTTGGACGTTGGCTGATTTCTCTCCGCTAGTCGCGGTTTTGTACGGTTTGGGCGTCGTTTCACTGTTTGGAAGATTGTTGTTTTCGGTTTGCTCCGCACAACGTCTTCGCTGGCGGGCCACATCAGTTACCGACTCACACTTGATTGCGTCGTTGCAGAAAACGGCGAAGCGAATGGGACTTCGGCTTGCTCCAAAGCTGGCAACTTGCACGCGTCTAACGGCGCCGGTCGTTGTGGGCATGTTGCGTCCCACGATCTTGGTGCCCGCTTCGCTACTGAGTGGACTCACTATGGAAGAGGTGTCAGCGATCCTGACGCACGAGATGGCTCACCTTCGTCGCAATGACTTGATCGTGAATTTGTTCCAGCGTATTGCCGAGTCGTTCTTGTTCTTTCATCCGTGTGTTTGGATCGTTAGTCGTCAGCTGAGCCATGAACGTGAACAGTGCTGTGATGATTTAGTATTGGACAGTGGCTGCGAGCGGATGAACTACGTTTCTGCTTTGTTACGCATGGCAGAGGTGTGTGTGCCAAGTCGGGCAGGGCGGCTAGAGAATGCAGTGGCGTTGTCCGCGTCCGGTGCGAGTCCGTCAGAGTTCAAGCGTCGCGTGCTGCGATTGTTGGGCGAGCCGTGTAGTACGCCGCGCCCAAGTTGGCTGCCGATCGTGTTTGCGTTTTGTATTTCTTTAGTTGGTATTTGTATCGGAACGGCTCAGGCAGAACGCGAAGCAGCCGAAGTCGCGTCGGTTGATGCGGTTCCGTCAGACCGTTGGCCGATGCTCGGCGGAAACGGACATAGAAATAACGTGGCTAAGGGCGAGAACATTCCCCTGAGTTGGGATGTAGAAGAAGCCGTCAATGTCGCGTGGTCGACCGAACTCGGAAATCTTTACTGTGGCATGGTGAACAGTATCGTTCCCGTTGTGGCGGATGGTCGAGTCTTCATCGGTTCGAGCAACCCCGACGGCGAATTACCCGACAACGCGTGTCTTGTGTGTCTTGAGCAATCGACCGGTAGGCGACTTTGGATTTACAAGAGCCCGCGGTTGGCTAACTTGCCCAATGGCCTTTTTGCGGGACACCTGGATTGGCCGTTGCAAGGGATGGGTTCAGTGCCATGTGTCAATGGTGATCGGTTGTACTTCGTTTCGAATCGATGCGAACTTGTTTGTTTAGATGTATCGAATGGAAAGCTGATTTGGAAGTTCGATATGATCAAAGAGTTCAAAGTGCAACCGCACAAGTTCACGGCCACTTCGCCGCTTGTGGTCGATGGCTTAGTACTAACCGGAACTTCCATTGGCCACCATACGAAGAAAGCTCCAAGCTTTGCCGCCTTCGACAAGCAATCCGGCAAGCTAATCTGGCAGGACGGAGTTGCGGAAGGCACGATATTGGATGGTCAGTGGGCATCACCGTCGTATGGCGTTTTCGACGGAGTTCCCCAAGCGATTTTCTCGGGCGGAGACGGTTGGCTCTACAGTTTCGACGTTCGCGACATCAAAAAGGGAAAGTCGACGCAGCTATGGAAATTCGACGCCAATCCGAAGGACTCCGAGTGGATACTCGGCGGACGTGGAACTCGCAATCAAATCATGGCAGCGCCGGTGATCTACGACGGTTTGGTCTATTTTGCAGTTGGCCAACAGGGAGAGCATGGAGAAGGCAATGGTCATCTGTGGTGCATCGATCCGAAACGTCGCGGTGATATTAGCGCCGAATTGATTGCGAGTGACGACGATTCCAAGCTGGGGCTGTCAACAGAGAAACCAGTCAAAGCCCGGAACGAAGTGAACGTGAAACCGAATCCGAACTCCGGTGTCGTCTGGCACTACGACAAGTTTGACCTGGATGCGGATGGTGAGATTCAATTCGAGGAAGAAATGCATCGCGCGGTTGCGGCGCCGACTATTTCAGAAGGGCTCGTTTTCATCACTGATTTCTCGGGTTTGGTACACTGTGTGGATGCCCGTTCCGGCAAGCTCTACTGGACGCACGATCTTTTCGCCGCGTCCTATTCGACACCGCTCGTTGTCGATGGAAAAGTCTTCGTGACGGACGAAGACGGGGAAGTTGCGATCTTTAATCTCTCGAAAGAACTAGAACTTATCGACGAGATCGACATCAAAAACGCAAGTTACGGATCTGTCGTGTGTGTAGACAACACTTTGTTCGTTGCCAGTCGAAATCAGTTGACGGCGGTCAAGTCGGGGGGAAACGCGCAGGCCGATACATCCGGGAATTAGAGGCCCGGATAAAGCTGCTGGAGCATCAGAAAAGGCTCGAGTAACGCTACACTGCGTGGATGAAATACGATCCGCAACTAACGTGGCGTCAGAATCTCGATCTGGCACCTAAGGCTCCTAACGAATTCGCTTCCGCTCCGGCAGTGCCTGGTAGTTGGGCGTTTTGCGGATTGCAAATCGATTCACCACTTGGAATTCCAGCGGGCCCGTTGCTTGATGCTCGCTGGCTGCTTTACTACGCCAACTTGGGTTTCGATTGGTTGGTCTATAAGACTGTTCGATCGGGCGAGCGCGAATGTTACGACTTGCCTAACTTAGTGCCAGTCGAGGTCGACGCGATCTTGGAAGCTGGTAGTGTTGTCGCAGAGCAGCAGGAGATGCAGCAGACTTGGGCGGTGTCGTTTGGCATGCCTTCGCAATCGCCTGACCTTTGGCGACGCGATGTTGAATTTGCGAGAGAGCGTTTGCCCAAGAACAAGGTGCTGGTGGTGTCCGTTGTCGGTACGCAAGATCCAACGCTAACGGACTCGGCCGCGTCACTCGAACAATTGGCCGACGACTTTGCGCTTTGTGCTCGGTGGGCTGTCGAGAGTGGCGCGGATGCTGTCGAAGCGAATTTTTCTTGCCCCAACGTGTCTACTGCAGATGGGCAACTCTATCAGCAACCCGCGGCGGCCGGATTCGTAGCAGAGCGAATTCGCGAGGCGATTGGTCAAAAGCCGCTGGTGTTGAAGATTGGTTCCGTGCGAGACAACGACTTAGGCCGCCAACTTCTTGACCAAGTCGGTTCACTCGTGGACGGGTTGGCGATGACAAACTCCATCATTGCTCGAGTGCAGAAGAGCACAGGTGATTTTCTCTTTGATGGTCAACCTCGCGGAATCTGCGGCGATGCCATTCGCGAGCGGAGTATCGAACAGGTTGCGATGTTTCAGCGTCTAATAATCGAGCAGGGTTGCGAGCTGGACCTGATCGGTGTGGGTGGGATCTCAAACCGCCAGCATGTGCGAGATTATCTGTCTGCGGGTGCCGCTGCTGTGGGGATAGCGACGGCAGCGATGGTAGATCCGAGCGTTGGCTTCGAGATTCGCCGAGACTGGTAAAACAAGTACTACTTGACCAGTCTTCATCTTTGACGGCGCAGACTTTTGTCATCTAGATGTACATCGTTTGGTCGATGCTCGGTCCGATTGCGATGGCGTGGTCGCGCCGTCGAAGTTCGCATGAGCACTTCTGAGGCACTGAGCACTTTTGCAATATGGACCTTCTTTGGGTTAGGCTTTGTGCTTGACGAAGTGGTAAACCGCAAGGTACTCGGTTTGGCTTCGTAGAAATCATACAGGAAGCCGAATCCAATGCAGCCAATGTTCACAGCACTTATTGCTTTCATCTTGACTTCCGCTTTGCACGCCCAAGAAACGGAAAAACGGTTTTTCGATCCTGTTGAAAAGGATGTTGAAGGCTGGACCGTTGCGGTCGACCCGCAGTTGCTAAGCGATGAGCATCGTGAATTCGGTGAGCGCGTGATGAAGGCACTCGCCAATCATTTGCAACGCGTTACATACATCGTGCCAGAAGAACGCGTGGCGGAACTCAAGAAGCTGCGAATTTGGCTTGAGCTCGAACACCCCAAGCTCACGTCCATGCAATATCATCCGGGCCGTGGGTGGTTGCTGAGTAACAAGCACGATCCGCGGTTAGTGAAACACGTTCACATTCCGCAGGCCAAGGCGTTGCTCGATCCTGGTATGTGGGCCAAGCATCCGTATGTTGTGTTGCACGAGTTGGCTCACTCGTATCACGATCAAGTGCTGAGTTTCGACGAGCCACGTGTGATCGAAGCGTTTGACGCCGCGAAGAAAAGCGGAAAGTACGAAGAGGTGTTGCTCTACACAGGCAAGAAAGTTCAGCATTACGGCATGAGCAATCACAAAGAGTATTTTGCGGAGGCCACGGAAGCTTACTTCGGCGTGAACGATTTCTATCCCTTTGTGCGAGCCGAATTGAAAGAGCACGATCCGCAAATGTTTGGGTTGCTGGAAAAGATCTGGGGCAAGATCCGCTAAGCGGTTCGCAAATCCGTGGTTATGGCGAAGCTTCTAGTTCATCATCAGAGGTTGCCGTGAAGGCAAGCGATACTTTTTCGCCGTCGCTGGACTCTACGATGATTTCAAATTCGTTGTCCGAAATCTGGTTGAACTTGCAGACGTCCAGGTTCGGTTCAAACTGGCCGTGCACCCAATTGTTGATTCTCGACTTCCACAGATTCGACCTTTGAGAGACGGGGTGAAAGGTACGGAATTCGTTGTTCTCATCAGGGGTCCATTCTATGTACTCAAAGTCTGAATTCCTGGCGCTACCATCTCTAATTCGAGTGGTACCGTCCGGCCGGAAATGGATGATGGAAGATCCACTGTCGCGTTGCCACGTTCCATGTATGGGGGCAGTCGCGTTGGGCGTCGCGTAGCTTCGCGTGGCAACGTAAAACAATGTAGTAAGACCGACTAATAGTAAGACGAACACGGAACCGACAAGGATTGAAAGCAACTTGCGTTGTGTAATACGTTTTGGCGGTTTTTGTTTCATGAGACTTTGGCAAAGGAGTTTAGCTCCATCCGCTACGGAGGCAACAGAAGCGTATTTCGGCCTGAATGGTTTCTATCCGTTCGTGCGCGGAGCTGAAAGAATACGATCCGAAGATGTTTGATTTGTTAGAAATGTATGGGGCAAAATCGCTAGGCATCGCTATGTACTCGTGACTAAGTGCACACAAGAAAGATAACGCATGACTAGGATGAAAAATCTGGCGGAATTGTTTTCCAGGCTGCCCGGACAGGTGCTGAGGAAGAATCCGTTCGGCGGTGATTGTCTCCCAACGCGAGTGCCGTTGTTGTTTCAATCGGGACGGAGCACGTTTCCGTTTCCACATTTTTGGAACTACCGCCGTCCTATCGAGATTCTTGATACCTACTTCTTGCACGCAGATGAGCAAGAAGGTTCTGCAAGACACAATCGATACCTTAGTGTACTTGGGTTTCCACCAGTGCTGGTGACGCGAGACCCAGCGATCATTCGCGATATTCTTACTTCAACAGGCGAACGCGAAGACCAGTTCGATCGCGATACGCTTCCGTCCAGTGGCATTGCTCGGGCAACTGGCGACGACACTTTATTGTTCGGAAATGGAGCGATGTGGAAACGCCA
Source organism: uncultured Pirellulaceae bacterium (assembly GCA_964397295.1). Taxonomy (GTDB): domain Bacteria; phylum Planctomycetota; class Planctomycetia; order Pirellulales; family Pirellulaceae; genus CAYNJG01. Next base: position 29,132 of record CAYNJG010000004.1, read on the forward strand.
GCGGAAAGTTTCTGCATCACCCTTCGGTAAAACGTCGCTCTTTCAGGTTGATGTGTGTCTTGAATTCGAAGAGACGTTTAGGCGCGCTGCGCGAGAACGCATGAGTGCGCTGCGCCAGCATCTGAACGAAACTGGAACAAAAACGGTAACGCTGGCGCTTGAGTCTGAAATAAAGGTAGTGATGCTGCAAATGTTGACCGAGTGTTTTTTCGGGACACGGATCGACCCGCAAGAATTGCGAGAAGTTTATGTGCCAACGATCGAACGGGTGATTGACCACATCATGCGTGATACGGTGGTCAATCGCATTGGAATCCCACGAGCGGTTCTCTCGCGTTTGATTCCAAGCTACGCGAAGGCTGCAAAAGATATCGAACGCTTCGAAGAGCTTGTGTATCGCGTATTGGAAGCAAGGAACAGCGACCGAGGTCTGTGGAAAAAATTCAAGTCGGACGCACCTGATTCGGCGCTAGCCAGCAACATTCGCGTTTTTCTCGCTGGTGCTCTCGAAGCCACAACGTCATTCGCAACGTGGGCGATTTCGCATCTTGCCCGCAACCAAGATTGGCAGCAAAAGGTTTTTGATGAATTGACGTTCGTTGACGATTTCACTCCCGATCAGTTGAACTCGGCAACGCATCTCAATGCGGTCCTCGAAGAAACGCTACGTCTAACGCCATCGTTGTATTTCTTGCCTCGCAAAGCTACAGCGGAAACCACCGTGCAGACATCAGATGGACGCAAGATGGTGATTCCTCGTTCCACGCACATTTTGCTTGATGTGTGGCATGCGAACCGTCATCCAGACCATTGGGGTGAAGCGACTACTGGCTACCCGGCCGACCAGTTTCATCCGGATCGCTGGTTGGAGTTGGCCGAACGAAAAGGAGTATCGAAGGACTTTCTCCATTTCGGATTTGGACATGGCTCACGTGTTTGTCCGGGTAAGCACCTGGGCCAGTTGGAGGTGGCGCTGGTTGTCGGCGCTCTCGTGAAACTATTTCAGTTCGAGGCAGTCAACGCAGAGAACAAGGTAAAGGCGGGTGTTTCGACGAAGCCTGACGACGGCGCGTTGTTGACGCTGAAATTGCGTGATGATCAGCGGTGACTACCGTTTGTCGTTAGGGCGAAGCTTCCAGTTCTGCGTCGGAGGCCGCCTTGTAGACGATCGCAGTTTCTTCGCCGTCGCTTTTCTTTGTCACTAACCTGAATTCGGTTTCTGAAATCATTTCAATCTCGGTTGGTTTCATATACGGCTCCGATTGTCCGTGTATCCAGTTGTTGATTTTCAAAATCCACAAGCGCGACACGGTGTAGGTGTGATTGGACATGCAAAGCTCATTGTTTTCGTCGAGCGTCCATTCCATGTACTCAACGTGTGGACTACCACCTCGATAGCGAGCTGTGCCATCCGATCGGAATTGAATGACTGCGGTGCCAGTTTCCTTCTGCCACGTTCCAAGTATGGGGGCGTTTGCATTGGGTGTGGCGGTGCTTTGCGTGGCTACGTAAGCCAAGGTCGCAAAGCCGACCAATAGCAAGACGAAGATGACGCCCGCTAGAATCCCAAGTAACTTGCGCTGTGAAATTCGTTTTGGCGGTTTCTGTTTCATTCGGACTTTGATGTTTGACTTGTAGGCCACATGACAGCAAACGCAGCAGCGAACACGAAGCCGTACGTGATAGGACCGTAAGGCGGCGCGTGTGTTCGCGTCACACCCCAGCATGCTCCGGCAAGCATCAACAGTGGAAACAATCCATGACCAGCTTTGTGCAAGCGAAACATAGTCAGCAAGAAGCCCACGATCGCCCCCACAACGGCGACGCGAGCAATGATCGTGACCATTGGCGAATGGTAATACGATTGAATGATGATATCGGCGGCTTCTTCGTATGAGGCTGTCGCGCCGGGAATCGTCATGTCTTCGACGGTGTTCTTGACCATGACTCCCGTACCGATTCCCGCAATGCTATCGAATCCTGCGTAGCCAATTCCAAAGACAGCCAGTGCGATGGCGAGTAACTTTCTTTCAGCACCAACGCTGAGGCCGATCCCCACGGCCACGCCAACTCCGGCTGCGACCGCTACTGTCACGGCGACACTCACATCGAAAACTAATGCTGCCGCGACGCCAACAGCCACGGCTAAGGACACGCCGAAACGCTCGGCCGCGCTTCCTTGGCCGTCGTGCGCTGCGGTCAGCTGGTACACGGACCAAGCGGTAAGCGGAAAGAGAACGAGTTGCAGATAGTGAACAACCAACCATCGATCGATTTGCGGAGCAAGGGTCTGGTAGACCGCGTCGGCGTGTCCGCGAGTGTGGAAGGATTCGACGAAGGCCAGCAAACCCGGAGGTGCGACGATAAGAATCTTTTCTAGTGTCGAGCGAGGTTGTGTTTGCGTCATTCGTGGTCTCGATTCGAAATTGTCCGTTTGCACAGTGATTTGTTTCGAGGGTCTCGTCAACTTTAGAAACTTGCGGCGTGACTCGGTTTCAAAGCTGAAACAATACGGCTACGCGTTGTGCGTGTTTGAGCAAATCTTCCGCCATAAGTTCCTTTCTAGCAAGCGTTTGCAGTATGGATTCATTGACCGGTGATTTTGCCCTGTTTATGATGAATAGGCAGTATCTTCTCTGTGCGCAGCACCCCTGCGCCGTTCCTCGGTTCCTACGTCGAAAGCATAGCCGTGCTCGGATTAATTGTCCTCGGATTAGCTTTTCTATTCTTCTTGGTCGTCGCTTTTTTTGCGGCAAAGACATGGCACGTCGGTCACGTGGTGGCGATGACGTTCTTGTTTTTGTTCACGTTGACGACTCTATATTTGACAGCGACGTTGTTTCGTACCAACAAGGAATTCCATCCCAAGTACACGGCAGCTACTGAGAAGTTAGTGTCCGCAGAAAAGAGGTCCGTGGAACTCGAGTACGGTGCGGGAACCGAGCGAGAGCTTCCAAAAGGTACGATCTCCGGCGAGCGTGCGTTGTCGAAGATTGAGTCGATGGCACGTGGACGTGTTTGGCGAAATGTGTTCGCACTGCCAGTCGGCCGCGACGGTGTGACGCCACTGAATATGCGCCGTTGGAACAATGATGGCTGCTTGCGTGTCGGAAACGAAGATGAGTTCTCGGACGAACCCATCGAGCCGGTCGCCGAGGAAGAACCCGTTGAAGGCGAAGAAGTGGCTGAAGCGCCACCCGCTAGTACTCACGGACTGATCAAAGGCAAGTTCATTTATGCGTTCAAAGAGATGCCGATCGCTAAGTTGACCGCTGAGCAGAAGACGCATTACTTTGGCATGCTTGCTGATGGCGAGTTTGCAAACCAAGATACGAAAGGTATGTGTCGAGTGCCGATTGCTTATCTTGGAAAGTTTCTTGTCGTCGATGCTGATCCAAATGTGGTTCAGGTGCGGCTACAAGGTCAGCCCGATGATGGCCAGATTGCTCAGTTGCGACAGCAAGGACCATGGGTTCTGTACGAACGCTTGCCGATGGACGTTGAAAAACTGTTTGGACCGGACGCGGACGCGACAAAGATTTCGCAACTGGTGCCGTTGAATCAACTTGGTGCGTTCGGCGTTCAAGTACCACAGGCTGCCTACAACAATATGATCTCGGAATACGCGAATGATGGAAAGTCGCCCCCTGGTCGTGTTGATCCGATTCGCACGCGAGTTGAAGTCAAGTTCTTACGAGCGTATTCGCAGGTCGTCGACTTGCAGGTCGAGGGGGATTTGCCCGATGCCGATCAGCCTTTCAACATAGAAGGTCATGCTCAAGTGAAGAGCTTGATTCAAGGAAAGCCAACGGAATTCGTAGAAGGAAGCACAGCAGTCTTTGACGGCGTGACGGCACAGTCGCTCATCAGCAAAGGTATCGCCGAACAAGTTGGTGAACCAGTGTATGCTCGCCCACTGCGAATGTTCGAGTACAGTATCGACGACTATCAAAAACGTTTTGACGGGGTGAAGGTACAGATCGATGATGTGAACAAGAGCGTTGCCGCGCTAGCTGACTCGCTAAAACGATTGCAGTTGCAGATCGACAAACACGCCGAAGAATTGCAGCAATTGCGAAAGGATCAAGAAGGCTTCGAAGCGGAAAAAGTCGAGCTTGAAAAGTACCGTAAAGAGCTGGAAATGCGTTACCAAATGCTTCAAGGCGAAGTGAACGCGCTAACGGGTGGTGGCTATTTCGTAGCCCCTGGTGTGGCTGGCTAGATAACTTTTTGCCTGGACACGGAATGTTGAAGCAATGAGCAAAAAAGGCGTACTTGGCGTTGTTGGGCTGTTAATCGCATTTCTCGCGTGTGGTGCTTGGCTAATCGCCCCAATGGCGCAATGAACTGGTCGGCGAATTGATTCGTATTCCAATTAGTGGTGGCGAGTTTTCAGTAGCGGTGCCATCGGTGCATGCTTTGATGGCGGGTGAAACGCAACGAATTCGATAGACATCGATGTTGCGAATCAAACGTGTACTCCTATAATCCCCGCACTTTGCAAAGCCTATAGTCTTGTTTTTGCGTACCGTGTGCTTGGCTGTCAGAGCAACACAGGCGTTTCGCAAAAGACAAATAAAACGAAGCGAACAGCATGGAAGCGTTCTTCACTACGTCCGCGCGAGCGATTATCTTCGCGCTCCTTTGCAGCGTCATCGGTATCGCCCAGGAATACCCGGGTTCGGCCAACGCTCAAAATCCGCTGCAGCAAGTATCGGCTCGGCCAGCGAATACTCCGTTCGCTCTGCCACCGGGCGCAAGCGGTCCGTACGATGTGAACTCGTTGAGCACCGGGAGACACGTAACTGTGTCTCGTCCCGGCGAAGAACTTCAGGCTGCAAAGATCATCGCCCGCGTCGGAGACGAAGTTATCCTAGCGGGTGACTTATTGGGACAAGTCAATCAGTTCCTGCACAATCGTATCGAGCAGATTCCCGAAGCACAACGCTCACAGCTAACCGACGAGATGCTAGAAGAGCAGCGTTGGAAGTTGATGGAGCAACTCTTGCCGCAAATGATTCTCGGTAAGTTGATGTATCTGGATTTTCTACGAACGATCCCCGAAGAGAATCTGCCCGACATCCAAGATAGTCTGTACAAAGCATTCGACGAGCAACAACTTCCGACACTCGTCGAACGCGCCAATGTTCAAACGGCGGCGGATCTTGACGCGATGCTACGCTCGTTTGGCAGTTCACTCAATCAACAACGTCTCTCGTTCGCCGAACAATTGGCTGCCGCGCAGTGGAAGCAGCAAAATGCGAAAGATGATCGTGAAATATCACACGACGATTTGATTACCTACTATCGCGAGAACATCGAATCGTATCGCATCGAGGCGAAAACACGTTGGGAGCAACTCAGTGCGAGAAACGATGAAACCGGTTCAAAAGAAGCGTCCTACCGGACAGTCGCGTTGATGGGGAACGAAGTGTTTCGCGGTGCTTCCTTCGCCGCCGTGGCGAAACGAAGCTCACACGGCCCAACAGCCAGCGACGGTGGACAATATGGGTGGACTACGAGAAATAGTCTTCGCTCAAGTGTTCTCGATGAGGCGATTTTCACGCTTCCGGTCGGTCGCCTCAGCGCAATTCTAACGGACGACGATGGCTGCCATATTGTGCGTGTCATCGAACGGCAAGACGAGTCGTTCGTTCCTTTCCAGGAGTCCCAAGAAGGCATCCGTACAAAGATCGAGGAAGTCCGTTCAGAACTTGCCTTGAAAAAATATGCCGAGCAGCTGAAAAGCGAGTTTCCCGTTTGGACGATATTCGATGATCAGACTAACGTTGCTCGCCGTCCTTAACTTGCAAGCATGCTTTGCGTCATTTTCGTTGGTCAATTGTCACTGGTTCGGTAGGTCGCTACACTGCTGTGAGTGGCTAGTGCGTCACTGTTGGAGCAACTCCCTAACGGCTGCAACGATTCTTCATCGACCAAAATATCGCATCGTTTAGAGTGGTTAAAAAGACATATGGCAGACGCGAAATCCACTGAGACGGCAAAGCTGACGATCAAGGGGCAGGATATTGAGCTCCCAGTAGTCGTCGGTACGGAAAACGAAACTGCGGTCCAAATTGGTCGACTGCGAAAGGACACGGGCTTCATCACGCTGGATGAAGGCTACGTCAACACGGGCTCAACCACGAGCGATATTACGTTTCTAAACGGCGAGGAAGGCGTGCTTCGATACCGCGGTTACGCGATCGAAGACCTCGCCTCGAAATGTGATTTCCTGGAAGTCAGCTACCTACTGATTCATGGCGAATTACCGAACGCCTCACAGCTAAACGATTTTCGCATGTCGATTCGGCGACACACCATGTTGCACGAGGACATGAAGCAGTTCTACGACGGCTTTCCACGAGACGCACATCCGATGGCGATTCTGAGTTCCGTTGTTAGTGCCCTATCTACGTTCTATCAAGACTCCCTGGACCCGCGCGATCCCGACCAGGTGGAAGTCTCCATCCATCGTCTGATTGCAAAGCTTCCAACAATCGCGGCCTATAGCTTCAAGAAGGCTTTCGGTCAGCCGTTCAACTACCCGAACAATGAGCTAACCTACACTGAGAACTTTTTGCAGATGATGTTTTCGGTGCCCAGCGAGCCTTACGAAGTCGATGCGGACTTCAGCAAAGCACTCAACATGCTTCTTATTGTGCACGCAGATCACGAGCAGAACTGCAGCACGTCAACAGTTCGGATGGTCGGCTCGGCAAACGCGAACCTATTCGCATCTATCTCGGCCGGCATCTGCGCGTTGTGGGGGCCGCTGCACGGTGGAGCCAACGAAGCCGTTGTGGATATGCTCGAAAAGATCATTGCGGATGATTGCAACGTTGAAAAATACGTAAAGATGGCGAAAGACAAAGATGACGGCTTTCGACTGATGGGATTTGGTCATCGCGTCTACAAGAACTATGATCCTCGCGCGAAAATCATCAAGTCCATGTGCGACACGCTGCTGAAGAAGCTTGATATCAAAGATCCGCTATTCGACGTGGCGCTGAAGCTTGAGCAGGTAGCTCTGAACGACGAGTACTTTGTTGCTCGCAAACTGTTCCCCAATGTCGATTTCTATTCTGGTGTAATCTACCGAGCAATTGGCATTCCTGTGCAAATGTTTACCGTGCTATTCGCAATGGGCCGACTGCCTGGTTGGATCGCTCACTGGCAAGAGATGCACAATTCCTCCAGCAAACGGATCTGCCGCCCGCGACAAGTTTACACCGGGCCAAGCGTACGCGAATTCAAAGCCATTGCGGATCGCTGAACCAAGTGGAGCGCGGCCACGAATGAGCCAAGTTGAACTACTCGCGTTCTTGGCCGATATCCTCCGACAGTTGGAGGTTGAGTGGATGCTAGTTGGTTCACACGCTTCAAGCTATTTCGGGGAAGCTCGGTCAACTCACGACATTGACGTTGTTGTTGACTTGCCAGAGCAGAAAGTCTCGAAGTTGATGGACATCGTGCCGGAGGATCGGTACTACTTGAGTGAAGTCGCGATTCGTGAGGGGCGGATGGCGAATTTGATCGATACGAAAACGGGCGACAAGGTTGACATGTTTTTTGTGGGCGAAAACGTCCGCTCCGAACAGCAGCTCTCTCGCCGAGTACAGGCCGAAATCCTCGGTGTGTCTGTTTTTGTTGCATCTATTGAAGACACTATCGTGTCCAAGTTAGATTGGTATCAACAGACGGGCGGTTCGGAACGCCAGGTGAGTGACATACGCGGGATCATTCGAAATCAACGAACGCGGATCGACCTCGAGCAATTGGTTCGCCGGGTGGATCATGCGGGCTTGCGACAAACGTGGGATTTGCAAATCGCACCATGGCTGGAGGCAGAGCTTTGATTCCGGAAGATCGCGAAATCACGATCGCGAAAGAATCCGCTGCAGGACGCGAAGCACTGGAAGTTCTGAGGCGAGTTCGTGGTCGTATGACGAACGAACAACGATTGGAAAAAGCGTTTGAATTGACCGAAACAACGCGTCAATTCATGCGTGCAGGACTGAGGGCGGCGAATCCTGAGTTGAACGAGCAACAGCTTCAAAAGTTGTACGTCGACCGCATTCTCAGCTATCACGGTTTGTCGCTTGCTAAGATCCAAGCAATGCGCGAAGCAGACGCCGCTAATTCAATGGAATAATCTCGGGAACCAATTTCCAGGCAACGCGTCTAAGTTGAATCATTTCCCTGGCCACTAGGAGTGCATCGTGAACGCTTCAATTCCTCGCATTGGTTGTTTGATTCTGGCGTGTTTCTGCATCGGTTCCCAAGCCCAGCAAGCCTTCGGGTTGGGCATGGAGGCGTTCGGCCCGGCCGGTGAACGGGTCGGCATGCAACCGGATTGGCCCAAAAATGTTGAAGGTTTGCTGAGCCATTCAGCACGTGTCTACTGGCGAGACGTGAACGGTGACGACCATTCCTACTACAACGGTGGCATTTCGGAAATCAACGAACTGCTGGCATTGTTTTCCAAGGTTGGACTGAAAAAGCGGCAAGTTATTATCCTCGCGGGCAGTCCGAACGTGAGCTCGTTCAACGGCGAGAAAAAAATACCTTACGCTGCCGAATATCATCTGCCGGGCGGTCTCTATTTGTGGCATGCGAAGGAGCATATCAAAACAGGTCTGTATCCGACCGTGCCTCGATTACTGATTCATGTATCGAACGATTGGGTAGATGATTTGGCAAAGCTTGAGATTCCGAAAAACGTCGTGCTCTATGCCGAAGAGTACGACTCGGCGCTCCTAATGAAAGCGGCCGCCGAAGGTTCCAAGCAACGAAGCCGAGCCATTCAACTTCTAGCAAGCAGCGATATCCCATCGGCGGAAGTAAGAGCATTGGTTGAAGAAGCTTCCAAGTCCGACGTTCAATACGTGAACAAAACCGCAAAGCTCGCACTAGACAAATGGTCGTCTGCCGACGGCACGCAGCGAAAATCGCTTCAAGCAAAAGTTGCGGCGTTTGTCGAAGCTCATCCTCAACACTACAAACTTCCTACTCCCGACGAAGTACTTGCGAAGCTGCGGGCCATTGACGAGAAGTGCCAAACCGACGGATTTACTGCGAGCGGAACGCTTGTCGACTCGTCCAAACGAATGATGAATTGGACCGTGACGATGGGCAAGGGGAATCTTGTGATTCGTGAAGCAGCCGTCGACGAAGCAGCAACCGGGCGGATATCGCACACGCTATTCAAAAACGACGAACGCATGGGGTCGATCCAGCAGTCGCAGATGTGGGTGAAGGGAAAGCTGAGTAAATCCAAAGCATTCAAGAGCTTCGAACCCGTAGGCAAGACATACGATTTGCTGATCGGTCGAATACTTTGGCCGTTGGGACGCGGCTTTACAAGTCGCATCAGCGAGATCACCAAAGTCACGCCCGAACCCGACGGAACATTGTTCGTTGAAGCAAAAGAAGGTGATGGATTGAGTATCCGATGGGAGTTAATCGTCGACCCAGAAGCCGATTTTGTTGTCCGTCAAGCGAAGGGCTTTCGACGTGACGAAGTGGACCCCGAGTACATCGTGGATGCCGTCGGACTCTTTGCGACGAACGATCGTTCCACGAACCATACAAGTCGTTGGGTGGAAGGCACAAACGGTCAAACGGTTTCCTTCGCAGTGCATGATGTTTCGTCAAAACCCGACGTCAAACTCATGTTCGACGTAGAGAAGACTCTGCGAGAAGAAGAGTAATATCCACGACGGCGAAGGGTAGATTTAGCTCAGAGATCGTACAACGTCTCGTCTACCTTAGGTGGCAATAGCTTTCTACGAACGCTCGCCAAATCGAGTCGGCCTCCAGACTTCGATGCGAACAACAGTTCGTCACCGTCCAGCGTGTCGCCCATTTCTTCTTCGATCTTGTCGGGGTCTTCGCCGGACTCCATGCGGCGGATCGCTTCTTCGATTCCGCCAGTCAGCTTTAGACCGGTTGAGTCATAAAGTTTGCGCATAAATTTGGCCATGGCTTTCGGATCGTCTTCATTGAGACCACTAGCCTCGCCCTCGAGTGCCATCATTGCCTTTTCCATCGCTGCTTCGTCGATGTCCGGGAACTCGCCCACTCCTTCTTCTTCGCCGCGGCCTTTGGAAATTGCAAAGAGCGAAATCTTCTTTTCGAGTTTCTTTGCACCGCAGTCCGGGCACTTGGGTTTCTTCTTGTTGTCGAAACTCGCTGTGCGAAAACTGTAGATCGTGTGGCAGTCCGAGCAATAGTATTCGTAAACGGGCATTCCGCTGTCTCTCGTGAAGGAATCGATCCGCGTAATATCGAAGAGAGCGCGAGCCTTGGCAAGACGAACTTGGCAAGACGGAATGCGGCGTTTATCGGCGACGTCGTGCAAGTAGCAGGCTTGCGATCGCGAACATCAGAAATGCATGGGCATTCGGTTCCGGAACCGTTTGGTTTTGAAACGGAGCCGTTTGCCCGAAATTAGCGGAGAGCTTCAAAAAGTCATTAAATCCAACTCGACCATCGCCAGTCAAATCACCACTCGACCACGTTCCCACGCCGCCGAACGAAGAACTGAGTTGCAAGAAATCGGGGAAGTCCACATCACCGTCCAGATCAACATCGCCCTGCAAGTTGTTGCTGAAGAATATCCAATAGTCCAAATCTCGCTCTGTGACTTGACCATCTCCATCAAGGTCATAGTGCGGATCCGTGATTTGGAAGGCAATCGCCCCAGACAGGACATCGGCATCATTGACCGTCAATCCGGGCTCGCCGTCGAGGTACATGAAAGAGGTGGGCGAGAGTGCATCGTAGATCGGCTCGACCCAGGTTCGAGAAGAGCGATTGAAGGTACCGAATCCCGCGCCGAACTCCCAGTACGACCAGGCGAAATCACGTTCTTCGGCAGCTTGCGTAACGGCCTCGGTCCAAAGTGCGCGGGAATCCATATCTCCAAAGCGATAGGCCCCAAATTCACCCAGCAACACAGGTCGATCGAATCGCTCCGACCAATTTTGGACTAGATCGAAGTCACGAAGGACTGCGTTTTCTTCTGCCTCCGTTCCGTCCCAAGTTGTACCAAGCCAGGCGTCCGCGCCATCGACCCACTCCGCACGTTGGTGGGTAAACTCAAATGGCGAGTAGTAATGAAACGTGCCGATCAGATTGCGATCTTCTTCCGGCAAACGCAACCGAACAAGTCCCGATACCCCGTTCCAATTGTTACCACCGACGATCACTTGCCGATCAGGATTGGTCTCGCGGATCACCGCGAGTGACTGTTCCATCACGTCTTGCCAGCGAGTGGACGTAAATTGGTCGTTCGGTTCGTTCAGAATTTCGAAGAACACACTTGTGGTTGGTTCATCGCGATAACGCTCGCCAATCTGCGACCACAATCCGGCAAGCCGATCACGATGGCCCTCGATGTCCGAATGAATTTCGTCATAGTGATGAACATTGAGGATGACGGCGAGGTCGTTTGATTGGGCTTGGTCGATCACCCAATCGATGCGTTCGAAGAAAGTCGTGTCGATCTGATACGGACTCGTCGCATCTGCGTGCCCGGACCACTTGATGGGAACACGAACCGAGTCGAAGCCACCTGCTGCGATTGTTTCAAAGTGCCACGGTTGAAGAGTGAATCCCCAATCGCCCTCGTTTGGTGCCTCCAGTGTATTGCCGAGATTCACGGATTGTCCGAGGCGACGGTTGTAGTCGTACGCGTCAAACTCAATTTGTTGAGCGGACGCTCGAATTGTGACGAATCCCGCTTGCAAGATGATTAGTGCAATCAGAGCCAAAGTCGCGCGCATACCGTGCTCTATTTAGAGGGGAATCGAAGATGCAGAAAGTCCAAGAGTATGGACCAGTCTTCACTCTGCACCAGTTTCGAACGAGCAACGATTAGATGATCATTCGATTCGGTTAAGAATAACAGAACTACGTGTTCAGAACAAAGGAATTGTGAAAACGATGACCATGGAACGGATGCGTCGCCTTCGCCCTTTGACGTTTGGATTCCGTTTGTGGTCAGCCGCGTCTCTGTTGCGGCAAAAATGCCAATCTTTAACTTTGCATCGCGTTTCAATCTCAGGAAAATCATAAAAAGCGTAAACGGCAAGATCGCCGGCATGATCACAAGACCTAGCAGCATGAACGTGTTGCCAAAGAGTGCGTCGCTGGGTGTGAACAAGCCCAACGTCAGAACGAATGCGATGTAAATGCCGAGCGTGAGAACTGCGTAGGGCCAGCGCCGCCTCAAAATCAGAACTTGCGTTCGTAGCACGTCCTGAATGGACATCGAACCTGCGAGCAAAATGTCGCGAGGCAACTGCGCTGACTCGGTGTGTGCGTACGGATCGTTCTTCGGTGCTGAATAGGGATTGTGCTTATTCATTTCGTGCTGAACTTCAGCCAGTCATGCATGTTGGATCAACCAGCTGCGGTGGATCCGTTGATTTCGAAATTCTTCTGGTAACGTTTTCTTTGTGATTTCTCGAGTGGTCGCGTTTCGAAGATTGTGTTCCTCGAGCTTAATCCGCCGAAAGTTGGTCGAGAAAAAGATCTGGCCGGTTGGCGTTAGTCGGGTGAGGAGCGAGTTGATTAGTTCCGCATGATGTCGCTGGATGTCCCACGTATCGTCGGATCGTTTGCTGTTCGAAAACGTGGGTGGGTCACAGACGATCAAATCAAATTCCACGTCGGAGGGCAGGGTACTCACATAGGTTCGAGCATCACTGCGGGCGAAGCGATACTTTTGGTCATTCGTGAAGTCGTTGATTTTGAAGTTGCGTTTGGCCCATTCAACGTAAGTGTTCGACCAATCGACGGTTGTGACTTGCTTGGCGTTTCCATCGGCAGCGTAGACGGAGAAAGCGCCGGTGTACGCGAAAAGATTGAGCACGCGTTTGCCGTCGCTCATGTCACGAATCATAGACCTCGCATTGCGGTGGTCCAGGAATAAGCCTGTGTCCGTGTAGTCCGTCAAATTAACGAGAAACTTAAGATTGCCTTCGTGCACGATCACTTCTTGCAACGAGTTGTCGAGCTTTTCGTGTTGCTGATCGCCACGTTGACGCATGCGCGACTTCACAAATACGCGATCCTTTGGCACGTTCAATGTTTCGCTGGCCGTGTGAGCCATCGCTTCCACCCACTCTGCGTGTTGCGCTATATCGCGGTCGTGGGGACGTTCGAATTCGACGATGTGAATTCGGTCTTCGTACTTGTCCACGACAAAGGGGATTTCAGGAATGTCGCGTTCATAAAGTCGGTAGCACGTGATGCCTCGCTTGGGTAGACGGCGAAAGTGCCGAGCGCGTTTGCGGAGTCGATTCGCGAAGATTTCGGTTTGTGCTTCGAAGTTGTCCGCACTGCCGCCAAACACGGGCGACAACTTCGGTTTTGTTTGTGTTTCGTCCGACGCTTCCGAACTGTTCGCTTGTTTGAGTTTACTCGCGTCACCCGGTCTAGGGCCATGAAACTGATAGTAGGTACATTCAATGCGTCCGTTGTAGAGTTTCCGGCGACGATCTGCCTGTTTGCCGATCAGCGTTTCGAATTTCGGAAACGAAGTGAAAATGTAGTGCGACCAAGTGGGAAGGCCTCGCAACACGTACGGAATCGATTCGTACAAGTGTTGCAGCTCTTCTTGGTCGAGTCGTTCGCCATACGGCGGATTCGTAATGATGACGCCGAACTCTTTCTTGCTGGTGAGGTTTGCAAACTCAGCTTGCTGGAAATGAATATCGTCGGCGACGTTGGCGTCTGTCGCGTTCTTTCGTGCCAGGGATAGAGCGCCAGCGTGAATATCGCTACCGAATAACCGCAGCGGTTCGACGTCGGCACGTAGCGAGTCGGCGTTCTCGCGCGCTGCCGGTAGCGTCTCTTTGGGTACGTGGGTCCATTCTTCGAAAGCAAACGATCGTGAGCGGCCTGGAGCCATGTTGCGACCGAGCAGGGCGGCTTCGATCAGAATCGTGCCGCCACCGCAGAACGGGTCGATCAACGGACGTCCCGGTTGCCAAAAGCTGAGTTGCACCAGCGCTGCGGCCATGGTTTCCTTCAGCGGTGCGCGAGTCGAAATCTCGCGATAGCCGCGTTTGTGGAGACTCGGGCCCGTCGTGTCGAGTGTCAGTCTAGCGACGTCGTTGCGGAGTCCGATATGAATCCGATATCGCGGACCTGTTTCCGGAAGTGACGAAATACTGGGATTCGCGAGTAGGCTCTCGACGATCGCCTTTTTCGTTGTGCGTTGGACGGCAGGCACACTGGATAGTAGTGACTTCACCGATGCGCCCGTGACGTGGATCATGGCATCGGTCGTAAGCCACTGCGTCCAGTCTTCGGATTTGATCGTGTCGAATAGACAATCAAAGTCAGAGCACGGAAACTCGGCAATCGAGATGGAAACACGATCGGCGCAGCGAAGCCACAGGTTCGTTTTGGCAACATCGCTCCAGTCGCCATCGAATTCGATTTGCCCAGGGCCGACCGTCTTCGTCGCGTAGCCCATTGATTGGAGTTCACGCGCGACGATCGCTTCGAGACCAAACGCGCAACTTGTGACTAACTTCATCGCGAACTATGCAGCACTAACGGGCGGTGGCGAGGTGATCTCGATTTGATGACCATCCGGGTCGAGAATGTAAAGCTGCACTGCACCGTCGGGGCGCTTGCGAGGTCCGGCAATGATCTCCACACCACGCGATAATAAAAACTTGGCGGCCGCGTCAGCGTCAGCAACACTGAAAGCGATGTGTAACGCGCGCGTCACGCTGGTTGCATCGTAAGTGAGTCCGGCGGTTCCGGCTTCTTCACTAGCAACGTTCAAATGGATCTGTGTTGTTCCGGCCTCGAACCACAAACCGGGAAAACCGAAGTCGGGCCGAGGGACTTCTTTCATACCCAGCAGGTCAGCGAAGAATGCCCGACTGCGATCCAGGTCCGCAACAACAAGTGTGACATGATCAATCGCATCGACGGAAATGCGTGCGTTAGTTTCCGTGGCCACGGTGGACTCCCGAATGGTGTTTGCTAGTTGATCCGATTGACTCGACGAGTCGTTCGAATTGACGATCGCGGGCTAGTATAACGTTTGCTAGTTGCGTTCACACGGGCATAGTTTTGCGGTCAGTTGTCCTGCGAAAGGCAGGACTTGCGGAGTCGATTCGCAGTGTCGCGGAGTTTCTGATCAGGGTCTTCGTCGCCCTTGAGCAGGACCGTGGTGATCGGAGCTCCGGTAGATATTGACTGCCCGGGTGTAGGGATGTCGGCCAGTGTTTGATTGCGGGTGGTAAACTTGTCGAGCAACTCGTCGTTCGAATCGGGCATGATGACATTGCGGTCGGCGAAGACGACAAGCTTGGCGCACGTTCGAAATTCAGCTTCGACCACGTTGAGGTTTTCTCCACGGCACGCATCGACGTGGTATTGCAAGATGGGCTGCGTGAGAGAAACCTCTAGCGTTTCCATCGACGCGGTATAGCGTGGATTCACTTCAATCGGCACGATGCCACATGCGGTGGCGATGGCATCGATGCCGAACACGCCCACCAAATCGAAGTCGTCGGCCAGTGCTTGAGCGATTGCTAGCCACTGTGTTTTTTGCTCCGCCGTCGGCGAATAGGAAATCGATCCGCAATAGCCGAATTCATGAGGTGAGCCCCACGGTTCGCCAACCAACATCCGCGATGCGCCCAGAAATTCTGTTTTGCGATTGGATTTGCTTGTTGCGAACGCTGCTGAACACGGTTCGCCAGTGGACTCTCTTTGAAACAAGCAGTCTTCGGTGATCGTTTCGGTTTCGTTGACCCGTCTGACGTTTGCTCCGCCAGCCGATCGAAGCGGTTTTGCCAACCATCGTTCTCGCGAATCCTTCGGAAGTGAAAGTTGTGTTTCCGGGCAGGCTATGTTGCGTTTGCTCAGTGCCGATGTCCATTGCAGGGGATCACGAATGTTGCGCAGAGTAACCGCCGTCTGCCCCCACACTGGTCCGATCGTCTGGAGTTCTTCAATTAGCGATGGGTAGTTCTCTAGTGCGCCGGTGTAGACGACCGGTAAATCAGGGAACTGTTTTCGGATCGATAAAAAATCATCAGGGTAGTTCGGCACACGAAGGCACGTCGCGAAGCTTGCGAGATCCTGGTCTGCGAATAAATCTGCTGCAACGACCTCGAAGCCGGCACGGTGAGCTGACTGCGCGGCGGCTCGAGCAGACGCGCCAATTATCAAGATCTTTTGCATCGGTGGCAGCTACATCGTCATAACAACGCCTTCGACAGATCTAAGCTGCTCGTAGACGGCGAGCACCTGTTCTGCAGAAGCGAGTGTGGGCAACAGCGTTATGGAAGTATGTTTGCCATTTGGCGTTGAGCGCGTGGTGACTGGGATCTCGTCGGAGTCGAGGTTCACGGACTTTACCGCGACGAGGCAGCGATCGACGAAATCATCCGTGCTCGTGCCGATAACCTTTAGTGTGAATTGGCAAGGGAACGTGTGTGTGGCGTTCAGTAGTTCCAGTGACGTTTCTCGGTCCACGCCGAAGCCTCTCTATGGCTTATCCAGATCTCTTAGTTATTCAACACACGTTCGATGGTTGCTTCCAAAACAGGAAGCGGCTGGTAGCCAGTCATTACTAGTCGAACCATTCCTTTTTTGTCGAGCAATAACATGGTTGGGAAACCGACGAAATCTACGATTTTCTCAGAAGGTTCGAAGTCACCGTGCAGGCAAGGATAGTTCATTGGTTGCAGTTTTTGGAAGTCCTCCAGCTTCGTTTTCGCTTCGTCGTACTCGGCGTCACCTATCGGTTTCTCGAAGTTGATACCGACGAATGCAACTCGATCTTGGAGCTTTGTTTGCAATTCAACTAGGTGTGGGATTTCTGCGCGGCAAGGAGGACACCACGTACCCCAGAGATCGACGAGCGTCCACTCTTTATCGTCGAAGTCAGTATGTGACACCATGGTGTCGTCTTCGGTGAGTGATTTGAGTGAGAACTCAAACGGGAAAGGCTCGTGAGTGGTGAGTTCCTTATCGATCTCGTCGCTTAACCAAGTCTGCATTTCCGATACGTATTGTTCATTCTGTACGATCGGGTCTAGTTCGGCGTCCAAAAACAGAATCTTCGTCTGTCGAAAACCGTGACTTCTTGATTCGACGATCGACTGCCAACCTTTTTCGAGATTCTTGTTGAGAATGTGTCCTTTGGCTTCTTCCAACAAAAGGAAGCTGGGCATGTTTCCGAGTTGCTCAATCGACTCCGAGTTTTCGGTGAGCGAGCGAGCCATGTCGCCAAGTTCGAGGCGACGTGCGATTAGATTTTCTGGATGATCAGCAAGGGATTGGATCGACTGGTACATCAACGTGGCCAATGCCTTGGTCAAGTTGTCGTCTTTCGAGAAACGTTTTCGTCCCTTTTGCCCAATCGCGATGGCAGCTTCTGAATCGCCGGATGATGTCAACTGAGCTTGCATCGCTTCGATTACTTCCTGAGCGGATTGAGGCTCGGGTGTCGATGTTGACGGCGCATCGTCCGCGTTCGTTTTCGCTGTTGTGTTGTTCTCAGAACTGTTCGGTTGTGGAAGAGTGGCCGTGCCCGACTGATTGCATCCAGTCCAAAAAATACAGGCCATGAGAACAAACGAAACGGTACGAAACTTTTTCATCGAAAATTTGCCAGCAAGTGGATGCCGATTTGTAGAATTAGATGTCGGAGTATTACCGGGGCCGGACTTCAGGCAAAGGGGATTTGGCTCGAATCTTCGTGCTGGGCCTAAAATGAGAGGCGAAAAGCGGTCAGAAACTGTTGATTGTTAATCTGCGCTAGATTGATTTCGAGAACTGGTCAGTTTGGCGAATCGAAGTAACAATTGGGCATACGAATTTTCAACCCCGCGAGCAGTACCCTTTCATGTCCGATTATCCAGAGAAGACTTGTTCCATTGATCGTTTAGTGACCCACGACAAACTAGTCGCTGCAGCGATTGCTGGTAAGAAGACGCAGCAGCGACGGGCGGGTGTTTATGCCTATCCCGGTGAAACCTTCGAGTTAGAAGGTACGCAGTTTGTTGTGAAAGATCTTCGCCAAGAGACATTGGCGGATATGACGGATGTCGAGGCGCAGAAGGAAGGCTATCCGAACTTAGAGTTCTACAAAGATCTGATTCTGCGCATGCACAAAGGCATGGAATGGAACACTGCTGACACAGTCTGGGTTCACGAGTTTGAGATCGCCCAGTAACGCAGGCGATTATCACAGCTATGGTTTTTGCACTGTGTGTGGAACGCTGCGCCGTTAACGAACACACGCCTCAAGACAAGTCGATTACGTCGCTTTGAGGCTACTATTCATCGCCGCTGCGGCCACGGCCACCACGTGCACCGCCAGCGCGAGGGCGGTTGAGTTTTGGTTTGGGTTTCTCAATGCCCAATTCGGCCTCGAGGGTGTCCGCCATGTCCGAAACCTTCCTTTGGAAGGTGCCGGTTCCTAGATCCTCTTCGTCTGCCAAAGTTAGTAGTTCTTTAATCTGGCCGTCGAGGTCTTTCAGATCTTGATCTTCTGGCACAAGTGCGACGAATTTCTTAACTCCTTTATCGACGCAGCCCAATCGGTACTTCAACTCGCGACGAGCCTCCGTGAGGAGAGGGTCTTCCTCTTCCTTTTCTTCTTCATCCTCTTCGGCACCACCGCCACCACCGTAGCCGTCGCCGCCGCCATAACCACCACCGTAGCCACCGCCGTATCCTCCTCCGTCACCACCACCACCGCCATAGCCACCACCGCCGCCGCCGCCATAGCCACCGCCATAACCGCCTCCGCCGCCGTAAGCGCCGCCACCTCCTTCGAAGGCGCCACCTCGCTCTTTATGACGGTTTAGCAATCGCGTGCTAACTTCGCGGCAAACATAGGCTGTGGTGGTGCTGAAGCCTTTTGCAGTATGTCCGACATCTAAGCCGTCCGTTGACTTAATGTTGAGTTTGCCGAGTGCCTCGATCGCGGCACAACGCTTTGAAATCGATGCGTCTTTATCATGGATGGACTTGTCCATCATCTTGGCGATCGCATTGTCTTTTCCCGCCCAACCGAGTTCACCCAGGATCTCAATCGCACGACGTTGCATCCAATCATGCCCCGATTTCGTTCGAGTCGTTGGGCATTCGGACTCGGCGATTTTGACGGCTGCACCAGCAAAAGTCGTAGCAGCCTTTGCTGGCATTCGCGAGCCAGCGCGGTGCAGCTTTGCGTGTCGAAGAACGCCGATTAACGCGGCAACTTGAACCGGATCACTGGTCGAGCTCATGCCTCGAAATAAGGTTCCGTATGTTTTCTTGTAAGGAACAGGTAACGTAGTTCTAGTTGCTTCTTTCTCGTTAAGCGAACCAATAAGTAGCATCGACGTATACTGTGCGGGATACGGATAGTTCTTTTTCGTGTCTGGCGTCGCGTTGGAGATACTTTTGCACCACGTGTGTAGGTCGTTGATCATCGACGCATGGGTGCTTGGATTTTGCTTATAGGCGGCCTCGAGTTCACGCATGACTTGCGTCTTGACATTACCGAGTGTAAGCCCGTCGGAAACCTGCGGAGCCATGGTGCTCGCCAAGAGTGACTTAACGTAATAGTTCATCGCCGCGGTTTTGTTGTACGCACTATCGCCCTTGATGAACTTTGCAGCTTCGCGTTGCGTGGCGTTTTTGGGTAGCGGTTTGATTCTCTTCTGCGCGGAACAAACTTGCGTTGTCGCGGCGATCAAAATGCAAACGCATGTGACGTGATAGAACCTTGTCATACCCACTTCTCCTACACGAAATTGGTTGGATCCAAATTCTTGATTTTGGTGGCGTTTTGCACGCCGATTACCCATAAATACAGAGTAGTTGTTTCTCGAAGGAAATGTCAACTGCTGGGGAATTTACTGCGTTTTTTCAGCGGTTCGTCTTCTAAATTACTCGGATGTTCGATCACCGAAACGCCATCAATCCTCGAAGCCAAACGCGATTCTTACAATTGTTTGACATTCTGTCGCTGTAGCCGGTCGAGTTTGCCGAGTGTTCGGATCCGTTGTCACCGACTCGTTCTCGCGAACATCTGTTACGGAAAGATGTAGCGAATGTCTGTATGGCAAGAACAACTACGCTTAGCGAGTGCTTTGCCCGACTTGAGATACGGCGGTGGTTTCGCTCCTCAACGATTGCGTGGTCAACGTGCGCGACCGAAGGGTCTTGGTTTGCCGTAATTGGCTGATAGTTAGCGTTCTTGACAGCCAAGCCGAAAACCTGATACCGTTTAAACGCTCGAAGTCGCTCGACCAGCGGCTTCGATCCAGCATTGCTGGGGGATTAGCTCAGTTGGGAGAGCGTTTGGCTGGCAGCCAAAAGGTCGTCGGTTCGAACCCGTCATCCTCCACTTCTCGTAAGTCATTGTCAAAAGCCGCTTTGCGGTTCTCGGGTGTGACGCATTTTGATGAGCGCAAACCAGTACATACTGGTTTGCGGCTTTCAACATGAAAGTTCACACCATGCCACGTCTTGAAAAGTCTCTTCCGCGCCTGGGAATCCACAAGCCAAGCGGCCAGTTCTGCGTCGATCTAAGCGGCCGCTGCATCTACCTCGGTAAGACGAAGCGTATCGCCAAACAGAACTACGATATCGCCGTTGCCGAATGGCTGTCCAACGGTCGCCAACACCCCGTCGCCAAGTCCCAGCAAGTGACCGTCAATAAGGTGATCCTCGACTATGTGAAGTTCGCCAAGACGTACTACGTCAAGCGGGGCAAACTCACAAGCGAGTACCTGTGACGCGGGTTGTCACATTGCCAGACAGAGTAAGAACAAGCTCTCTCGTTTCGACGCGAAAGGTTTCTGCACTATGTGGCACCTGCCACTCTGCAAAAGCGAAAGAGTTTTGGTCAGCACCGCTATTGGAGGGTCCCTCCACGGGGGCCCCCAAGGGATCTGAAAAGCGACACATTACCAACTGGACTGAACTTAGACCCAAGAATCACATAGTATGGCGGCTTGCTCCAAAACTAGCTTTACGGCTTCGTCTTGCAAGTCTGGCGGATACCCATGCTTCTTTAGAATCCGCCTTACTATCACCCGGATCTTTGCACGTGCTGACTCTCGAAGCGTCCAGTCAATGGAGACATTGGCTCGGACCTTCATAACAAGCTCGGTAGCGATCACCTTTAGCTTGTCCTCGGTTAATGCTTCTACCGCTGTGTCGTGATTTGCCAGCGCGTCATAGAAGCAGACTTCATCATTGTTGAGGCCCAGCTGCTCACCACGAGCTTCAGAGGCTTGAATGTCTTTCGCCAATCTTATTAGCTCGTCGATGATCTCTTGTGTCGTTATGGCTCGGTTGTGGTAGGAGTTCAGCGTAGCCTGTAGCATCTCGGCAAAGGATCGTCCTTGAACAATGTTCTTCTGCTTGCGGATCTTGATCTCATCGTTGAGCAATTTGCGAAGCAACTCTACCGCAACATTCTTGTAGGGCATGCTGCGTACTTCGTCGAGGAATTCATCCGATAAGATAGAAATGTCAGGGCGTTCAACTCCGGCGGCGGTGAATACATCGATCACCTCTTCGTCTGCCGAGATCACAGCTTTCGCGACCAGTTGCCGAACTGCGTAGTCCAGCTGGCTTGAAGACTTACCGTTGTCGGTGTACTTCCGAAACATGGTGCGGATGATTTGGAAGAACGCCACATCTTCCTTGATCGATTCGGCATACTCTTCGGTCGGACATAGAGAAAACGCTTTGGATAAGTTGCCTACAATTGCGTTCCAACGTGCTTTGCCGTCTTGCTCGCCAAGGATGAAGTCTTGTCCCGCTTGAAGCAACGTGATTCGCTCGGCGGGAGTTCCGGTTGTCCATTTCGACCAATCGAATCCATGCAGTATGTCGCGGCATTGCTCGTGGTGTTTACGCAGGGCTTCGAGAGCTGCCTCGGTATCAATGGTGGTCTGCCCCTGTCCGCCACTGTCCGTGTACGTCTTCAGGGCTTTCTTTAGCGAATCGCCGATCCCAAGATAGTCGACGACCAATCCACCCGGCTTCTCTTTGAAGACACGATTCACACGAGCAATTGCTTGCATCAGACCATGGCCTTGCATCGGCTTGTCGATATACATCGTGTGCATCGACGGAGCATCAAAACCGGTCAACCACATATCGCGGACGATCACCAGTTTGAAGTCGCTGTCGGCTTTTTTGAAACGAGTCGCGAGTGCTTTGCGGCGATTCTTGCTGCGTGAATGCTGCTGCCATTCCGGTCCGTCATCCGCCGACCCTGTCATGATGATCTTTAACGCTCCCTTTTCGTCATCTTCATCGTGCCAATCGGGGCGAAGTCTAATCAGCTCGTTGTACAGGTCCACACAAATACGGCGGCTCATGCAGACGATCATGCCCTTACCTTCGATGCCTTCCGCCTCCATTGCATCGCATCGCTTTTCGAAGTGATCGACCAGATCCTTAGTCATCACTTCTAGTCGATTGTCATCGCCAACCATCGCTTCAAGCGCTGCCCACTTGGCTTTTACCTTGGTGCGTACCGTTTCTTCGGCACCCTCGGTGACTTCTTCAAACTCCTCGTCGATCGTCTCAATGCTGGAATCATCCAACGCCATCTTGATCACGCGACTCTCGTAGTAGATCGGAACGGTCGCTTTGTCATCGACAGCTCGCTGGATGTCGTAGACGCTGATGTAGCCTCCGAAGACGGCTCGGGTGTTCTTGTCGTCAAGCTCGACCGGTGTCCCAGTGAAACCAATGAACGACGCATTGGGTAAGCCATCGCGGATATTACGAGCGAATCCATACGCGATCGTCTCTTCGCCCGTTTCCTTGTTCTTCTTTTTGCGAGCCGTAAAGCCGTATTGGCTTCGGTGGGCCTCGTCTGCCATGACGACAACGTTTTTGCGATCAGTCAGGACGGGAAACTGCCCTTCCGCTTCCGCGAACTTGTGGACGGTCGTGAAGATGACACCACCAGAATTGACTTGAAGCAGCTCACGCAAGTGGTCTACCGAATCAGCTTGAATCGGAGTCTGCCGTAGGATCTCACTGCAGCGTTGAAACTGGCCGAACAGTTGATCGTCCAAGTCATTGCGGTCGGTCAGTACAACCAACGTTGGATTGTTCATCGCTGGTGAGGAAATCACGAGACCCGAATAGAAGAGCATCGTGAAGCTTTTGCCGCTGCCTTGCGTATGCCAGACAACACCGACCCTTCGGTCACCTTCTTCTTGTGTCGCTTCGATAGTGCGTTGAAGCGCTTGTCGAGCTGCGTGGAACTGATGGTAACCGGCAAGAATCTTGTAGACGCGATCGCTGTCTGTATCGTCCTCGAACAACACAAAGCTCTGTAGCATATCGAGGAAGCGTTGCTTGTCGAATACGCCCCGAATCAGCGTTTCCAATTCGAGAATACTGGCGACCGGTTCTTCGGTATCGATCGTCGGCCAAGTTTTGAACCACTCTGGCCCGGCTGTGAGCGATCCAATCCTTGCCTTTTGACCATCGCTCGTAACGAGTACCTCGTTGTAGGTTAGCAGCGTTGGCAATTCCTTCTTGTACGTTTGCAACTGCTTGAACGCTTTTTCGACCGTAGCCGTTTCATCGCCGATATTCTTTAGCTCAATCAGCGCCAACGGCAAGCCGTTTACAAACACGACGACATCAGCCCTTCGCTCGTTTCGTCCCTCTTTTACCGTGAACTGATTCAACGCAAGCCATTCATTGTTCTCTGGTTGGTCGTAGTCGATGAGTTTTGCGATCTGACCGCTGATCGTGCCATCGTCACGTTTGACTTCGACAGGTACACCATCACGCAACAGCTTGTGAAAGTTACGATTGGCGGCAATCAATGACGGTGAGTCGATGCGCAACACTTGCCGCATCGCTTCGTCGATATCGTCCGACCCGAGTTGCGGGTTCAAACGTCTAAGAGCGGTTTCCAAACGCTCAATCAAAACAACGTCGTTAAACGAGTCTCGTTCTGCGTTGTCGCCGGAAGGTGCGATCTCGGGGCCATAGAGCGTCTCGTATCCTAGTTCCTCGAACCAAGACAACGCGGCTTCTTCGACGGTGGCTTCGTTAATCGTCATCAATCTAGCTCCGTTGTGTCTTCTTCGGACGCTGCCGATTGTCGATAGTCGAGCCCCGCATCTTGCCAATCTGCATAAGTCCTGCCGTCCGAAAGCTTCCATCGCAACCGACCGTTGCTATTTCGTCCGGCGACGACGGCCGCTGCAGCGCTTGGACTGCTAAAGGGTATGTCTTCGACGAAAACCAAATACTCAGGGTCATCGCTATCAACGAGCTTCTCATCGGCAACCAGTTGCTCGCGAAGTTTTCGATACGAGGTCCAGGAATCAACTCCTGCTTTCTGGCTGTACTTCCTTTCAGAACGACAAACTCATCGTCCATCAATACCGCGTTCGCATCTGCCCCAGCTACATGACATTCGAAAACTGGACTGGTCGATTCTGTTGACTTTTCGCTGGTCGAAATCATTGGTCGCGGATTCAGGAATTGGTGTCCAAGTACAGGCAAGATCATTTGAACCTGACTAAGAAAGAACTCCATATCAGCGACATCTGGCTCAGGGAGAGGTGGGGGAGAATGAGCTGTTCCATTTGCAATGGAGGCTCGGCTTCGCTGTGTTGCACAGATTGATCAGTCGGCTTTCCAAGTATCGAACGTGGGACTTCGTGAGATTGTCGTCCTTGCTGGTAATCAGAATAACACGCGTGAAGAAGTCTTTCGCTTCGTCGCTATCGTGCTTCTTGATGCGAGTGAAAACGTTGTCGCCCTCACCAATGTAAACGCGATCTTGTGAGGGCGATTCTGGATCAGAGCCGATTAACAGATAAATGCCAGTGCGTTTCGCTTCGTCGCGTTTGCCGAGTTCGGCAAGTCGTGACCTTGGCGCAACTACGACCTTGCCCGTCCAGTTGATGATTTCGGCCGTCAGGATGCCACTAGGCACGCCATCGGCGAGGTACAGTCGAATCGTCTTACCCGTCATCATGGCAATCTCCCGTTGTCTTGTCTGTGTCCCGTTCATGGCCCCTTTCTGTTAGCACATAACGGACTCCAACGCCGGTCGTCCCGTGCTTGTCGAAGATGCCTTTTTCCACAAGTTCTGACAGCTTCTCGAATTGGAACACCGTGAAGAACTGCGACAGCAGCGGATCGCTGCTCACGTAATCTTTGACGCGATTACGGAACTCCTGAAGTTCCTTCTGAACGCTGCTGATGAAGATCTGCCGACTCATGGTGTTAATCTGGTGAACCTTCGTTCTGTCCCGTGTCTCCAACTGCTGGCATGTGTCCAATGAAACACGAACTTCCCCCAAGATTCACGCTCGATCCGAATTACGTCGATATTGCGGGCTGTGTTAATTTAAAAAACAGGGTTGGCAACCTATACGCTTGATTGTTAGGCTCCCGTGACCGATACTTGAAACAACTCATCTGCCATGTGTAGAAGGAGTACCGAAGCCGTCCCTTGGGGCGGCTTCAGCTGTTTACGGGGTGTATTCATCTCTTTCTTTTCGCAGTTTTCTCTTCCGAGACTCCTCGGGTGTGCAGTACGCGGTTATGAACTGCAGGTATTGAAATCCATCACGTTGTCTGGTCCGTTCGGCTAGCACCACAAGATATCTTTCGGCAAACCAAAACAGAACGTGTGTGTTCCGTCCTCTCTGGTTCTTCCACACGTTGATCTCACCAGCAACGCCTGCATTGTCGATAATTGCTCTTGGCCAAAGGATGCGTTCGCACCGTCTCATTTCCGGCGTGCGTTCTTCTTCGTTTGGCCCTTCAGACATGCAATGCCAAAACCCTGCGAACTTCCCGTCGTACATTGGATCGCGACGACAACGGATCCATTTACCTTCAAATTGTGGTTGGCTGTCAATCATGCTGTTTTTGAATGCATCGTAAATAGCAGCTAAATAAAGCGCCCAATCTCCGTCGAAGTCTTCGAGTGTGATTAACTCAGGCAACCATGTGTTGTCGTCACTCATGGGAAGCCTCAGCGCGATTGCCAGACGAGGAGGTTGAGTTTTGGCTCTCGAAGCCACGTTGATCGTTGCAGCGAAAAGCCCGTCCGCTCTCGAACCCTTTCTATGAGCGCCAATTTTGCCGCGCTTGTTTGCAGTCCGCGATTGGAATACGTAACAGCCCCAATTAGCAAGTCTGCCAACTGCATCAACTCCGATTCGTGAGATCGAATCTGCTGGACACGCCGGACAATGTTCCCATTGCCATCGTAGTTGGCATCTCGAAGGACTTCCTCTAGTTTTTGGCGTTTCCCCTCGCTACGAGTGTCCTTGATGTCCAAATAGATCGAGTAGTGTTGCGTGGGGTCGATAATTGGCTCCAGCAGCGTGAAGCACATTTTGTAGTACCAATCGTCGTGCGTTTGGTGAAAGCGGTTGTGTTCCAACTGGGTCTTGTCGGGAACGACTATGCATCGAAAATGCAAGTCGTCGTCATCAAGAAAGTAGTCAATGATCGCCCGGTAAAAGTCGAGTTTTGCTGGAGAAACTTTTGTCCATTTGAACTCGAATTGAGGTGACAACCCATGAGACTTTTGTATGTCGCGAACTCGAATCGAGATCTCGCGAGCCTTCTCTTCGGGGCACCAAATAGCGCCCAGAGTCATGGGTTTGATTCTGTCGTGCTCCAAGTGACAACTTTCGTCGAGGTAGACATTAAACGACTCAGCCATTTGCGAGGGCCTCCGAGGTGACGGTGAGCAAATAAAATGCGAACGGTGAATGGTGAAGAGTGAAACTTTTCAACCTCATACGTTTACCCTTCTCTCTTCAACCTTCACCTTTTTTGTCTCGCCGGTTAGAAACTTAGCAATGAGCGTGTTGCGAATCAGCGGTAAGGAGACCATTTTCATTACCCCCACACGATATAGGCTGGATTCACGGATCGCCCGCACTGCGTGCAGGTGGGTTCGCTGGCGGTGACGGTGCCTTTCTCGCAGTGGGGGCACAAGTCGTTGTCGAGTAGCCACATGACTTGATCTCCCATGCTGACGCCACATTCGGGGCAGGTTGGGTTGCGGTCTTTTGCATCCCAACGCCCCCAGCAGTCAGGGCAATGGTCGTGGGGGACGATGCTGAGCTGGCCGTGGACGACGTAGCGGTGCGGGGATGAGTCGCCCCAACATTGGCGCGCAGGCGATCCGCTATTGGTTGCGAGACCGGTTTGTAGCAGCGGTAGGCTCTTTTCTCGCTCCTCGTCGAAAACCTGAAGGCTGATGTCGAGCGTCAACGAATACGGCTCTCCAAGAATCCGACTGATTTCGGCCAGCTTGGCTTTGAGTTGATCGAGTGTTTCACCTTCGATCAACTCACTCACCTGCTCGGAAATGTCGTCGATGAGGGGATCGATTTGTTCAAACTCATTCTTTTCCATGTTTCATCCTTCAACCTTGCACACTGGCGAGGGCCTGAGCGCGGCGGGGACAGGCAACTCGTCGGAAAGAAGCGTGGGTAGCAGCGTGTTGCGAAGGGTGCCCAGCGTCGAGGACGCTTGCGCGGACCTATTGAAACACAGAGGCACAGAGGACACGGAGTCTCGCATGCGACATTCCTCTGTGATCTCAGTGCCTCTGTGTTTCCAAACGTTTTGTCGGCTCATGCCACTACTTCCTGTGTGCGGTGAGGGCGGCAGGGACGGGCAACTCGCCGGAGAGAAGCTTGGGAAGCAGCGTGTCGCGAAGGGTGCTCAGTGTTGAGGACTCCCACTCGTTGGCGTCCATGCGTTTGAAGATGCCATCAACCAGTTCTCCAAACGCATCAAATACCTCGTCGCTCGGTTTCACAAACGTTATTTCGTTCATGCTTCGTTGACTTAGCTTGGGAATTGTTGACCCAGTGAGGTAGCCGCTGATGTCAGTTGCTCGAAGCGTGAACATCAAGAATCGAGTCACGCCATCGTGGTCGCCCGAAAGAACATGGGCGTGGTTGTTTACCCAGAACCTTCCTGTCGCGCGAAACGCGATCGGTGTGTTTCTCGTTCGTAGGTTCTCGCCATCTTCGGCGACGAGCAAATACTCTCCGTCGTAGATGAATTCGTTAACGTGATCGACGACGCCCGACGCTCCGTAATACGGATATGGTCCAGCCACACGATCCTTTCCTTTGACCGGCTGCCGCAACTTGTCGTGGTTGTTCGCAAAGTCCCCGAGCCGAACAACTTCCCAGCCCGTTGGAATCTTGCCGAGGTCGGAGTCTTGGAAGGTGGAGGGGAAAAGAGCCGAGAGGGAAGGTGGAAGGGTGAAGGGCGAATACGCGGGCGAGGAATCGGGGGAAAGGTCGCGAGGGGGCGGCGAGGTCGCCGTGGCGGCTCCGGTTCCCGATGGCGGATTGGCCTGCTGGCCACTCTTGCTGCGCACGGGGTCGAAATCGACGAACCAACTCTTGAAGATCGCCCGCGCAAGGGACTCCAGCGTCGCATTCATCCGACGGTTCAACTCGATCTTGTCGTCCAACGCACCAAGGATCGACGCGATCGCTCGCTGTTCTCCGATGGGAGGCAGCTTGAACTTGAATGCTTCGATGCGTTTTGGAGCGGTGTGCAGGATTTTCGTCCCAGTCGCACCAACGTACAGCTCGCGATTAAATTCCGACCAAAGGAAAAGCCAGTAAAGAAAGTCGGGATCAACGGCATCGGCTTCCTTGACGACCACTTTACCGAGACGTTGGTTGTGCAAATAAGTTCGACCGTCGTCGGGTATGCGGCCCGGAATTCCAAGAATTTCTCCGCCTGCTGTCTGGCACGTCATTACTAGCAGAATGTCTCGCGGTTTCAGGTCGTATTCGGCGGGATAGTCTTCGCGATATTCTTTAACCGTCGTTGATTCAAAACGAAACCCGCCGGTGTATTGAAAGTTGCCGATGTTCACGACGATCGGCTTGCCCGAAAGGTCTTCAGAAAAGAACTTGCTCTTGAACGGCCAGCCATGGGTAATGCTGACGACATCGCCGAGCATGACTTCTCGCCATTTTCCGTTTGGCGACTCATCCGCCATAGCCCAACGCCTCCAGATTGGACTTGATGGCTTCCTCCAAACGCGACGACTCCTCGAACTGACCGCCAAGCTCGCCGACCAAGCGACGCATCTTGTCCTCAAACGGCTCGCCGTCGTCCTCGACTTCTTCCGCTCCCACGTAACGGCCCGGCGTGAGCACGTGGCCGTGTTCGGCGATCTCGGACTGCGTCGCACTTTTGCAGAAACCGGGGATGTCGGAGTAAGTGTCGAGTGACGAGTTGCGAGTGTCGAGCAGAGGGTTCTCTTGCCACGCGTGGTAGGTGTCGGCGATGCGGGCGATGTCGGCGCCGGTTAGCTCGCGGTGGACTCGGTCGATCAGCGTGCCCATTTTGCGGGCGTCGATGAACAGAGTCTCGCCTTTCCTGTTTCGGAATCCCTTGGCGGCTTTGTCTCGTGTCAGGAACCACAGGCAGACCGGAATCTGCGTGCTGTAAAACAACTGACCGGGCATCGCGACCATGCAATCGACCAGATCGGCTTCGATGATCTGGCGGCGGATGTCGCCTTCGCCCGACTGGTTACTGCTCATGCTGCCGTTGGCCAGCACGAATCCGGCCGTGCCCGTCGGACTGAGATGGTGGATGAAGTGCTGCACCCATGCAAAGTTGGCGTTGCCTTTGGGAGGCGTGCCGTATTTCCAACGCACGTCTTCTTCGTTGCGGTGCCAGTCGCTGTCGTTGAACGGCGGATTGGCGATGACGTAGTCGGCTTTGAGGTCTTTGTGCAGGTCGCGGCGGAAGGTGTCGGCGTGCTCTTTGCCAAGGTCGCCGTCGATGCCGCGAATCGCAAGGTTCATCATCGCCAGACGTCGAGTGGTGGGGTTGGATTCCTGACCGTAGATGGCGATGTCGCCTTTGATTTTTGGAGCGGCGGTTTTTCCTTTGCCCTTCTTGCCGTTTCCATTGCCGGAGGCGTGGGCTTTGATGAACTTGTCGGCCTGGACGAACATACCTCCGCTGCCGCACGCCGGGTCGTAGATGCGGCCCTTGTACGGGGCCAGCATTTCCACCAGCGTGCGGACGACACAACTGGGCGTGTAGAACTGGCCGCCTTTCTTGCCTTCGGCGGATGCGAATTCAGAGAGGAAGTATTCGTAAACTCTACCGAGGATGTCTTTGGAGCGATGGGCAGTTTGTGCGTCGGACGGCGTTGTCGAGTCGCCGTCAGCGTCTGGCTTAGCGATCATCTCGATGGTGCCGATCAAGTCGATCAGCTCGCCGAGTCGCTGCTTGTCGAGTGCCGGCCGAGCGTAGTTTTTGGTGAGCGTGCCTTTGAGCTTCGGATTGTCCCGCTCGATGGCATCCATTGCGTCATCGATCAGCTTGCCGATTGTCGGCTGTTTTGCGTTGTTCTGTAGTTCCAGCCAGCGAGCTTCCTTCGGAACCCAGAATACGTTTTCGGCTCGGTACTCGTCGGCGTCCTCCGGATCAGCTCCTTCATACTCGCCTTCGCCAGCGACGAGCTTCGCGTGGTGCTCATCAAACGCATCGCTGATGTACTTGAGGAAGATCAGCCCAAGCACAGTGTGCTTATACTCGGCGGCGTCCATGTTGTTGCGAAGTTTATCCGCAGCTAACCAGAGCTTGGCTTCAAAACCAAGATTTGCAGTAGTGTCCTTCTGTTTCTTGGTGCTGGGCTTCTTAGTTGCTGCCTTCTTCTTGGTTGCTTTTTTCTTAGCTGCCTTTTTCTTGGCCATCCGGTAACCTAGCCGTCAATAAATTCGCAAAAGTATGAGGTCTGAATCTAGCAGAAACTAAAGCTATTTGCTCGCAACCTTCGACACCCCACTACAGAATTGCGACTGAAGTTGGAGTGGTTATTTTAGATTTCAAGTTGTCAGGTTGCCAAGCTCTTCTTAACGGAACAACTCTTACATTGGTGGCAATCTGCTATCAAAACCATCACTGCCGAAGAATGAGTCTGAGGTGGTCTAGCAACGTTTGAACGCAGAGCTCAGAGAAATCTTGGTTCTGGACAATGGGTGCCACATACATAGCTCGCTCTAGCCAGGACAACTCTCTTCACTTTCCAAAAGACTTCGTTGCTCCAGATTCGAGGCGTTGGTCTAGCGAGTGCTTGGATGGCGGCTTTCTGATCGCAATTGAGCGACCGGAGCTTTTCGGTGGCGCAGGATTGCAAATGAATTAGCCAGCAGGTCAGCGAATGAAGATGGCAATAACCCCAACTAGCAAGAAGAATGCCGACGTCCGTACAAACCTACCGAGCAAGCAAGCCGCGCCGGCATACCAAGAAATACCGGTCACGTACCACACTACGGGAACCCAGAAATATGAAAGGAAGCTTTGCTGCCCGCGGCCTTCCCAGACGAATTCCATGAATAGTAGAACCGTGGCGTAACACATCACGATGATCGCCACGATCAACCAAAGCATACCCACAGCAACAAGGCCGGAATGAACCCCTAAGTCAGTCGCCAAGTTGTCGTACTTGTTTGGCATCAATGCATCCTAGAATAGATTGCAGCCGCCTAACGTCATCGATAACCGGGCCGGTGCGGTTGATCTTCCATTTTGAAAAACGCGTATTCGATCCGTTTGTTAGGCAGCCGATGGGCCGAGTACGGTTCTAACCAATGCGGCCTTAGGCGAATGTCTACGATCTGAACGACCAATGCAAACGAAACCGAGTAAGATTAGAAACCTCCAACAGCGTACGGTCGGCTCAGGCACCATACGGACGGGGAACGAGCAAGTAGTATGATCGGCACAAAATCCAACGATATCGCCGTTTGTTGCACGTGGTGAAACAAAGATATCGAGTGTCAAAGGACCATCAATAGTCACAACATCAGCGACGTTCACAACTGTTACGGACGACATTGGATCTGCGACATTGGGAATGATGAATTCAAACGGTGCTGGCGATGAACCTGGCATTAACTCGCCACCAGCAGAAACAAACTCGAAGCCACGAGTGGTGTATGTACCTTCAATAGGCGAAACAGTGATGGGTCCGCCGCCGACTGGCCATGTGCCGATTATATTTTCCTGCGCGGACAGACGCGAAGCACAAACACACGGCAAAATGATCAGGAACAGACGAAATGCGTTTCGCATGCTATCTCCTTCGTGATTTCGAATTAGGCCACCTAACGTTACCGGTAGCCGGGTACGAAGAGTTGATTATGTGTAAACAGAACCATCGGCATCCGACTGTTTTGAGCACTCCGCGTTTGTTCAATCGTTTGCTATCCGGCAGTTTTCGCAGTGACAATTAGGGCCATCTTCAAATGGTCTCGCTGGTGGTTTTCATTCATCGATCGTTGGCCGGATAACATTTAAAATCTCGCGACAAGTGATTCCCCATTTGCTTACGCCCGGCTTCGCGACTCCTGTGCATTTTTTGTGTTATGCCCGGTTGCGCTTCAGGGTTTAATCCACACTTCATTTCGTCACGAACGGTCCGTAGTACTTGAGCCCGAGTTCCGCGACGTCGTCCGGGTAATCCATGAATTCATACGATAGCGTACCAACGTCAGCCAGCACGCTCTCCGGCAAAGTTGAGCCAGCTTCTTTGACCGTATTCCCATCGCGATCAATCATGGGGTTTGGCATCAATGCCTGAAGTTGGTCGTGACTGAGTTTATCTATTTCTAATGCCGAAGTCAGTTTTGAATAACAGTCGGCGACGATCTTTGCCATCTTGTCTGCACCCATCTTTTGTAGTGCGGCCAGGCCATACCGATGAGAGCCGACGCCCCAGTTGGTGATGAACTGCAGGTATCCACCGTTGTTGACGTCCGCCTCCAATCGCCAAACGGCAGCCAACTCGCGTTGCCATTCTTCCGGCAGTGACTCAAGGTCACCGTCGTGGGCGAAGGTCATCTCGTGGTACTTGTCCGTGAGATCGTACCAATCCAATTGCGGCCTCCATTTGTGGCATAACGTGACGCTTCCGAAGAGTGGACCGTCCACACCGCACGACTTTTTGGAGCACTCCGCGTTCAATCGATTGCCCGCGTGCCAATCAGTTTAAGCGTCGCCGCGTACGCGAGCAAATGAGTCAAGCAAAGCAGCGATTTTTTGCTTGCCGATGGGGTTTGCGTTTTGTCTTCCTGCGCCGCCAACGAATCTGTCTTATTGCGACACGTGTTCCGTGTCACCGACTGCATGTTTGAGTATATTTAAATGGGAAATCCATCATGAAACACGAAACCACTGCTCTGCTACTCACGTTTTTATTGCTGGGCCAAGCCTTAGCGCAAAACACGGTGGAACCGGGCGACCTCAGTGTGCGACTCAGGACTGCGGCCGCGTGGAATCCGGTTCTCGATCTCGGCAGCGAAGCGCTCGAACTTACGCCCACGGACGTTGTTCCGTTGGACGATGGAACCGGACGATTGCTGATCGCGACGCTCGGCGGAACCATCCGCGTTTTTGATCAACAAGCTGGTCTGCTCGACGAACCGCTTTTCAATAGTCAGCAAAGTGGCCTGCAACTTCAGCAAGAATCGGGAACAACGGGTATCGTCGTGCACCCGAACTTTGCCGGCAATCCGGCCGAGTTTGGCTACGGAAAGCTCTACACGATCACGACGGAGAACGGCGCGTCAACCAGCGGGCTTTCGCCGGAGCACGTGGACTTTCCATTCGCCGGAGAAGTCCATCAAGACGTTATTCGCGAGTGGGACCTCGGGACGATTGTTGGCAACGCGGATCAAAACTCGCTGCCAAGTATTTCTGTCAGCGATTCGCGCGAGATCCTGCGCGTCGCGCAGCCGGGGCCTTTCCATAACCTTACGGACATGGCCTTCGACCTATCACTCGAGCCAACCCATTCGGATTACGGTCAGCTTTATATCAGTAGCGGTGATGGCGGCAACAGTTTCACCAACGCATCGACGAACGCGACACGCAAGCAGGCTGCGCAAGATCTTTCTTCGATTTACGGTAACGTTCTGCGCATCAACCCGAATCCCGATGCCCACTCGCTGGTTCGCAACAACGAAAACACCAATTTGCCGGCCTACAGCATATCCCCGATCAATCCGTTTGCCGGTGACGAAGTGGTCGAATCGCGCGACGCCGGTACGCTCGCTGAGATCTTTGCCTACGGCCTGCGCAGTCCGTTTCGACTGAACATTGATTCGCAGCAGGGTACCATCACGTTCGGAGACGTGGGCGAACAAAATCGCGAAGAGATTTCGCTGGTCACGCCGGGCAGTAACTCAGGTTGGGGTAGGTTCGAAGGGACACGCCAAGATAATGACTTCGTGGAACTCGCTGGTCCAGCCCCACATTCGCCGCCCGTCTTTGAATACGGTCGTGACGTGGGACGATCCGTCATTGGCGGTATCGTCTACCGAGGATCCGCGTTTCCAGAATTGTTCGGCAAATACGTGTTCGGTGACTTCGGACAATCTGGAGTTTCGGCGAGACTGTTTTACGGCTCGATCGATCCGACGGATGATAGTTTCGGCCAGATTTTCGAGTTCGATCTAAGTCGCAGTGAAGCACTCTTTCCCGTGAGCACGGACGAAGACGACACGATCGACGGCGAGGCCGCTTTGCCGGATCGGCTGTTTAGCATCGGCGAAGACGAAAACGGTGAGCTGCTATTGATTGGCGGACAAGATCCTCGTTCAGCAGTCAGCAGCGTCGAGGGCGCGTTTCTGATTCGACTCACTCGTGGTCTTGGTTGCGATACAAGCGGCGACGGACTCTGCACGATCGACGACTTGAATGAGTTGGTCCTGGCGAGAAATCGTGATAGTGACGATCCGCTCTTCGACATCGACTGGGATGACGCACTTGATGGCGATGATGTGTCGTCGTGGCTCGAACAGGCAAGCGCCGAAAACGGTTTTCTCCACCGCGTGGGAGACACGAATCTCGACGGCGATGTGGACTTCGCGGACTTTCTTAGTTTGTCTGCGAACTTCGGAAATCGCGAGGCAAACTGGACGCAGGGCAACTTCGACGGGAATGAAGGAACTCAATTTGCCGATTTCTTAGCGTTGTCCGAAAACTTCGGAGCCGTCGCTACACTGCAAAACGTTCCTGAACCAAGTTTTCACCTCTTCTTACTGTTGGTATTCTTGGCGGCAAGACAGAAACGCCGGTATTGAACTTTCTAGCGAGAACGACATGAAACGAATATTTGCCTTCGTGACGAGAGTGTCCTGCGGCATATTGTTAGTGACGATGGTTGTGTCTCTGGCGACTGCCAAACCGCAAGAAACTGTTGCTCCCAAAGATAATCGGGTGACTGCCGATCCAGACGTGACCGAGATCACTGAGCTCATGAGCAAGCAAGTCAGAGCTTGGAACGCGGCGGACATTCCTGAATTCATGAAGTACTACTGGAAGTCTGACAAACTCACGTTTAGCTCGGGCGGTACCACACGTCGCGGTTGGAAAGCGACGCTTGAGTCCTACCAGAAAAAATATCCGACGCCGGAGAAGATGGGGCAGCTTCGTTTTTCCAATCTGGAGATCGACGTGTTGGGCGAGGGCGTGGCGTTGGTGCTAGGAGAGTGGCAGCTAAAGCGCGCAGACGATCCAGATATCGGTGGTAACTTTAGTTTGGTCTTTCGTAAGCTTGAAGGTCACTGGCTGATCATCCACGACCATTCTTCGGCACGAGACAATCTTCCGTAATTGCAGCGACAAGAATTGAGGATAGCGTAAACCCTGGCCAGTTAAGTAATGGTCAGATCGACAATGCCAGATTCCAGTTTGTTTTCATCAACGGCAACGTGTTGGAAAAGATCTTGGTAATCAGCAGCTACGAGAATCCATCGTGTCGGTTGGTCGTCATAGTTTCTGAGAATTACATCGTCTTCGATGAGTCGCGAGAGACGAAACGCGACGGCATCATCGCCAAGCAATGTGTTGCCATACCGATCAATGAATGTCGATTTCGAGGGTGGCACTACCGCGGAGCGGTCGAGTGAAAACGGCAACGCATTTGTTTGTGCTGTCACGGTCCGCTTCACGTAAGTCAAGATAACGAGTTTTTGCGTCGGGACTACTTGGCTCCAGTTGCCTCGGTTTCCGGAGGTGATGAGACAAGAGCGGGCACGTTCGGAAAACTAACTATCTCACCCTCTGTCTTGAAAATTGCGATCCGACATTTTTCGGCGTAGCCTGGATCAGCGTTGGAAATCAAATATCGAACAGGATCAAATAGATCGGGAGTGAAGACCAATGCAATTCTTAGGCGTTTTGCCGCAATACAGCATTTTTCGGTAAATACGTCGGTTCGATCCGCAGGAGGTTTTAGTCGAAAACCATTTCCAAAAAGAACGCCCTTAGCGAAATCAGCAACCTCGTCTCTCGCAAAGTCTTCCTGTAGATTTCTTTCGAGTTGGGTGATTTTTGCAATGTTTACTGCGCGCTTATCTTTCCCCTCCGCTTCACCTAGAAATCTTCCTTCTGCACTAGTGAATACCGCATCAAATTCGGATTCGCCATCGTCAAAACCCTCAGCCGAAAATCCAAGCTGTCGTAGGGAGAATAGGATGATTTCTTCAAGTGGTTTCCCTTTTTCAAAAAGCAGGCGCCGTAGTTCGCCAATTTGAGAAAGTTCTTTCACCAGTTCTATTTTTTCGTTGTTTAGTTCCTCTATGCGTTCGGTTTTTTCTTCTATTCTAACTTCGAGTTCATTTTCTTTGGGGACGCGTAAGCTTGGAGATGCGGTCCATTCTGGCGGTGGCGTAATCTGTGAGTCTGCCTTTAACGCATCCGATACTGACAGCAAAGAGGCGGACAGTCGATGGCCGAATTGAATAGCAGTTTTCGTCCAATGTTTGTCATCTAATTCAATAAATTCTCTATCGTCGTATGTGAAAGGAGGCAGGAAAATCATAGCTCCCGACTTACCTCGTATTGCTGCGGCTACAGTCAAATCACCGCATTGCGTTTTGATGAATTCATCGGTGAATTCACCACTAATTGTTGCTAGATATGGTGATACGTCACCAAATTGATCCCAGTACGTCGCGAGGAATGTGAGATCGGTTGCTGGACGGACGCGTTCACCACTTCGTGCATGAACCGAGAGCTCAATTGGAATCGCAGAATACGATGAAGCAGGTTCTACGAAATTTGTCGTCTTACGATTTCGACCGGTACCAGAGTGTTCTTTCTGACCTGTTTGAACAAATACTGTTTCCGGAGTCTGAAGGTAAACAAAAATTGTCTTCCCTGCCTCAAAAGCTGTCTTGAGTTCGGTCCGCCAGTGACTCAATTGTTCGCGTAGGCGAAAGGATCCAGATTCTCCTAACGATAGTTTTCCTCGATAGTAAGACACATGGTCCGGTTCAATGTTGAAGCCAGGGGAGTACACGATGATGTCAGCGTCAAGTAAGGACTGATTTGACCAGAAACTGACATACTCCGCAGCATTACCAGGGAGTTGGAGTCCAACGGAAAAGATTGTCCTAGCAGACATTTCGGCACTCAGGGAGTAGCGTTGCTCATTCAGGGTAGGACAGTTGAAAGCATGTGTAGGTTCGGTGCGACCAAAACGACTAACTAAGTTCACTCATGTGATAATCCACAATTAAACCATTACCACCTGACTCGGGCAAGTTGCCGTAGTGCTATCACCTGGGGTGATACTAAATCACCAGCAATCGCAGGAAGCAAAGTGAGTCCCAGCACTGTGTCACTAGTCGGGTTACATGCGTTGCTCACGGCTTCGCTTGCTCGCTAGTAGTTCACGACTAGGTCGTACGTACCGTTGTATCCGCAATGTTTTTGCGAACTACTGTAAGGAACTCAATAAGTCTTTCCTCGGACAGGAATGTCTCACAGAGGTACGGTGGCACAGAGAGTGGATAGTTTCCTGGTATCGTCGATGACGTTTTCTACTACCCAATAGCTCGGACTAGTTCGTCGTAGGTCGAAACGATTTCCTTGGTCGTCTCCGATTCCTGCGACTCAAGGTGCGCGCTTGCTTCGGTGATCGCCGTGGTGAGAATTGATTTTTCGAAGTCGTCGGCTTCTTCGATCAGTTTGCAGATTTGGTTGAATCCGTTTTGACCGTACTCGGCATCTTTCGCGTACGCCTTTGACTGATTCAGGCAGAACGCAAGCCACGCAGTGAAGCGAGCGATGCTGGACCACGAGGCTTCGTCTGACTGTGGAGGCTGTTCGGATGTGGTTGCCACTTCGTCAACGACCGCCTTCAGCCATCGTCCTTCGTTTCGGCAAGGTTCACCTTTCGCCAGCGTCGGATCGTCGAGCAACTGTTCGGCGACTTGGATGACGTCGGCCGACATGTTCGGCATCTCGGCCCAAACCGACGAGATGGCTTTCTTGCCGCCTCGCGCGTCGATTTGTTCTTCCGTTGCGTCAATCAATAAATTCGTCGCCGTGACGAATGCGCGTAAGATAGTGTGCATGGTTCCGTCCAAAGCAAGTGTCGCAATGCTGGCTTAGCTAAAGTGTTGTCGGAGCAACGCGAGGCTCTTCTTCACTGAATCCTCGATCTCCGCTTTTCCTTCGAACTCAAGCGAAACATAGCCACGATAATTGGCATCTTGCATGATCTTCGCCACGCGGGCGTAATCGATGTCCAGCGTGTACCACGAACCACCGCCGAAGTACGTTTTGGCTTGCATCAAGACTGCTTGCGGTGCGATCGCCTCGAGTTGCGTGTATTGATCCTCAAGGAAGTTACCCGTGTCGGCAGTAATCTGTAGCCATGGCGAATCGATCGCGTCAACAATGCGTTTTACGCCTGCGGCGGTGCGACCGAGTCCCCAGTGGTTTTCGAGACCCAGCGTGACGCCACATTTCTCCGCGGTGGGAATCAGTTTTTCGATCGCGCCGATGACCCAACCGAAACCTTGGTCGTCGGTGTAGCCTTTGAGGGTCGGTTCTATGCCCTTGTTCTTCATGAGCTCATCGAACGAACCGCTCGTTCCCCAGCGTCCGGTATTGATACGCATCGTTGGAATACCCATCTGATAGGCTTCCTCGATTTGTTTGATCGTTTTGTCGACTTCACTTTGTCGCTCTGCTTCGTCAGGCTTCACGAAACTCTGGTGCGTGGAGTAGCCCATCAAGTCGAGGCCCAGCTTGAACGCTTTCTGCTTAATCTTCTGCAACTGGCCGTTAGCAGGATCTTTTTCTTCGAACTGGACCTTAAGAATTTCGACGCCATCGAATCCCATGTCGGCTGCGAGCTCCAGGCATTTTTCGATAGGGCGAAAATCATCGCGACGGAATTGCCAGAACGAATACGTGGAAACGCCGATCGGGTTGATCCACGGTCGTTTGGATTCTTGCGCGAGCGTTGGTGACGACAGAGCGACAGCGCCCGTTAAAGCTAGTCCAGATTGGATGAATGTTCGTCTTTGCATGTGAGCCTGCAGGATTGGAGTTGGCTGAATCGTCCGGGCAATGTCAACACGCCCGTGCACAAAAGTACCAGTCCGCACGCACGCACTCAAGCGAGTCTTTCGAAAATCGATGCGTGGCCAGCATGCCGACGATTTCGACACCAGAGCTACCAGGCCACTTCGCAGTCAGGTAAAGCCTGCTTGAGAAAATCGACGCCTTTGGGCGTTGCTCCGGTGGAGCCCAGCCTAAGCGTTCGAAGGTTCTTCAACGATTTTAGATGCACTAGCCCTTCATCGGTGATCTCATTGTTGTTTCGAAGGTCTAGAAAGGTGAGTCCCTTTAATTGCGTCAAATGTTCTACGGCCTCATTGGTGATCGGAGACCGATTTATGATGAGAGTTTCGAGCTGCGTTATTTTCGCAATCGTTTTTGCAAACTCGTCGCTGACGCCGTCGCCTTCGACCGTGAGACTTTTGAGATGCGGTAGTTGGTGCTGTACTAGCTTGTGCAATACTTGGGGTGAGATTCGAATGCTGTAGAGTGCTAGTTCCGTGACAAGTCCTTTGCCATCTGCTTGGTTGGTACCCACGACGCCGATCATCCGGTAGCCGTCAGGTGTTCGCAGGTTGTTGAAGGCTTCCTGAATCTGAGCGGCCGTTGGCTTCGCGTCGTCCGGAAACAGCGGCGCGTCCGATACTTCGTAGTGGTCTTCCCCAGCAACGATCTGGCATTGAGGCAGTGATTCTTTAAGTTTTTTTACTCCCTCTTCAGTAACGTTTGTTCCCATCAACGTCAGGCTAGTCAGCTTGGTCAGGTCGTGGAGGTGTTTGAGCCCTTCGTCCGTGATGTCGGTGTGATCGAGTCGCAACCAAGTGAGTTGTGACAATCGGGCTAACTGTGCCAACCCTTGGTCATTGAGCTTGCTGTTCGCCAACGAAACCGATTCTAAGTTTGGCAGCTTGGCGAGATGTCGGAAGCCGGTACCCGTTACGCTCGACCGATACAGGTATAGTGTCTTTAAGTTCTGCATTTGTTTGAGATGCTCAAGGCCATCGTCAGTCACCTCGACGCCATAGCCGAGCTCGATCACTTCCATGTCATCAAGCCTGCCCAAAGTTGAGAGAACCTGGTCGCTCGCTTTGAATTGAAAACTGTCGCGCTGCCGTCCCTGATTTGTCGCAAAGTCGACTACCGTCACGCGCCGAAAAAATTCTTCGCCGATGAATGTTTGAAGCCACTTCGGAGTCGATTTGAATCGTGGCTTGGTCTGGACGATGGTGCCACCATTTTCTTGAATGTGGCTCACGGCCAGTTTTTGGTTGCGCACATCGTTCGTGATCAGCCCTAGCCAAATGGCAACGCAGGTGATCACGACCAAGAGGCTGGCCAAGCTGAATCGAACCAGTTTTTTCATGTTGGCCCCAGTGCACTCGTTGTGGAGAACACATTGTAAAGGCCGTTACATCTCAAGCAAGACGTTTCGTCTTATGTGTTGCTCATTCGATTCGCGTGAGCATCATCAACCGAAAGTCCATGACCTGCGAACCGGGGATGTCGGTTGCGCGGAGGCTGAGTTTTCCGTTGCCTTTCTTTAGTTCGATCGTACCCATCGAAAGTGGTTTGAAATCTTTCACGTACGATTCCGCGCGGGGAAAGCGATCGTGCTCGGCGCCTTGCAGCGGCGGGTCATGCGTTTCGGTGATTTTCGAGGCAAGCTTGGCGCCCTGGAAAGTGAGTTCGAATGTCGAGCCAACATCCGCCGCTGGGCAGGTGTAGTAGATCTGCACTTCGAACTTACCGTCGGCAGGAACTTCGACGTCCCACGTGATGCGGTCATCGAGCGTCTTCCAGTTACTGAAGAACGAACAGTTGGGAAAGCGATTCGAACGTTCGATACCGCCGATCGTTTTTGCGTCTCGTGCTGGGATCTGGGTGTACTTGTAGTCCGGATGACCGACGATGAACGGACGGTCATCTGATTCGAGTTCCGGTAACAGCTCTTGCTTCCATGCTTCCACGGCGGTTCTCATTTTACTTGCAACCTTCTCGTTTTGGATCGGCGTGCGCTGTCCGGGATCGGTGGTCATCTCGAACAGTTGTCCTTTTCCGTCGTAGCGATATCGTTGCGAACGCACACTCACTCGGCCTCGCCAGTGGTTGAAGATCAAGCGATCCGGCCATGAGGCGGCGGTGTCGGTAAGCAGTGGCACAAGGCTCATGCCGTCGAGCTTTTTCTTAGGCGTGTGTTCGATGCCAGCCAGCTCACTGAGTGTTGGTAGTAAATCTATCGCTGCTGCAATTTGTGGCTCGCGTGTGCCGGCCTTGAGTTTGGCTGGGTAACGAATGAGCAATGGCGAACGCACGCCGCCTTCGTCGGTCGATCCTTTGCGGCCTTTCATCTCGCCGTTCCAGCGCGCGCCGTTCGGGCCGTTGTCATGAAAGAAAACGACGATGGTGTCGTTGGTCAAATCGAGTTCATCAAGCTTTTTCAAAAGTCGACCGACATTCCAATCAATGTTCTCACACATCGCGAGCGCCGCGCGCAGATGCAATGGATTCTCTTTTTCTTCACCATCGCGATGATGCATTCTGAGCTCTTTTTCTTGGAATCGATTCCAAAATTCGTCAGGTACTTGCATGGGCGAATGCGGCGTGTTGTATGGCAAGTAGACGAAGAACGGCTGTTTGCGATGTTGTTCGATGAATTTAATCGCGTTATTTGTGAGGTCGTCGACAAGAAAGCCCTTGCCGGTAGTCAGCTGACCATTGCGCTCGAGCATCGGGTCAAAGTAGTTGCCCCAATGGCCTGAACAAAACCCGTAAAAGTAGTCGAATCCACGACCATTCGGGTGATATGGGTACTGCATCCCGTTATGCCATTTGCCGAAGGCCGCGGTGGTGTAGCCCGCCGACTTGAATACGTCGGCGATCGTTTGTTCATCTACGTCCATGCGTTCTCCTCCCGCGGAGGTGGAGTAGACACCGGATCGGGGGTGGTAGCGCCCTGTTAGAAACTCAGCGCGTGTTGGCGAACAGACGGGGCAAACGTAAAACGACTCGAAACTGGCTCCATCGCGAGCCAGCGAGTCAATGTTCGGTGTCGAAAGATTCGTGTTGCCATTCAGGCTCAAGTCGCCCCAGCCCTGATCGTCTGTCAGAATCACGACGACATTTGGTGAGTCCGCTTGCGCAACTTGCGCAGTTTGAAAACAGAGTGCGTCTGCTACCAATCCGACAACGCAAGAACCAACTAAAACAGCGGTATTCTTATTGCCCATATTCACTTTCAAAACTCGTTCGTCGAAAAAAAGACGGGATAAGCAATTTGCGGTGGCGGATTTCGCGCGTCAATGCTGCTCTCTAGGAGTGTCGGAGAGGAATTGGAGGAGGGGCATTTCTTAATTTCTTCCAAATTCTTGTACGATATCAACATTTGGTTACCTTACCAAAGTAGCTAGTAAATTACCCACCATCTAGCTGGACATCACGGAATACAAGAGGAAGATTCGATGAACAGGTTTGAGGCACGGCGACGGAACCGAATGAGTTCTAGGCCGAAATCACGGCGTCGATTAGTAGAACCACTGGAAGCCCGCCGGCTTATGGCCGCGGACACAGCGACGTCAGTTTGTGCGGCAGGTGCTTGCACCGAAACGGAATCATTCTCGGGAATACCCGACCTGAATGACTCGGCAATTTTTGATCAATTCGATCCATCACTCGGTACTTTGCTTTCTGTGAAAGTAAGTATGGATTTGACGTCCGAGGGCGGATCTTTCCAGGCGGACAACGACAGTGATAGTCCAGCAGTCTTAGATGTGTCGTTCGGCGCGGAGGGTGTGCTCTCTTCAACAGAAGTTGGCTTGTTCAGCTCGCTAGTGCCGATTCCGACTTCGGTTCTCACAACGCTTTCGACTTCGCAAGGCGCGACGTTTAACTTGGCAGGCACTGACGGTGACAACACTGATCAGTTCGACGTCGGAGGAGCGGACTGGGATCGATTCGATGGTACGACATCGACCGATATGGACATGGGCAACATCGATCCCACTTTGTTTGCGGGATATGAAGGCACTAGCACATTCGCACTCGACTTCGACGTCGATCAGGTCGGCAGTGCCATGAACGCTGGCGGAGCGTTCTTGCAAATCGACCCCGTTTCCGTCTCTGGCAACATCACGGTCTCCTACGAATATGAGCCTTTCGCTCCCGTGTTCAACCCATCGGTTGATATCGACAAATTTCTTTGGGACATCAACGGCGACACCAACCTCAGCTCGAACATCCGCGCCGGCGATGAACTGTTCTACGCTTTCGAGGTAACCAATACAGGCGATAGCGAACTGACGGACGTTTCAGTCTCAGATAGCTTGCCCGATTTCGTGTTTGAAGACGACGTACTCGTCGGCGATGAACTGGTTGCCTTCGACGGCTCGTTAGATCCGGGCGAAGTCGTGACGTTCTTGGGCAACTATGTCGTCACCATGGACGACGTGCTCGCAGGTGAAATTGTCAACACGGGAACAGTAAGTGCCGAGGGGCCAGAAGGCTCTGTCGGCGGTAGTAGCGTTACCGACAATGACGTAGAAACGACTCCGATTGACCCGTTGGTCTCGGAGATCGATATCGACAAGTTCCTTTGGGATATCAATGGCGACACCAACCTAAGCTCGGACATCAGCGCCGGCGACGAACTGATTTACGCTTTCGAGATTACGAACACAGGCGAGACCGAACTGACTGGTGTTTCGGTAACGGATAGCTTGCCCGGTTTCGAATTCAATGAGAACGTTCAAATTGGCGACGTTGTTGAATTAGTTCCTT
>CAYNJG010000004.1:73430-78229 GCA_964397295.1 uncultured Pirellulaceae bacterium
TCCTTTGGGACATCAACGGTGATCCGAACCTCAGTTCGAACATCCGTGCTGGCGATGAGTTGATTTACGCTTTCGAGGTTACGAACACAGGTGAGACCGAACTGACTGGCGTTTCGGTGACGGATAGCCTGCCTGGATTCGAATTCAATGAGAACGTTCAAATCGGTGATGTTGTCGAATTGGTTCCCTATGACGGCACTTTGAGTCCCGGCGACTTTGTGACGTTCATGGGTATCTACAACGTGACGATGGACGACGTTCTTGCTGGCGAAGTGGTGAACACGGGAACCGTTAGCGCCAATGGTTTAGGTGACATTGGTATCACGGACAGTGACGTGGAAACGACTCCGATTGATCCGTTGGTTTCGGACATCGATATCGACAAGTTCCTTTGGGACATCAACGGTGATCCAAACCTAAGCTCGGACATCAGTGTCGGCGACGAACTGATCTACGCTTTCGAGATCACGAACACGGG
Organism: uncultured Pirellulaceae bacterium; assembly: GCA_964397295.1. GTDB lineage: Bacteria > Planctomycetota > Planctomycetia > Pirellulales > Pirellulaceae > CAYNJG01. The sequence continues at coordinate 73,909 of CAYNJG010000004.1, forward strand.
TGAGACCGAACTGACTGGTGTTTCGGTGACGGATAGCTTGCCTGGTTTCGAATTCAATGAGAACGTTCAAATTGGCGACGTTGTTGAATTAGTTCCTTACGACGGCACACTGAGCCCCGGTGAGTTCGTAACGTTCATGGGTACTTACACGGTAACCATTGACGACGTTCTTGCTGGCGAAGTGGTGAACACGGGTACGGTTAGCTCGCAAGACATCTTCGGCGATACGATTGGTGGCAGTGACGTTGAGACGACACCGATCGATACGCCTGTTTCTTCGGTCGACATTGACAAGTTCCTTTGGGACATCAACGGTGATCCGAACCTCAGTTCGAACATCCGTGCTGGCGATGAGTTGATTTACGCTTTCGAGGTTACGAACACAGGTGAGACCGAACTGACTGGCGTTTCGGTGACGGATAGCCTGCCTGGATTCGAATTCAATGAGAACGTTCAAATCGGTGATGTTGTCGAATTGGTTCCCTATGACGGCACTTTGAGTCCCGGCGACTTTGTGACGTTCATGGGTATCTACAACGTGACGATGGACGACGTTCTTGCTGGCGAAGTGGTGAACACGGGAACCGTTAGCGCCAATGGTTTAGGTGACATTGGTATCACGGACAGTGACGTGGAAACGACTCCGATTGATCCGTTGGTTTCGGACATCGATATCGACAAGTTCCTTTGGGACATCAACGGTGATCCAAACCTAAGCTCGGACATCAGTGTCGGCGACGAACTGATCTACGCTTTCGAGATCACGAACACGGGTGAGACCGAACTGACTGGTGTTTCGGTGACGGATAGCTTGCCTGGTTTCGAATTCAATGAGAACGTTCAAATTGGCGACGTTGTTGAATTAGTTCCTTACGACGGCACACTGAGCCCCGGTGAGTTCGTAACGTTCATGGGTACTTACACGGTAACCATTGACGACGTTCTTGCTGGCGAAGTGGTGAACACGGGTACGGTTAGCTCGCAAGACATCTTCGGCGATACGATTGGTGGCAGTGACGTTGAGACGACACCGATCGATACGCCTGTTTCTTCGGTCGACATTGACAAGTTCCTTTGGGACATCAACGGTGATCCGAACCTCAGTTCGAACATCCGTGCTGGCGATGAGTTGATTTACGCTTTCGAGGTTACGAACACAGGTGAGACCGAACTGACTGGCGTTTCGGTGACGGATAGCCTGCCTGGATTCGAATTCAATGAGAACGTTCAAATCGGTGATGTTGTCGAATTGGTTCCCTATGACGGCACTTTGAGTCCCGGCGACTTTGTGACGTTCATGGGTATCTACAACGTGACGATGGACGACGTTCTTGCTGGCGAAGTGGTGAACACGGGAACCGTTAGCGCCAATGGTTTAGGTGACATTGGTATCACGGACAGTGACGTGGAAACGACTCCGATTGACCCGTTGGTCTCGGAAATCGATATCGACAAGTTCCTTTGGGACATCAACGGTGATCCGAACCTGCATACGAATATCCGTGCTGGCGATGAACTGATCTACGCTTTCGAGATCACGAACACGGGCGAGACTGAACTGACTGGTGTTTCGGTGACGGATAGCTTGCCTGGTTTCGAATTCAATGAAAACGTGCAAATTGGCGACGTTGTTGAATTAGTTCCTTACGATGGCACTTTGAGTCCTGGCGACTTTGTGACGTTCATGGGTACTTACACCGTGACGATGGACGATGTTCTCGCTGGTGAAGTGGTAAACACGGGTACGGTTAGCGCGCACGACATGTTCGGCGATACCGTCGGAGGCAGCGATGTGGAGACGACTCCGATCGATCCGCTCGTTTCTTCGATCGACATCGACAAAATGCTCTGGGACATCAATGGCGATCCTAACTTGGACACAGACATATTCGTCGGTGACGAGTTAATCTACGGCTTTACCGTTACCAACACGGGTGAGTCTACGCTGACTGGTGTTTCGGTAGTCGACAGCTTGCCCGGTTTCATGATGCAAGAGAATGTTCAGATCGGCGATGTCGTAGAACTGGTCGAATTCGATGGCATACTCAATCCTGGCGAATTTGTTGTCTTCATGGGATCGTACATTGTCTCAGCAGACGATGGGTTGGCCGGTGAAGTCGTGAACACTGGTACGGTTAGTTCAATCGATGTCTACGGCAACTCAGTTGGTGATTCAGATGTGGAAACGACGCCGATTGCTCCGATGGATGTTCTCGAATTGGACAAGTTCCTGTGGGACATCAACGGCAGTCCCGATTTGCACAACGACATCATGGTGGGTGACGAACTCATCTATGCGTTGGAAGTCACAAACACCAGCGACTTCACGGTGACGAACGTTGTCGTGTCGGATGATACGCCAGGCGTGGTCTTAGACGAAGAAGTGGCCATACCGTATATCGCTTTCGAGCAAAGCTTTGTGGTACCTGATAGCGGAGACCTCGGTGTCTACGCCTTGGTTGACCGCACGTTAGTCAGCGATCCAGAGGAAGCGAAAGCTTGGGATAACTTCACGTTGACGCAAGGAGCAACGGTGCTCGACGCGATTACATGGGCTGGAGCGTACGACGAGGGCTTCGCAACTGGTGGCCAAACTGCAGAGACTGACTTCGTGATTGAAATCGCGGCAGCCGACGGCAGTGGTCTACCTGGATCGATTTTGCATTCGTTCTACGTTCGAGGTGGTGACGCTGGAGTTGACGACGTCAACGTACAAACGACGCTGCTTTCGCATTCGGGACCGTTTGGTGGGTCTGCTTACGAGTACCACGCGATGTTACCGTTCACGGTGCTCGAAGATGGTGACTATTTCGTATCCATCACCGCGCAGCAGACGTTCCCTAACGCTGCTCCCACTATTGATCCGTCCTGGCAATGGCACTTAGGTGCCGACGCGGATGGTGCCGATGGTTTCTACTTCTATGACGATCTGTTCGATGACGGAGCAGATGTTGATGGCACGCCAACTCCAGCAAACTTCGAGGCTGAAAAGGATCTTGCTTTCACATGGCATGCGTCCGAGCTCACCGATTTCGACGGTACGCTCGAAGCTGGCGAGTCGGCGACGTTCATGGCTCGGTATATCGTTACGCAAGAGGATGTCACACGTGGGTTCTTCCTGAATGAGGGAAGCGTGGTCGGTACATTGCCAAATGGTGAGACGACGGACGACACGGATACACACACGGTGACGATCAATCCACCGCCGGTTCCCGCTTGCAATCCAAGCAACGGAGACATCGACGGCGATGGAATGGTTTCCTTCTCTGACTTCCTCACGCTGTCGACAAACTTCGGTTCTTCTGAAGCCACGGCATCAATGGGCGATGTTGACTGCGATGGTCAGGTTGCCTTCGCTGACTTCCTTATCTTGTCGAATAACTTCGGCCAATCCGTCGGAGCTGAAGTAGCGGCCGCAGAAGTGGGTGCCGCCGATTCGGTGGACGCACTGGACGCGGCGTTCGCAGATGATGATTCGGCTTGGGCGATTTAACTCAACCTCGATTACCCTGAGGGTTTAGCAGGGCCGATCAACATTGCGAGGCGACCTAGATTATTTTGGGTCGCCTCGTTTACGTTGACACGGCTCGCCTTCATGGAAGCTCAGGACGCAGCGCTTCGGTCGACCGCCAACCAGACAGACGTAGATTCGACCTCGCCGAACGGCCTGCCTAATCGCAGGAGCAAATTCAAACGTCTAAAGGCGGTTTTTCCCCGAGTTTGGGGGACTGGAATCCGAAGTACATCGGTAGCACCTCGTTTTCAACGGCAATTCCAGGTGTTAGTACCGGCGATAGAACGGTATAACCCCATTTTTCGATATGATTCCGATCGACCCGAGTCCGGCGTCAGGCACAACCTAGGTTTTCATAGCCGAAAACCTTCAAACGCCCAGCTTTCTCGGTTTGTCACCGGTTTGCCCAACAAGTACATGGAAGCGACAACTTTGTCCTCAAAACCATCCAAGACCGACGCGAATAAACCGGTTGAAGAATCTGGTCACGGTCATCATAAACTTGGCGAGTTCGCCTCGACCGCGATCTGCGGCAACGATATTACTTCGTCGTGTCTATACGTCTCGGCGATTGCAATCTATGCAGCTGGTAAATACGCGCCAGTTGGTCTACTGATCGTTGCAGCGATGCTTTATCTGTTCCGAAAGATTTATTCGGAAGTCGTGGGTGCGTTGCCGCTCAACGGCGGTGCCTACAACGCGCTGCTCAATACAACAAGTAAGTCACGTGCGTCGGTCGCTGCGTGTCTTACGATTCTCTCGTACATGGCGACGGCCGTGATTTCTGCGGGAGAAGCCATGAACTAC
>CAYNJG010000005.1:0-76981 GCA_964397295.1 uncultured Pirellulaceae bacterium
GTCCTGATGGAACTTTCTCACCGGTCGCCGCAAACTTGGATTCCAAAACCTCAATTGCCTTGTTGATTTCGTCGGCAACCGAATCGAAGCTTGCTCCTTGTTTAGCGTCAACATGAAAGCCATCGTGGATCTTCATGAATTGATCGAACAGTACTTTCGACTGGTCTTTCACCACTTGCCAATCTTCTTTTGGCAAGTCTGTTTCGGCAGCAACTTCAGGCAGCGCATCGAGGACTTCAGAAACTTCGTGAAGGGCATCATCACATGCGTCTGGCGTGCCCGCATCAAACGCAGCTTTCACCTCGTCACGTGAGTGTTTGATTTGCGTTAAAGCGGCGTGGTAGCTCTTGGGGCGATGGCCATGGTCGTGGTGGTGGTGCTCTTCTTCACCGCTGGACGTCGTGGATGAAGGCGACGTTTCCGTGCAGCCGACTGCCATCAAAACAGCGAAGCTAGTGATCAGGAAGAACCAACCAGACGTTCGGTTGGTTTTGTTTTTTGCGATTTTCATTTCATTTCCCTATGAGTGTTTGCGTTGGGGTTCAGTTTTCGTTCCAGGGGATCTGAGCTTCCGAGAGAATCTCAGCGACAAGTGCTTCGGCTGAGTCAAAGTCACCCGTCAACCGAACGCCAAGTGTTGGCTGAGCGACGGCTTGAACATCGTCGGGGGTGACGAACTCACGACCAGCGAGAAAAGCATTTGCCTGAGCAAGTCGTTGCCACATCAACAGTCCGCGTGGACTCAAGCCAATGTGTACGGCGGAGTGTTCTCGTGTCATTTTGCCAAGCGTCACGATATAACCGCGGACCTTTTCGGTGACTTCGATCGCCGCCACATGCTGTTGCAGTTGGTGCAGCTCTTCCACGGTGAGAACGCTTTCAATTTCACTGCGATCTCGTTCGACAGACTGAATTGCTTCGCCCAGCATGCGCGTCTCTTCGTCGCTGCCGGGATAGCCAATGCTCAGCTTGACGGCGAAACGGTCGAGTTGAGCTTCCGGTAGCGGATATGTTCCGTGGCTATCGATCGGATTCTGCGTAGCAATCACGAAAAAGCCAGCGGGCAACTGATGAGTTTCTCGATCGATGGTGACTTGTCGTTCTGCCATCGCTTCGAACAACGCGCTTTGCGTTCGCGGCGTCGCTCGATTGATTTCGTCAGCAAGCAATACGTCTGTAAATACGGGACCGCGTTGAAACTCAAACTCGCGAGTCGCCTGATTGAAGATGCTGAAACCCGTGATGTCGGTTGGCAACAGATCGGGCGTACACTGCACACGAGAAAACTGTACACCGATGGCTCGCGCGATCGCTTTGGCAAGCGTTGTTTTGCCAAGCCCCGGTAGATCTTCAATTAAGAGATGACCTCGCGCTAAAAGGCTGGTCACTACCAACTCAACGACATCGTCCTTGCCACAAAGCACTGAGTGCAATGTAGTTCGCAACCGATCGACCAGCGGGCGGAGCTCGTTGATGCTTTCGCTGTTAATCAATGTCTCCATTGCATCTCCTTCGTGATCACACGCATCCTTTGAGCAATCTGACGGATTCAACGCACGTTTGCCGAACTGATCCGGCCGCAAAAGAAGGGCGGTCCGACGATGCATAACATGCCCACGAAACGAGAGATCGAAACTGACGGACTGCGGCTGAGTCAGGACACGATTCACCCAGCGTTTTGATCCACTGGTCGATTGTTTGCCCATCACGACGACACGAGTTCTTCCGTGATGTCAGACGTTGCAACAGCAAGACTGTTTGCAGTACTTGCTGACGCGGAGCCGCTTTGAGTCGCAGCTGCCACCAGAGCAACGCGGTCATCGCATGGATTTGTCGTCGTAAGAGTACGCTTCCCGCGATGGCGATCACCAGCATCGAATTGGTAACAGGCCGAGCTAGAACCTGTCTGGCGAACCCGGCGATCGTCGTAGTCGCGGCTTGCCAGAATGTTTGTCGTGCGTACAGCACTTCAAAGCCCGGCGTTGACTCGACCGGAACCCAGTGTCCTTTTTCGGTTTCAATTTCCATCCAAAAATGAATGTCGTTTGAATAGACGCCCGTTGCTTTCGCCATGCGATCATAATTCTGAGGATCTGCGTACAGGCCGCTGACGATTCGAGTTCGGTAGCCCAGAGATCGCAGCAGAACCGCAGCGCTGGTCGCGAACAAATAGTCTGGGCCTTGTTGAGACTCAAAAAGAAAGTGCTCGACGGCGTCGGGTGCGTCTTCGTGAACGCGGGCCATCGGCTCGTGACTGAACTCGCGAAGGCGTTTGCGGATCTTTTCGACTCGTTCCCAGTCGGAAGAAGCGTTCGCCGTCCAATCGGACGCAAGTTGCCGCAGTCTTGGTGAAAAATATTGTTCGGTGGACGTGATGCGTCCAAGCAACAACGAGTCCAAACCTTCACGACGCCAGAAACGAGACTTCACATGCACGACCGTAAGCGACGGGATCTTGTCGCCTCCTAATCGCAGTAGGCCGCTCTGCCAGCTGAAGAAGTCAGCAGCATGCAGTTTGTCGATGTGGGTGGCCGTCAGGTTTGGCGGCGTCGGAATGGTCGGCGAATTAAGATTGATGATCTTTAGCTGGTGGCTCTCGGCAGCCGAGAAGCGATCATCGTATGACGAGCTTTCCCACGTTGCCCACTTTCGATCTCCGTCTGACTCTAGGCGGAGATTGGGTTCTGGTGTTGCTCCTCGAAGCGAGAGTTCTCGGCCGTCCCAGTGATCAAAAATGGCTAAGCCCAGATGCAATGGCGTTCGACCGGCGACATAGAGTATCGCCTTTGATTGCACGTCATCGAGCTTTCGCCGTTCTCTATCTTCTGCCTGACGACGAATCGCACTGAACTCGCGAGTTGCCTTTTTGTTCTGCCCAAACTTGGTGTGATTCTGCTTCTGTGTCTCCTTCGACGTCAAAGGAATCGCTCTCGAACGGCTATCCCGTTTCTTGATCTGCGGTTCCGCATAGTTCTCGATGAACATGTCGTACAGCGTTGGTTGCTGAGATTCCAGAAAGAGTTCACTTTCGATCGGACCGAAGCTATCCGCGTCCTCCTTGGCCCCAACCATTTGCTCGCCATCGCCCACACCGCCACGCGCAAACGGGTCGCTTCCACCCGTCCCGCCTGAGCTGGGCATCAAGCCAGCCACGGCGCTGGTAACCGCACTTGATTGGAAAACAAACGCTCCACAAACAAGGCAAAGCAACACCAACCCGATCGCGCCTGCCCTGGCGAAGTACGGAATCTCCATCGTCGTCTCGTTGGGAAAGTGGGCACTGATCCGTTGCCAGTAGTCGCCCATCAGCCACCATAAGCCAAGTAATGCATATGCCGCGAGCAGCGCGTTGGTTGTCGCCGACGTGGTGACCAACGCACTAAAGATGGCGAGGAAAAAGCTGGTGAACATTGCGAGTCGGCCGGTCGATTTTCTCGGTAGAACGACCAGTCCAAACATTAAGTTCCTCATCGCAAGCGGAAACTGAATCTCCATCGGGTTGCCGTAGGCCGCTCGACTCCTCAAAACCATATCCGTGACAAACGGCAAGCAACAAAAAGAGACCAGGAAAACGATTTCACTTGTCGAAAAGAGCGAAGGGACGACGGGCTTGCCCATTCTCTGGGTGCCATCTCTGTGCCTCGTGGGCAGACTCGCCGTCCGTTCGCTCCGATCGATGCGGAAATAGTAAAACGCGCTCACTGCGATCAGCATCGTGACCACAAGATCAGCCCACTCCACCCACGGACGCGGACTTGCGTCCTGAATGGAAACATGTAGCAACAACACCGACGTCAACATCAATACGGAAGAACTCGCGAGCCCAATATCTGCGGCACTCGTTTGACGCGAATCGAGTGGCTGTACCGTATTGAGTGCAAACGGCTTCATCAGGCGACTCCCGCTTTTCGATCCGTCCCTCGCCATGCGAAGCGAACGGCCCGCTTCCACCGCTCCGCGAACTGAGTCATCGATGAAGCTGAATCATCCACTCGAATCCATTCGCCCTTCGCATTGTTTTCAGTGAAACGCAAGGGATGAGCGTCATCGAGATGATTCAGCACGATCGCCTTCCAGCCCGCTCCCCAGCGAGACGGTTGCGCCGACGTTGTAATGACGAAGCGTTCGTCGTGATGTTTCGCGGCGGTGACTTCGAGCGGCTTGGCGTTGGTGATGGCTGCCAATCGATCGAGCGAAGCGTTCCGACTAAGCTCGGTCGGCTGGACTTCCCATGAATCATTGTTGGACGCAACCAAGACGTTTACGTTCTGCCGCGACAGCTGTTCGCAAAGACTCGCGGCAATACGAATCGCAGTTTCAAACGATGAATTCGATCCAGTTCCGTGCGCCACGTTAGGGTCGGAATCGATTGCAATCATGGCCGATGACTGCGCGGGGCCTTGCCTTTCTGAGACGATCAACCGGCCGCACTTCGCAGTTTGAGCCCAATGCACGAATCGCAGGCTGTCGCCTTCGCGGTAGGCTCGCACGCCAATGCGATCACCTTCGTTCCCGGTCCGTTTATCACTGGGCCGCAAAAGCGATCGATTTGCTCCATCTGTGAGTACCGCGGGCTCTAACGGAATTGTTTTGGGCCAAACGATTAAGTTTTCCGTCGTGTCGATGTCACGCCGAGCTTTCCAAACTCCGAACGGAAATTCGGTAGCAAGTTTGACGGTCTTGCTTGGATAGATTCCGCGGCAATCTGGCTGGAAGCTCCAGCGGAACTTTGTTTTCGACCAGCCGCGAATTCCAGACAACGCGATCGCAATTCCATCTTCACCAGTTTGGGGAAGGAAGAATCCGTCCTCGATCGCCAGTCCCCACACAGGGAACGGCCATCGATTCTTGATCACGACCTCTACGGGTGACTCTTGCCCCTCGATGCCACGGCGTTTGGAAAACTGCAGTTCACACGAAAGCCCTCGCAGTCCGATCCAAGGCCATGCCATTCCCAAGGCGATCGTTGCACTGATTGTCGCGGCAATCACAAGACCTTGTGGAGCCACGAACAGACCACACAACAACGAAGCACTCGCCGCGACGATCAGAATGCCAAGCGGCTTCTTCAACCAGTCAACATACGGGTTGGCCACAGGGCAAATGTCTGTGTTTAGCCACTCATTTAGCGTTCTTGTCTTCATCCGTGTCTCCAAGTGAGGCCTGCGATCTAGTGGCTCGTTGTTTTCAATACGGGGGTAGCGGACCTCGTCAAGAGATTCGGCTCGCCCATGATTTACCGAAAGTCTTGACGACTTCCGCTACGTAAAACACTTTGCCCAGTCTCGCTCGCCTTAGTTCGACCGACCGGTGGCGAGAGCGAGCCATTGCAAAACTCGCCCCCACCGGCCCGTGGGAGTTATCGCTTTCGACGCATCGCGCCGAGTCCTACGACTCCGATCACAAGGAACAGTATCGACGACGGTTCCGGAACGCTCGCTCCGAATGCCTCGACACCAGCTTCGAACATTTCTTCTTCCAGGCCAAAGTTCAGGAAGATTCCGAAAGGCTCGGAGTCAGCAATCCCACCAGCATTGTCAGAGGAAAGGCTCAATACCAATCCGTAGCCTCCAGCGGGCGCTCCATCGCTGATGGTGAAGCCTGGATCAACGTGGAAGTCTCCGTCGTCCGCTGCTTGACCAAGCAGGTTCGCGGGGGCGGCGAAGTCACTAAGTTGCGTTCCACTGGTTGCCGAAACAACCACGTCCGCGGAGCCACCGGCGGCGTCAATCGTCACGGTGGTGTCGCCGGCAGAAACAACTTGGGAGCCGTCCCAATAGAAAAGACGGTCCAGCACGTTGAATCCAATGATGTCGCCAGCGTTAATGCCGGCGCCTTCTTCGATTTCCGATGCGATACCGGGTTCGGATGCAAAGTTGGCAAACAAGTCTTCGCCGAACTCGGCTTCGAAGACAAAGCCTTCTGGGCCTTCTTCGACTTCAATCGCCCCACCGACGTAAGAGAATTCGACGTCCGAATGCGCCTCTTCTTCTTGCGCGAAGGAAACGGTGACACAGGACATCAGAATTACAGCAACACTAATAAGCTTTTTCATTTTGTGAATCTCAGATTGAACTTGAAAATTGAAACTATGGCCACGCTGGCCGGAACGCTTCCTGCACATCCATCCATGGGCGGCATTCATTGATCCCGCGACTCAATTTCGCAGGCAGTAAATATCAGCCAGTGGCGATACCTCGCTCTCGAAGTGCCCATTCGCGATGGAGCCATACGCTGTTGGTTTTTGGTCGGACCGCAAGCGTAAAGCCGCCATCGCGAACGGAGCTTTTCGAACTCGCTACGCGATGCTGCACGCTACAGGGACCGTTTCAGTTCGGGCGCTGTAGCTCGCAGATTGAATGACAGCCAGCAAATTGCTGGAGATAAAAGCCAGGCAGAATGCCAACGGGCAGCTCAAACTCTAAGCGCGCTGGCGAACACCAAAACGCATGGACCTCAAGGTTACTGCACTGACTCATTCGTTAGAGATTGCAGGGTGGCCCGCGCGGCGAATGATCACAGTACACGACGGACGAACTAACACTCGAGTCAAAGAGTGTCTCTCGACTAGCAACGAGTAGGTTGCTTTCATCAGCCGGAAGAGAGAAGAAACCGTTGCTCAGGTTCCCGAGTAGACGGCAAACAGAGCAGCTGTCCGGGGATGTTGACCGATTGGGCTGATCACTTTGAGATGCGTCGGACTGACCGCTTAGAAACGGACAAGCCTGATCGCTACACTCGTGCGCTGTGTTGTCAGCAGATCCAGACGAGCAAACGCAACCGTGGGTAATGCCCACGAGTTGGTGCAAGGACTGCCCAAATCCGGTCACAAGAGTGAGGACGGTGACACAGACCCAAGCTGCGGATCGTTTTTTTACTTCAGTTCTGAACATTGAGACGCATGGGGAATTTTCCACAAATGCGATCCGACCGCTAGTGAGTATCATCAAAGGCAATTGCCATGTCAACAGCTTTGAGGCCGGGAGTGCTTTGCCCAACAGATATCGATGGATAAGAGATCTTCCATCCTGACGCCAAGTGAGAATAACCAAAGCGCGTTGCTTTACGTTAGCGTCGAACCACAGTGACAGCGACCACTGCGAGTTGCGCAGCTGTTGTCGATTGCATCAAGTGCAATCGGAGAGTCTATGTTGTCGTTTCGACTTCCGATTTTTGGAGATAGAAATCAACCGTGCAAAGGGTTGAACTGACCGACGTAAGTAATCGCTTACCTTTTTGTTTTGCAAGACAAGGGTAAGTCGCTTGTCGAAACCAGCTCTCCGTTAGCGGTTTTGCAGGTCTCGGCTGGTTTCGACGCGAGCGATGAGCGTCACGCGAGTCCTACGGAGCCGGTGCCGGCGGAGTTGGTTCGTCGAAATCGATTGCTCCTTGCGGCGTGAGCACGTTGGTCTGTGGCAAACCATTCGTAGATGAGATACCAGTCGCCGACTGAGACACATTGATGTCGCCCGCGATCTCTTCCAGGCGAATCGTCCCGGTGATATTGTCAATCGCGTTGCCTTGGATGCTAAGGTTAGCGACCGCAGCTGGGCCGTTGGTCTGTACCTCAATCTCATCCTGACCAACCGGGGTGAGGATCGTGTTGCCAAGCAGAGTCGAGTTAAGTGTTCCGTCGGTGAAGCCCGCTCCACCTAACACAACACCGTCACCAGTGGCATTCACGACCGAGTTCAAAACGGAGATCGTTAGTTCATCACCAGCGCCCGGTGTCGCTACGATGCCTGCAACATTCGGTCCAGTCGCTGTAAGCACGCTGCCGTTGACTTGCAGCTGAGCAGCACCACCGGCATCGATTGCTTCTGCCCCAGTACCACTCGTGAAGACTCGCGATCCTTGCAGACTCACGAGTCCCATGTCTCGCATGAAGATACCGTGCGCGTCATCGCCACTGGTGCCGATCGATGCGTTGTTGATACCGGCAACCAAGTCATCGCCAGACAAGCGAATGGCGTCACCGCGAGCTCCACTTGTATTGATCGTTGCGTCGTTAAGTATGAACTGCGAATTGTCTGCTAGGATGCCGAACGCATCGTCGCCGGACGTGGTCACGCTGATGTCGTCAATAAGCACATTCTCGACGTTGCTTAAGTTCACGGCACTCACGCCCGGTCCGCTGTTGACAATATCCAGACCGATAAGGCAAACGTTGTCGGCCGCCGTTGCATCGGTCAGATTAAATGCGATATCGTTGCCCGAGTTGATCGTAGGCCGACTGCCGGGTGCTGTGAAAACGGCGGTCGAACCGGAGTTAACTCCGCGAACGAGTAAACTGCTGCCGCCACCAAGAATCGTTTGGCCGTCGAGCAGGTTGATGGAGCCTCCCAGGTTCGGAGCCAGAATATCACCAGCGGTTCCGTCAACGATGACTAGGCTGTCGATGCCAGCTCCTGGAATCGCGGTATCAATCGTAGGCGTGTCGGCATCCACCGTAACCACGTTACTGATTTGGCGTCCATTTCTTGAGAACGCCGCTGCCTCAGGTGCTTGGAAGCCTGCGACGCTAACGATGTCTGTGTTGCGCTGGATCGGCGCGACCATACGGCGGTTGAGGCATCTTAATCGCGTCCGTGGACGGTCAACTCCGCGCCCGAAGGGAATCCGAAACGTCAGCATGGCTTGACTTACAGATCCACGAACATCGTCGTCTTCGAGCTGACCGGCGATCACCATTCGTGAATCTGGACCCGCAAACGGTATGTCGTAGACTCGCAATTCAAGTCGAGCTCGAGGGCCTGTGATTTCTTCGAATCCCTGTGCGTCGTTGTCATAGTTGAAGACACCTAGTGAGCCCCAGAGTTCCATGTCGTGGAACGTGCCCCAGCTATGCCAAGAGTTGTCGCTCGGTGCTTCGCGATACCAAAGTCGCCGCTCAACTTCAAAATCGAGCCCTGAGTAAGCTCGCTCGGCGGCTTGTTGCAAGAAGAGTTGGTTGCCAACCAATTGCACGGTGTTTTGAGCTGACAGCAATCTAGCGCCTTCGCCGGCAAGGTATCCGTTCCCGCGAATTCCCCAGTCGACGTTCAGCATTTCCAAACCCAACGATGCTTGGTGGAAGTTGTTGCCAAATTCGGAATGGCGGATGTCGTAGTGGCTATGGATACCGAAGATCCAATCATTGACCAGCATCTGGCGGAAGCCGAGACCTAGGTTTCCATGCTGCGATTGCACGTCGGTCCAATTGCCACGTAGATCCGCGAATAGAAGGTTAACTTGTGATTGGCGCAGTGGCACAAATAGATTGCCTTGACCCGCCCAGACGTCACCTGCACGCGTTCCGAGTTCAACGTAGGGACGCCAAAAATGACCAGCGTTCGCGCTGCCTGCGCAAGAAATCCAAACCAATGGCAGAACGGTAATCAAAATCCACAAGCCACGCATCGTTCGCTATCCTTGCTGCTTCGGTAGCGACGGAATAATTCCCTATCGCCATGTCCGTTACCTGGACTCATCGTGAATCATTTGCGGGTAGTCTGCGATTCGGCCTTTGCCGATCAATCCGGTTGAGATCAACCAACCCGTTTAGCAGATCGAACACATACCATTCACCGCTGCAGCAAATCAGATAGTTCCGTTAGCGGTTGCCGAGGCAGCAAACTCGCCGCGAGCATTGCTGGCGATGATGAGGCAGGAGGCGGAATTCGTAGTTTGGGTGGAGTTGCGGAGACGAATCGTGTAGCGGTGCCTGAATCGCGATTTTCGCCTCAAAGCTTCACCCTGAGGAAAGTCGAAGGTGCTTAATACGGGTACATTGTGTCGTACCACTGATGTCAGTATTGGACGAAATGTCGTAATTCGAGTGATTTCATTTGAATGCGTGTTGTTCTTTTGATACAACTTTATCGGGCCTAACCGCACTTCTGGATGGAGAGTAAATCGATGAAGAGACGTGGCTTTACGTTAGTTGAATTGTTGGTGGTGATCGCGATTATCGCCATGCTGGTTACGCTCCTACTTCCTGCCGTGCAAGCAGCCCGCGAAGCCGCAAGAAGGACACAATGTGCGAACGGTCTTAGGCAACTCGCACTGGGTGGACTGAATTGCGAGTCAGCACTTGGTCACCTTCCAGCTGGTGGTTGGGGGTGGCAATGGGTCGGTGACAAAGATCTTGGTTCGGGCAAAGACCAACCGGGCGGGTGGATCTTCGCAATTCTTCCCTACATCGAAGAGACTTCGTTCTACAACGGTGCTGGTGACGGCAATACTGTGGAAATGAGCCAACAGCAGTTGGATGGTGCGGCGCTTTGCGTTCGCTCGCCGATTGCTTCGATTAACTGCCCCAGTCGTCGTGAGTCGCGGGCATACCCAACATCTTGGTTTAGCAGTGGCTACAACGCAAAGAATGCATCTGTCGTTAACGAGGCAGGACGTACTGACTACGCTGCCAACGGGGGGGACTCAGGATTGGCTCACGGTGCAGGTCCATCTAGCATCGAGGCCGGGCTTAGTAACTTCACGGCAGCGAAATTTACGGGCGTGATTTACGAGCGAAGTGAAGTTCCACTACGCAAAGTTGCGGATGGCACTTCTAAAACTTACTATGCCGGTGAAAAAAATATTAACCCACAACACTACACCACGGGTGGCAATGCCGCAGATAACGAAACGTGGAATACCGGGTGGAACAATGACAATTACCGGATTGGTAAGACGTCAACGAACGGCACACGTGACAACGATTACCTAGTGCCTATGCGAGACCGTATCGGTTTGGATTGGAACAACGGATTCGGTGGTCCGCACGAAGGTGGTGTCATGATGGCCTACGTTGATGGCCATGTCGAATTGCTTGCTTGGGATATCGATCGTGACATCCACGCGTGGAAGTGCAATCGAAACGACGGGCGATCGGTAACGTCAGAATAGTCAAATCGAATTAGTTACAACAAAGCAAAAAGCTGACTCTATGGAGTCAGCTTTTTTTGTAGGTTGCAAGTCAGCCAGACCACCGCTGGCGTGCCCGAAATCGGTGCGAGAGTCAAGAATCTGCCTAAATGGCTGCGGATTTCGCAACGCACTAGGCAACGTTTCTGCAACCAGCTAGTTCTCTATTTCCTAGCTGTGTGGCGGTGCAGGAGCTTTTGGTGTGCGGTAAGAACTGCTTCCGCTTGTGCTGTAGAAACTCGGCGTGGATTTCGTCACCCACGCGATTGGCTTCGACTCGCCCCAATTCAAAAAGGTCCGGCATGCGGCTCGCGTCGTCGAGCGCAAACTTCTCATCCATCGTGAAGTTGACGTTGCGATATCGGTTTCCGAGCCAGAACTTCATAGACTCATGGACGCCCGAAGTCTGCGCGATTCCCATGGTGTCGGCTGCGTGCCGAGCCCAATAAAGGATACCTGCATCAGATCCCGGTGGATTCAGAGAAAAATTTGCCTCCCCTGTTCCGACAGAAAGCAAATGTACATCGGTGAGCTCATGCGTTGGCTCGCACTCGCCACGTTCGCAGTCACGACGCACGCGAACGGCTTCTGCAAGCGCTAGCGGACTAGGGTCGGCCGCCCATAAGCCGCCGTCTGCAAAGATTTCGCCTTTGATTTCTTTGTGCGGAAAGTACGTGGGAGCGGCAGTTGTTGCAACTAGGACATCGCTAATGCTGATGTCTTGATCGGGCAGTGCCTCAGCGAGATGTGCGGAGCGAAAAACGTGTGGTCGGCCCTTGGTCAGATTCATTGTGGGAATGATCAGTCGCGTTCTGTTGACGTCGGCCAGAGTCGATTGGCCGAATCCCAGATCGAATGCTTCATACAGAACGTGCGGGCAGTAACGCGATTGGAAGTAGGGATCCAGTGATTGACCAGTGAATCTCTGCCACAGGCGGTTTGCCAATGGAAAAACAGCTTTTAACCAGCCTTTGGGTTGGTGAGGGTCACGCGGCGTGAATATTTGTTCTCCGTATTTCACGTAAAAGTCGTGAAGTTCTTCGGCTGATCGCCCCGCCGCCAAGCCTGCAGCGATGATGCCTCCGGTGGAAGTCCCTGCGATGAGATCGAAGTGCTCGCCAAGCTTGTGACCGGCCTTCTGTTCCAGTTCTTTCAGGAACGAGGTGACGAACGATCCGCGAATGCCGCCGCCGACCAGTGACAAGATTTGAAAGCGTGCCATATTGACTCCAATTGCGTTGCGACGCTCGTACTGAGCGAACTGCAATCGTGTGACGTGGAGCGCGTTGGCATTCTTACGTGAGAAAACGAACGTAGGGCATCACAAATTGAATACACTAAACAACGCAGCTAGCTCGAGGGTGCTCCGGGCAGGTAAAGCGAAACCGAGGTGGGCCGCTCGCTGCCTATCCTAAGGTCGTCAAGTGCAATAGAACCGAGAGCAACTGCTGCTCCAATTCGGTTGCTGCGGAGCAGCTACGTTACACGGCCGTACTCGCAGTACTAGACCTCAATTTCAAAGGCCTAACAGTGGCCCGAGTTCTGTTCGAGAAGTTGTGAGCACACCAATTGCATACGTGGCAGGTGGAACGGGCCTTTCCAATGGTTGCCTTTCAATTGCGTACTCACGGTACCGTCGCGGTGAAGATATCCGAACCACTCGCCATGTTCTTCATCGGCAAAGTGTGCGTAGGCCCAATCGTGAACTTGCTGATGCCAACGCGAGTACTTTTCATCGCCCGTTAGTTGATAGGCGAGTAGCGTTGCAATGATGGTCTCGTTTTGCGGCCACCAAAATTTCATGTCGTGCCAGTATTCTTGGACCGGCAAGTCGTTGACATCGACAAAGTAAAGCATGCCGCCGTGCTCTTGGTCCCAACCTCGGTGCCACATCCAGTCCAGCATGTCGAGCCCAGTGCGAACTAAAGTCTCATCGTCACGCAACTTGCCTTCCTGCATGATGAACCATGCACCCTCGATAGCATGCCCCGGATTCAGTGTGCGGCCGTCAAAGTGATCGATCAGTTCTCCGTTGTTGCCGACCGTTTCCATGACGCACTGGATGTCTGGCTTGAGATGGAAGCGTTTGATTGTGTCGATCGCTTCGTCGATCCGCTCGTTGGCATCCGGCAGATTGATAGACTGTCGAAGTTCCTGTGCGGTTACGATGGAAATCATAGGAAAACCCAGCCCTCGCGTGGGCCGTGTGCCGGTGAACTTCGGCGGCGTGTCGACCGGGTTCAGATGGTGGTCGATAAATTGGCGGAAGGTCTTTTGCGCAAGGTCGGCATAGTGCTGTTCGCCCGTGGCCAATGCCAACTCGCCAAACGCAATCGCGGCGAAGCTTTCGGAGAAAGCGTAACGTCGCTTGCGAATGGGTTGGCCTTCGCGAGTAAGGTGAAACCACATTCGACCATCGTTCGGATCGAAGCAACGTTGTTCGAGAAACTTCGCACCGTGTCTCGCTAGGTCCAGCCACGTTGCGGCTTGTGATTCGTTCTTGGCGAATCCGGCGTTGTACAGTTCGGCCAGCAGCCACGTGAATCTGCCTTGTTGCCAAACGGTTTTGTCCGTGTCCACAATGGAACCATTGCGGTTCAACGACGTAATAAATCCGCCGTGTTCGTGATCGACACCGTGCTCGATCCAAAACGGCAACGTGTCTTGCAGCAAGCCATCGCGGTAGACGGACAGCAACTCACGAACTCGTTGGTCGTTCATCGTGCCTCCAACTGGGCAGTTAAGTGGCTGGATGATTTTCCGGCAGCAAGTAGATAAAACTCTTGCCCAATCGGCCGCCGTAGTTTCCGGCAGAGATGGTCAACAGGCCGGGTGAATCGACACTCGCCTTGATCGCACGCTGTGTTGCGTGGCTGATCGCCTCGAGGCTGGTTCCGTTCATGATGATCTCCATGACGGAGCCAACGCCCTCGGGCAAATCCACTTTGGCTTCGGGAACATCGCGAAGTTGCGGGCAGAATTTTTCGTAAGTGCTGGCGATGGAAAAGCTGTATTTGCTTCCGGCTTTCGAGCCGCTACCGGCGATCCCACCAGGGAATGTCGAGATCACGCCCGGACAAGTTTCGATAGCCTCGACGCCTTTCATGGCTGCATCCAGTGCGCTGTCTGAATCCTTGCCAAAAAACCAAAGATTGCCGCCCATCAATCCATCGGAGTAACCCAGTCGTCGGTCGAGTACAAATTCGCCGCCAAGCGTTGGGACCCACCACATCTTGCGTCCATAGCGTTCGATGCGTTTTTGAAAACCGTCACCGAAGTACGAGACTTTTCGACCGATATGAAAATAGTTTTCGGAGTCGATCAAGTTAAAGCATGACGCCGTAGGGCAAGTCAAAACGTTTTGACTAATCCGAGTGAGTGCGGATTTCTCGAGTGCCTCGACGCGGTCTTTGCGAAAACGCGGCATGTGTAACTGCACGATTGCGCCGGGACGACCATCGGGCGTTTCGAAACTCTCATCGCCACCAGGACCAACGAAGCGATCAAGTCCGGCTTCGCAGTCGCACATGATGGTGCTAGATGCATTGCCAGTTGCGGCGTTGACCGCGTGCTGGACCCAGGTTCGGTCACGAGCAGTAATCAAGAATTCGACGTAGATACTGCGAAATGCTTCGGCGTAGGTGTCGTCGACGTGAGCGGCCATCGTTAGCCTCGACCCTTTCCTGTGTATTGGTCGGACTCGGTAACCACAAAATCCATATAGATGTCGTGCGGACCAACGATGATTTTTTCGAAGAGTTGGCTTTCGTAACAGGGTGCAACCAGTGGGCAATCGGGTCGAACTTTGTCGAGAAGGCGATCGTAATAGCCTTGTCCGTTGCCCATGCGTGCCCCATCGCGCGAGAAGCCAACACCTGGCACCATAACGAAGTCCAGTTCTTCGGCTGTTAACTCTTTTGCCGGATCACCCCATTGATCGCGAGGTGGTTCGAGGATCTTCCATTTGCCGACGACCATCTCATCCATGCTTTCGAGCCACCAGAGGCCCAGCTTGTTGTCGCCCTTTTCATCTTCGGTGCAATATGGAACCACGATCCGTTTGCCGCTGGCGATGGCATCCGCCAAAGCCCATTGTGTTCGCAACTCCGAACGGCAATCGATGTACCACATCACTGTCTGTGCTTGCTGGTACTGTTCCATTTTCAGCAGTCGCTCGATGGCCAACTTGCTGATCTCGTCTTTGTTTTCTTGAGCGTTTCGAGCGTCGTAAGCTTGTCGCCGCATGGCTTGCTTACGTTCGATGATCGCATCCAGATCCAGATTGTCAGACATGTTTGGTGATGGGGTGAGAGTAGAGGAAGGAACTTCGCAGCCTATCTAGAATGTAGCCTGAATACCTTTGGTAACCAGGGGAGGAAGCGTGCGCTTGGACGATTCAACTAGGCGGAATCAGCGCAAGAATATCAACACGTAGAGTGCGGCGAGAATCAGCTGCATGATCGCGAAAGGGAATGCGATTTTGACGAAAGCCGCGAAAGACAGTGGCAATTTATGTCGGTGGATGATTGTCACCGCGACCAACGTCGACGCGGATCCGATGGGCGTGATGTTTCCGCCCAGGTTTGCGCCGAAGATCACCGACCACCAGAGTGGTGATTCGGGCGCTGTACCAAGGCTGCCGAGAATCTTTGCCAGCA
Organism: uncultured Pirellulaceae bacterium; assembly: GCA_964397295.1. GTDB lineage: Bacteria > Planctomycetota > Planctomycetia > Pirellulales > Pirellulaceae > CAYNJG01. Next base: position 15,561 of record CAYNJG010000005.1, read on the forward strand.
TGGCCGCAAGAGGGATGTTGTCGGTAACGGAGCTAAATACGGCCGAAGCAATCAAGATCAATCCCGGACCAAGTGCGCCGGGCAAGGCGATCACCTTCGCCAGTCCAACACCGATTGTGTCGAGTACTGCAGCATGCTCCATCACGTTGATGACGACGAACAGGGCCATGAAAAAACCAAGCAAGTCCCAGTCCAGCGCCTTGTAAAGCTGATCTGCCGACGCCTTGAATCGTAACAACATGATTCCCGCGAAAGCCATCGCCACGAATCCCATGCCCAGATCACTGATGTATGGCAGCACGCTTGTCGTCGCAATGGTGGCGATGAACAGTCCAAGCATGACGGCGCCAAACCAGAAAAATGACGCGCTCTCGATGCCGTCGTTCTCGTCAAAGCCCGAGACTAATTCGGCGGCTTCTGAGCGTTCTTCGTCGCTTGCCAGTCGTTTGATCCCAAATACTTTTGCACCGTAGAAGATTGTCGCGATCGTCGCGACGACAACGTAAGGCGCGGCCACAACGAAGAATCTTCCGAAGCTGATGTTCGCTTCGGTACCGACGATGATGTTGGGCACGGAACTGATCAGTGTCAGAAGGCCACCAATGTTGGTGAGTAGACCTTCGACCAGCAGAAATCCTAGCAGCAAGTTGGATCGGTTGAGTCGATCAAGCGAAACGGCGGTTAGCGAGCCGACGATAATCATCGCTGTTACGTTGTTGAGAACGGCGGAGAATACAACCGTCATGATGCCGTAAGCTGCAAGCAACATCCACGGATCGCCTGCTGATGCTTTTGTGACTTTGATCGCTATCCAAGTGAAGAGACCGGACTTGCTTGTCACGTCGACAAACAGACTTGATCCCAGGATAATAGCGATGACACCCCAGTCGATCGCGGGGATGTAAACTGGCATTTTGATCGAATGGCCGCCAGCATGAAGTTCTTCTTTGTGCGCGCCAGCTCCATTTTCGCCTTCATCGTGTGTGTCGTGAGCGCTGGCGTCTGTTTCGCCATGCTGGTCATGAACGTCGATCAGTTCAGAATCGACGAGATGGCTACCAACGACGACTTCTTGAAACGGCAAGATGCCAAAGACCGACCCGAGCAGCAAGCTGATGATGGCAAACGTGCCTGCGATCACCGATTTCTTCGCGTGCAGCTTTTCTTCGAATGCCAGGCATGAGACTAGCCCAACCAAGACTATGGCAAACAGCAACGTTACGCCGCGAGGCACCTCAGCGACATTCGCTAACACAATGCCTATCATCGTCGATCCTTCGATTTTGATTCGTCCGTAAATTGATGTAGCGTGGCTGGAAGTAGACTAAATTATGGGGTGAGCACAGCCCAAACCATCCGCGACGCAGAACATAGCACTTCCTGTGCAGACTTGCCATGAGGATTCGGCGGCCAATTGTCTAAGTCGGGCAGTATACGAAGTCTTGCGAATCGACCCTACCGCGAATTTCGCGTACGAACCGCAATAAAAATGAGCACCAGGGCCATGAAATAGGCTCGTCCAGATGCTGGCTCGGGGACTGTGGCTGCCGCAGCTGATGAAGAAGCGGACGGCGACGCAGCGCCGAAGGCACCAGATAAGACCAGAAAGTCGCTGAACTGAATTTGTCCGTCTAAGTCTAAATCGCCGTCTCGATAGCTGCCTTCGGTGCTGAAGTTGTTCGTCAGCGTGAGAAAATCATAGAATCCAACTTCGCCGTCGAGGTTCAAGTCGCCGATGGGAACATCGAGTTCTTCGAGTACAAAATCCAGGCTCGTTAGCGAGCCGACCCATGTGGTGCACTCAAGGTCGGCCGCGTCGACTACACCGTTGAGGCTACAGTCCCGTGTGTCTTCAACAACGTATAAACTTCGTCCTTGAGCCGCACCGACCGGGCGTGATCGCTCGGGTTGGAATTCGAAACTGGGATCATCGAATTGAATTTCGGCATAGATAAGATTGCGTTCCGTCGGAAGATACGTATCGACGTTAGCCCAACGATCGGCGTCGAACCCGTCTTCGCCGGGGGTTCCGTCGTAGCCCAGGTACGAGTGGATTCCGAATAGCTCGAGTTCACCGCGACTATTCACGATGAAGGTAGGTCCACCCGAGTCGCCATTCGCGAACACCAATTCATCTGGTTCTCGATCGGGATTAGCTTGCTGTGGCTCGTTGACAAGATCGCCTCCCTCTGCATCGATCACGTAGACTGCATGATCCCCAGTGCCCCGGAAAAATGAATCGGTGTGTAAGTATGAAACTCTATTCCGACCAATACGCACGTCCGTCGAGCGTGCGCCGGGCCTGCGGTCAGATTTGCCGACCATGTACACGTCTTGGTCGATATAATCACCTGGCTCGGCAATCGGGTAGTAGGTTATGGCCGATGTATCGCAGGATTCGCTCGAGATTGCGCCCAGCCAAACATCTGTTTCACCTACCCGTCTTCCTACATCTGGATCGATGGTGCACGTGATCGTTGGGCTGTCGAGTTCGTTGCCTGCGTACAAGACGACTTCGCCTTCGTCCGCGATTCCATGGTTCGAAGTTAGGAAGTGCGTTGGGCTGATCATCGTTACCCAACGACCCGCACCAGACTCGCCACGCCCAACTCCGGAAAAGTCGAGCTCGAAACCGAACGGACTGGCCGCTATGAACTGCGTGTTCATGCGATCGGCAACGAAGCGATCGTGTCTATTCACATCGTAGTTGTCGATGTACGACTGCGCGACCGTGGATTGCGCGTGGCATAGCATGGTAAGGCAAACCACGACCGTGCAACAAAGCCGGGTTGCACGGCTTGTAGAGCATGAGCGAAAAATTGACACGCTATTCAAGACGCCGCCTTTATCATTTTTACGTACTGTTGAATCGCCGCTGGCAAGGCAGAGTTATGAGTGCCTGGGTGCCGTACGATTTTTAGTTTCGGGTTGCGAAGCGTCTCGAGTTCTTGCTCGGCTTCTTTGACGCCCTGGAATAGCCCTGCATCCTCATCACCAACGAAGGCAACATGAGGGCGCTGCATCCAGCGAATATTTCCTGCTAGGATTCTCATGTTGCGTTCTTCGGGATTCTTTAGATCGAACGGAACTTTGTCTTTGATCAAATCGAAAAGGTTTGAGCCGTAGAGTCCGCCAGAGCTGCCGCCATTTCGAACGGGAATGTTTTCGTGTAGTGATAACATCGTCGATATTACGCCGCCAGCGCTGTGACCAAAAGTGTGAATTCGTTGCTTGTCTACGAAATCTTGTCTCGCAAGCCAACGAATTGCGTTCATACCGTCTTCAACTTCACCAAAGAACATTTCGTGGTGTCCGGCGTTACCGTTTTCACCTCGCAAGGTTGGCATCAACACGACGTATCCTTCGTCGACAAACGGCTTCGTCTTCCTGAAGTCGTAGTCGTGCAACGCAAAATTACCGTGAAAATAAACCACGGCGGTAAATGGTGCTTGCTTGCGATCTTTTGGAATGTGTAACCATGCCTTGAGTTCAAGGCCGTTTGTCGAAGGATAAGTAACAGGAAACCAGCCATTGGGAGTTTCGAAACTCTTGGGTTTCGTCGGTGCCGCCGCTTTTTTGGTGAGACGAGTGTGAAAACTAGCTCGACGTTTCAAATAGGGCACTGAGTTACGAAGGGTCTGTTGCGGATCGAAGTCCTGCGCGACTGCTTGTTCGCCAACAACCAATATCGAAAAAATCGTCAATGGAATGGCGATTCGAACGAGACAATGCATCAACTTAAACTCCAAGCTGGCGAGGCCGTTTCCCTGCCCTCTATTCTAATCATTATCCGCCTAAAGGGAGGAAAAGCAACGTTCCGGTAAAACGTGCTAGACTTTTGCGTTAATCACGCGTTCGATGGCATACAAACCGATAGACCAAAAGCAAATGATTGCGACGAAAGCCCGCGACATCTCATTACAGGACAACGCGATGCCTTGGCCATGGTTGCGCAGAGTGTTCGGCATTGACCTACGAACATTGGCTGTGTTTCGCATGGCTTTAGCGCTCGTTCTTTGCGGGGATTTGCTAGAGCGACTGAAGAATGTCCGTGTTTACTACACGGAGCAAGGTCTGATACCCAAGGCGGCGATCGACCAGGTGTTTGGCAATTCTGTAAAATGGACAAGCCTGCATTATCACACAGGAGATAGTGTTTGGCTTCAGAGCTTAGTCGTTGGCCTCGGAGTTGTCGTGGCAGTGGCTCTTTTTTGCGGCTATCGGACGAGGTTGGTGACGCTCGTTTCATGGTTGCTGATTATCAGCCTAAACCGCCGGACTCCGTCATTCTGCACAGGCGGTGACGACGTGATGCGATTGCTTCTGTTATGGAGCATTTTCTTGCCGTTGGGTTCAAGGTGGTCGCTCGATGCACGTCGCCTCAGGCAAGATGAAGAGACAAACGCGTCGGTAGCAGCGAATCGATTTTTCTCTGCGGGAACTTGCGCCATCTTGTTGCAGGTATGTTTCATCTACGTCTTTACCGCCATTATCAAATTTGGTGGTTCCCAGTGGTTGGACGGAACCGCACTGAAGACCGCGCTGCAATTCGAAGTTCATGTGCGACCGCTCGGCGTTTGGCTAAGCGAACAGAATCTGACTCTCTTGAAGTCACTCACATTCGCGACGCTATTTGTAGAGTTCAGTATGCCATTCGTGGCGTTCTCGCCTTACTTTCATGCCTACGCCCGGTGGCTCGCGATCCTTGCAATGTGGTCTCTGCACTTTGGGATCTTTGTTTTCATGACGATCGGAATATTTCCTTTTGTTTGTATGGCCTGCTGGGTGTTGTTCATTCCGTCAGAAACATGGGACTGGCTGCGGTCGAAAAAAGGGGAGGTGAATCTCCAGCCGGTGAAGAAGACGTTCGAACAGTCCTTCGTGGTAACGGTCTTGGTTAGCGGGATGTTGCTGTTTGTGACGATCTACAACATTCTCGGTATTGAGCAACTAAACAACCGAGGCATCCGTATTCCTGGTGCGATGAAAAAAGTTGCCAACGTGACTCGGTTGCATCAGAAGTGGAAAATGTACGCACCGACTCCTGGAACCGTCGATTGTTGGTTTGTGATGCCAGCAGTTTTGAAGGATGGAACTTCTGTCGATGTGTTTAGACAGCAGCCGCTCACATACGAAAAGCCGGATGTGGTTTCAGAGTCGTTTCCCACATCGCGGATAAAGAAACTAATGCTTGCCCAATGCCGTCATGTGAACTCAGCAGTTTGGCTTTGGCTGCCGAAGCACTATGCGGAACAATGGAATCGAGAGCATCCAGAGAATCCGGCGGTCCGCGTACAGTCAGTTTATGTTGGCGAGCGCACTCACAACGACGAACCTTACCTAGTGCCGTATGTGGAATACGACCTGCGAAGTGGCGAAGCAAGAAAACTAAATCAAACCAGGCTCATTCAAACGATCCGGAATTAGCGAAGCTCGAGTTCGTCGTTCGCCTATCCGTTACTTACTTAGGTTCTGGGAATTCTGAAACGCTGCCGTCTTTAGCGTCGGAAACTTTCTTCGTTGCTACGACGTTAAGGCCTGCGTCCAAAACTTCGACTACAGCGTCTTTCAGGCGATCACCGCAGCAATCGCCACGATTGTGGATTTTGATAATCGCGATTTCTTTTGGCTCACCGAGGTCCACCACGAACCATGGGTTCTTTTGCTCTTCCGTATGACTGACCGAACCTTTTGTGAAATCCTGTTCAGCGTTGCCGTCAATCGCTTTCTTGGCTTCGCCGCCCGTGTAGGTCGATGACTGTCGTGCTGTTGCGGACTTTTGAAATTCGGTTCCATCCACACCCAGGACTTGAAGCTCTGCGAGCTGAAGGATTCGCTTATCGCCTTCCAGTCTTACGCGGACGTATTGTCCAGTTGTCATCACTGGTGGTGGGGGCGGCTTGAGCTCAGCACCGGTGTTTATATCCGCTTTCGCGAGTGCATCCTTTAGCTTTGCAGCTCCCTCTTTCGTCGCTTTCGACTCCCAAAGGAAGAGCTTTTGCAGTTTGGTGAGTGGCTTCAGGTGATCGAGCCCAGCATCGCTGACTTGGGTGCCGTACAGATTAAGGTATTCGAGTTCACTGAGGCCTTTGATGTGGGCCAGTCCTTCGTCACCGATTTGTGTTTTCTCGAGATGAAGACGCTTGAGTGATTTCATGTCGGCGATGTGTTTGAGCCCTGCGTCGCTGATTTTGGTGTTGGCCAGGTTGAGCCAAATCAGGTTTTTTATTTCTCTCAGGTGCACCAACCCTTCGTCGGTGAGTTCTTTTCCAGAAAGATGAAACGCGGCTTCTTTGTCATCAGCGTCTTGAGCAATCTGCCGAACAACCCCACCCAGTTTTTCAATTTCTGCGATCGCTGAAGCTTCGTCAGCACGAGAGAATTGACTTACACAAAGAAAGAGTGACAAAGCGAGCGTCAAATATCGCATGATGATGAGTCTCCGTGGCGGGGCGCGTGAGGGAGAACGAGGCGCGTTGCACGCCTCGAATCTTTGACTGAATTCTAATTGCTGCGCCACAAGACTCAATAGTCGCCCTTCGCTGTGACTGACTAGCGAAGGACGACTTTGTCTGTCTGAGACTGCAAATTGAGTCTACTTTTCGTCTTTGGCGTTGTCCGGTTGGAAGAGCAGCATGAAGCCGCCTCCGCTACCACCGCCCAAGTCGTTGACGTTGTAGATGTAGTCCGCGTCGAGCGCTTTTTCGATGCGGGTTTTTGCATCTTCCAAGTGAGCGAGCGAGTAATCGTCAAGTTTGCTTGGCGTCTTCAATGCCTTTTTGATCTTGCTGTTGATCTTCTTCAAGCGATGAACGGCCAATGTTGGGATTGGCTTGTATGCCGCTGTGAATCCTGCACTTGGCAGTGTCAGGTCGATCAGGCGTTGCAAGTGCTCGCGTTGCAAGTTGCGACGTGTGCTCGAAAGCCATGGCTCGCGTACCGAACTCTTTTTCGGGGCGTCCTCCAGTTCGCTCCAAATCGAATCACTGACCGTACCTAGAAGTTCAGGCAAAGTTAGCGCATCTTCATCGGTTGGCGTTCGTGCTTCGTTGTCATAAACCAAACGTAGTGTCATTGGGTTCATGAGCATGGTGAGCGTCGATGATTGAATGCCCATCACACGATCGTGAACCGGGAAGTCAACATCGTCCAAAAATCGACTGTCTAGCCACTGATCGGTCGATAGGTGTCGAATCAATTCAGGTGTCAGACCGAATGCTTCGTCTTCGAATGCGTTTTCAAGAATCCATTCTAGTGCTTCGCGTTGCTGGTCCACGTCGATGACCGACAATGGGTCACGGGCGTTCTTGTCGCCCTTCTTGTCACGGTTGACGAACGTGCCACCGATCCAGTTCGACATCATGCTTAGCGAGCGAGTTTGCAGCGACAGGCTCATTTCGTAGCCTCGTCGTGCTTTCGACCAGCTGTCGCCGTCTTTGACGAACTTGTCAAGCAAGTTCTCGCGGTGGAACTTGGCCAGCTTCATCTGATCCTTTGCGTAGTCGAGTGGTTGTTTGGTGAAGTCGTAGCGACGTGCCCGCGGATCTGGGCCGTACGTGTCTTCGTCGGTTCCGTAAACCAGTTCGGGCTCGGCAACGCGAGCTAGGATCTTGTCGAGCTTCTTAGATGAAGTGTAACCGTATTCGATTGCCCATCGGTCGTAAGGGCCGATGTCAGTCATCGTGTGTTCGCCTTCGATTTCACCGTCCTTCATCCGCATGTTGATCGGCAAATAGTCCATGACAGAACCTGAAATCGGTCCGTCGTTCGTTTCGCCAGCAGCGATCTCATCGATGGTGTAAATTGTCGAAGCTTTGAAGTTGTGACGAAGGCCAAGCGTGTGACCGACTTCGTGAGCGACAAGCTCCATCAACAATGGGCCAATGAATTCCTCTGGAATGCCATCAAGTTTTTGGCCATTTTTCTTGGCTGACTTTGCGTCACTCGCTTTTTCGTCATCCTTCTCGTCTTCTTTTTCATCGTCGTCGTCCTTCTCGTCGTCGTCGTCATCCTTGGCGTCTTGATCTTCGTCTTCGTCCTTCTCGTCGTCGTCATCCGTTTTTTTCGACTTGTCTGAGTCGGCTTCCTTGTCTTCTTCTTCTTCTTCGTCGTCGTCTAGCGCCGCGAGAATTTCAAGCGTCGATTGCATGACGTTCAGGTCGAAACCTTTTCCTTCGGCAGCCAAGCAAAGGCCATTCATCTGGCTTTGGCGATTCACGAGGCCATCGAATTCGTCGTCACCCAACACATTCGTTTTCAAGTTGGACATCGCGTGTCCGCCACGTGGTTGCATCATGAGTTGCTGACGTTCGATCATCATGCGCTGTCGCTCGGAAGGGTGCGCGAGTAACAAACGAGGGTCCCAGTTGGGATGCTGGTTCAGCCAAGCCAGCGTTTCTGGGCCGAAGCCTTCCATCGCAACGCGTGGCAGAATCTCGTTGTATTGCATGTCGTAGTAGCGAATCCAACCGTCGGTCAGAATGATGTCTGCATCGAGGATCTGGCCCGTCATTGGGTTAACGCGGCTTGGTCCAATCGCAGTTCCGACGTTGTTGTTCAGCCAACGTACAAAGTTGTAGCGTACGTCTTCGGGATCTTTCTCCATGTGATTCGGGAAAATCGATGGGTCCGAATCCTGTTGGTAAACAACGATCGCATCGCGGATGCCAACCCCTTCGAATGCTTTGTTCCAGAGCAAGATGCCTTTTTTGACCCAGTGGCGATATCGCTTGGGCGTCGTGTGTTCGATGTAGAATACGATCGGTTGCTTTGGCGGGCTGAGCTTCAGCTTTGGATCGGCTTTCTCAAGGTGCCAGCGATTGATGTAGCGGACTGTGGTGTCGTCTCGCTTGTACTTGCCGAGGTCGGTGAACGAAGTCGTGAAGTATCCAATTCGTTCGTCGGCCTTGCGTGGTTTGTAGCTGGGGGCGTTCGTGATTTTGCTGATTGAGTAGTGCAGTGTTTTCAACTGGCCACCCGACATAGCAACTTCAAAGCTAAGTTCAACGTTCCCAGGAAAACTCTTCGCGGTTTTGATTTTCGAAAGTCGAGGATTCGCACCACGTGCACTACTGGGGAAGAAGCGGCTAGCTTGGCCCACAAGCAACGCGTCCATATCGATCACTGGTGTTTTCGATGGCGAAAGGCAAACGATGGGGACGTCCAGCATGATGCGGTCAGTGAAGAGTCGCTTAACGGAGTCCTTCGATTCTTTCTCGCCCGATGATCGAACGGAAATGTTTGGCTCGACTAATGCGAGTCGCTTGTCGTAGCGACGCCATGTAACGTATCGCTCACCGCTTTGCAGACCGGCATACTGCTCGCCCGAGTTCACGGTGAGGGCGATGAAGTACTTGTCAGACGAATACGTACGTGGCAGCTCGGCCAACATCTGTCCGTCTTTGTCGCGTTTCCAAATCGTGAAAAGGCCTGCCTTGCCATCCATATTGCTGGTGACTTTGGTGTAGCCCTTGGTAACGGTGGCGAAATCCGGAAAGTCGGACTTCGGTTTCGCGGTTTGAGCGAAGCTTGTCGCTGCTAAACCGAGGAAGATTGGAAGGATCAAAAGAACGGAGCGAACCAAAAAACGCATTGGGTGTAACCTCTTCCAGGGCCGGCTGGCGATAATCCGTGGGTCAAATCTGGTGGGTCGGTCGGCTGCACGACGATCTTGCGTGAGTCATAGGACCGATGTGACTATTATACCCTTCTGGAGCGGGAGAAAAGGGTCAGATTCCTGAAAACGGGCCGTCTAAGGCTGTACAATCGTCGCATTGTGACGTATGCGACAGCGGTTGACACCGATTCGTCGAGTGCCGTTCGCTATTTGGGAGATCTTGATTGGGCAAGAGAGTTAGTCTCAGTTAATCAAAATGAGTCGCGTTTCTACTTCCACAACCTGCAATCTTTGTCACCGTGAGCCAAAACGGGGGACGACCGAACATCATCTGATCCCACGATGTTGCCATTCGAATAAATGGTTCAAAAAACGATTTACACGCGAGCAAATGCAGGTGACGATCTCGGTCTGTCGCCAATGTCATAGTGCGATTCACAAATTCGTACCGAAGAATAAAGATCTCGGCCGACACTACAACACGGTCGAAAAGCTGCTGGCGCACGAGAGTATCGGGACCTTCGTTGAATGGGTGCGTAAGCAACGTTGATTGATTGACATCATAGACAGAGTCTCGCGAGGCAAAACTGCTGGTGCCCTTGCCCAAAGCATCACTTCTCGTTTTCCGGTAAGATGTAAGATTCGCTCGTGGCGTAGAATTCGAACGTCGTGTGGCTTGAATATCTTAACTGTCCCACCGTTTCAGCATGTTGAAGTACGCCACTATCGTTTTCGTTTTACTGCTTGCGCTGGGAGCATGCGCGGTATTTGCCGATTGGTGGATAGCTGTTCCCGAGGGAAAGACCGCAAACTTCGTTGGTCGAGACACTTGTGCGGAGTGCCACGAGGCAGAACACGAGAAGTGGAAGAATTCGCACCATGACTTAGCGATGGACTTGGCGACGGACGAGTCGGTCGTTGGTGATTTCGAAAACACGACGCTTGAACATTACGGCGTGACGTCGACCATGTTCCGTAAAGATGGAAAGTACTTCATCAACACGGAGGGTCCCGATGGTGAGATGGCGGACTTTGAAGTGAAGTACGTCTTCGGCGTTGAGCCGCTGCAACAGTATATGGTCGAGTTTGATCGGGCTCCCAATCAGCCGGAGAACGAAGTGGCGAAAGTCCAGGTGCTGCGTGTTTCTTGGGATACGGAGAAGAAAGAGTGGTTCTATCTTTCGCCGCCGGACGTGGATGAAAAACTCGCAGCTGACGACCAGATGCATTGGACTGGCGTCGCGCAGAACTGGAACCATATGTGCGCGAGCTGCCATTCGACCGGCTATCAGAAGAGCTTTGACGTGGCAACGAAGACCTATCATTCCACGTTTAGCGAAATTGATGTCAGTTGCGAGACTTGCCACGGTCCCGGCAGCACTCATGTCGAACTGGCTGAAGCGAAATCACTTTTTTGGGATCGCAACGTTGGCTACGGCCTGAAACAGCTCAAAGGCGAAGACTCGCAGCCTCAAATCGAAACGTGTGCGCCCTGTCACTCGAGGCGAAGGACCGTGTATCCGGACGATCCACCAGGGCAAGATTTCTACGATTGTTTCGTGAACGAGTTGCTTACGCCCGAAACGTATTACTGCGACGGGCAAATTCTGGACGAGGTTTATGTCTACGGTTCGTTCATCCAAAGCAAGATGTATCACAAGGGCGTACGATGCACCGATTGCCACGACCCGCATACGAACAAGTTGAAGTTCGAAGGCAACGCGTTATGCATTTCGTGCCACGAGGCGCATCCTGAAGGCAAATACAACACGCCTAGTCATCATCATCACGAGGTCGGTAGTGAGGGTGCTCAGTGCGTGAATTGTCACATGCCATCAACGCCCTACATGAATGTAGATTTCCGGCGCGATCACAGTTTGCGAATTCCACGTCCCGATCTGTCCGTGGATTTAGGCACGCCGAACGCTTGCACGAGTTGTCATCTAGAAATCAAAAACGTCGATGAAGAAAAACACGCTGCGTTGCCGCACTATGCCGCGTGGATGAAGGAAGCCAAGGCGGGCGATGAGCAAGTGCTGGCGGAACTCGCACGCGTAGACAAATGGTCGGCAGACTTGTGCAACGAATGGTACCCAGGCAAGTACGGCAAGAAGGATCACTTCGCATATACGCTCGCCCGTGCCTGGAATCGGGACGCCTCGTGTGCCGACGACCTTTACGATTTAGCGAGGCTACGAAAGTACCCATCCATCATTCGGGCCAGTGCGCTGATGCAGTTAGCTCAGCTTGCTCCGCAGAAAGCGATCGGACTGAGCGAAAGATTGATTGAAGAAGACGATCCGCAAATACGCACCACGGCAACAATGGTTATGGAGGGAGCTCCGCTGCGGACTCGTTTGGCGAAGGTCGGTCCACTACTCGAAGACGACTTGCGATCGGTTCGAACGGAAGCTGCACGCGTGCTGGCCGACATTGGGCAAGGTGGACTTAGCGAATCCGATCGAGCAAAACGAGATGCTGCGCTGGAAGAATATCGCCGCGGCGTGGCCGATAACTCTGATCTTGCAATGTCGCATCTGGGGCTCGCGATTCTTTCCGAGCGTCAGAAGGATCTCGAACAAGCAGCCGCTCACTACCGCACGGCGATCGAAGTACAGCCAGATGTGACGGGCCCGAGATCCAACCTTGCCGAACTTTACTCTCGGTTGGCCGAAGCCAATCCTTCAAGTCCTCGCGCTAGTGATGCGTTAGCCGAAATAAAACGATTGCGAGCGGAAGAGCTCAAGTTGTTCGAGCGTGATGTCAAGCTGTTACCGGATTCAGCGGTCACGCACTATCGATATGGCATCTCGCTTTACTTTTCCGGTGACCTTGATGGCGCAAAGGCGTCGTTAATTCGCGCTGTCGAGCTGGATCCTGGTCAACCTGCGTATCAGGAGATGCTCTCTGAGTTGATGAAATTGTTGCAAAGCCAGGGGCGATAGCGGTGTATCAACCGTTCTTAGCCGCAACCGGGATTTACGGCCCCTGCAAGGCTAGAATACAGTAGCGGATCGCCGTCCTTGCAATGAGAAGAAGCACTCGCTGAATATGTCTACTGTTTCGTCGTCAAAGAACGCTAATAAGAAACCGATTCCGGTCAAAAATATTCGGAACTTTTGCATCGTCGCTCACATCGATCATGGCAAAAGTACGCTGGCGGATCGGCTGCTGGAAGAAACCGGTACCGTGCAACGTCGCGAGCTGAAGGATCAGATGCTGGACGATATGGAGCTGGAGCGAGAGCGTGGTATCACGATCAAAGCTCGTTCGGTTGCCATGCGATACAAGACGGGTGGGCAAGAGTACGAACTGAATTTGATCGACACGCCCGGTCACGTCGACTTCCACTACGAAGTTTCCCGCTCGCTCACATGTTGCGAAGCGGCGTTGTTGCTGGCGGATGCTTTCCAAGGTGTTGAAGCTCAAACCGTCGCCAATGGCTATGCCGCGATGGAGCACGATCTGCAAATCATTCCAGTGGTGAATAAGTGTGATCTAAAAAACGCACGGCTGGACGAAGTGATCGAAGAGATGGAGCAGTCGCTGGCGATCGCAGGCGAAGATGTGATGCCTGTCAGCGCGAAGACGGGATTGGGCTGCAAGGATTTGCTCGACGCGATTGTTGAACGCTGTCCTCCGCCGGACGGTGATCCAGATCAACCGTTGCAAGCGATGATCTTCGATTCTCATTACGACAAGTTTCGTGGCACGATCATGTACGTGCGTCTAATGAATGGAACGGTCCGTAAAGGAGACAAGATCCAACTGGTGCGTGGTGACACGAAACATGAAGTGCTCGAGCTTGGGCAGTTCACGCCGACGCGAACAGCTTGCGAGTCATTAAAGGCGGGGCAAGTTGGCTATTTGATTTGCGGAATCAAGTCCATTGAGCTCGTGCATATCGGCGACACCGTAACGATCACGGGCGATGGCGCCGCAGAGCCACTAGATGGTTACGAAGAGCCAAAACGCATGGTGTATTGCGGGCTGTTTCCAAGTGACGGGCAAGACTTTGAAGAGCTGCGCGATGCGCTTAGCAAACTAAAGATTAACGACCCGAGTTTCGAGTTTGAGCCAGAGTCTAGCGAGGCGTTAGGCTTTGGTTTTCGCTGTGGCTTCCTTGGGCTGCTTCACATGGAAGTCGTGCAGCAACGACTCGAGCAAGAATCCGATGTCGATCTCGTCCAGACGGCGCCAAACGTCACGTACGAACTCGAACTACGCGGTGGCGAGACGATGATGATTCGCAAGCCGCAAGATGTGCCAGACTTAGGAAGCATCGAAGAATTTCGGCAGCCGATTGTGCGCGTGAGCTTGGTGCAACCGAACGATTACATCGGCGCGGTGATGAAGCTCTGCCAAGAGCGACGCGGCGTGCAGGTTCGGCAGGAAGTTCTTTCGCCAACTCGCATGATGCTGACGTACGACTTGCCACTCGCCGAAGTGATTTATGATTTGCACGACAAATTGAAAAGTGCAACGCGCGGTTACGGCACGATGGACTATGAGTTGCTTGGCTATCAACCGGCGGATCTCGTTCGTATGGATATCTTGGTCAACAACAAGAAAGTTGATGCGTTGGCTGTGATTTGCGATCGGCGCGACGCTGATCGCCGCGGACGCGCCGTGGTGAAGAAGCTGAAAGAGGAAATCGATCGGCACATGTTCGAGGTTCCGATTCAAGCCGCTGTCGGGACTCGAATCCTGGCTCGCGAAACGAAAGCTGCGATGCGAAAGAACGTCACGGCGAAGTGCTACGGCGGTGATATCTCTCGTAAGAAAAAACTGTGGGCGAAGCAGAAGGAAGGCAAGAAACGCATGAAGTCGATAGGTAATGTCGACATTCCACAGAAAGCGTTTATGGCAATTTTGGAAACCGGCGAAGAGAAGAAAAAGTAGTTGGGCCGATTGGCGTCCCACCAACGAATCCCAAACCGCACAATCGATCCACTGGGCATCCGAGGGCAGGGAAAGCGGTGTTTCAGGCGATTATCCTTATTTGCTGGCGTTAATTCCGCCGCAGAACCACGGTTTTTACGGATCCTAGACATAAGACTGTCAGATCCCGACCGCTGCCTATAATGGCATATCGATGGAAACGGTGTTTTGAGGATTGAAATGCAAAAGCAGTTAGATTGCGTTGTTATCGGAGCGGGGCCAGCTGGCACAACTGCTGCGGCCTTGGTCGCAGAGGCTGGCTATTCGACGTTACTTCTGGAGCGTGAGAAGTTTCCTCGATTCCACGTCGGTGAATCGATGATGCCCGAAACGTATTGGACGCTTGAGCGTTTAGGTGTCATCGAGCAAATGCGTGAGCGTTCGTTCGTAAAGAAGGTTGGTGTGCAATTCGTCTCGAGTTCCACCAAAGAGTCGGCGCCGTTTATGTTCGACCAGCATGACGATCACGAGAGTTCTCAAACATGGCATGTTGAGCGAGCCGAGTTCGACAACATGCTCTTCAATAATGCGGCATCCAAAGGGGCTGACTGCCGTGATGGCTCTCGCGTGATGAACATCGATTTCGAGGACGGTGGTGCTGTCGTCACGTTTCGCGACGCTGACGGAAATGATACCCAAGTCAAATCAAAAGTCGTTATGGACGCGACCGGTCAGCAAGCAATGCTCGCCAATCGGCTTGGCCTGATGGAAGTCAACGAGAAGCTGAAGAAGGCGTCGATCTGGACGTACTACCTGAACGCCGAACGCAACGAAGACGGACGCAACACGACCATCATTTTGCACACGGACGATAAGAAGTGTTGGTTCTGGTATATCCCGCTGGCCAACAACACTGTGAGCGTTGGCTTAGTCGGTGATCACGCACACATGCTCAAAGGCGACGCTTCCCCCGAAGAACAATTTGCTGCTCAACTCGCGAAGTGTCCTGGTGTCGAACGTCGTATTGCTTCGGGAAATCGCGTTGGCGGTTTTCATGTGGCAAAAGAGTTCTCGTACACTACGAAACAACACGCTGGTGATAATTGGGTGCTGATCGGCGATGCGTTTGGCTTCATTGATCCGGTATACTCAAGCGGCGTTTTCCTCGCACTGAAGTCAGGCGAGATGGCTGCTGACGCGGTAGTGGATGGGCTAAAGAAAAACGACCTGTCCGCGGCACAGCTGAATTCATGGACGCCTGAGTTCAAAGCCGGTATGGTTTGGATTCGTAAGCTCGTCCATGCCTTCTACACAGAAGAGTTCAGCTTTGGTCAATTCATGAAAGAGCACCCGCAGTACGCCAGCAATCTCACGGACTTGCTGATTGGTCGAGTATTCCAAGAAGGCGTTGGCAAGATCTTTGATGATATGGGCCCAGCGATCGAGGCGGCCAAGTCTAACGCGACTCCGATGTCGGCTTAGTTTGCGAAGTGGACAACCTACCGAAGCGGATCGGTATCGGATTGCACGGAGATTGTCCAGCCAATTCGCCGGTGTTAGCTCCTATCGCTGATTCGGTTTGATTCTTCGCGAATTGTTTGCTCCAATATCCGACAGTCGTTCTCACTTCTCGCAAGGAGCCAAGTATGTCTGAGTCAAATCAAGATGCATCACGTCGTCAGTTCTTGAAAAACGTTGGTGCTGGGGCAGCATTGGCTTCCACTGGGTTGATTCCTTCACTGGCATCGGCCGTTGAGATCGCAAAGACCAAGCCTGAGTCGATTGTCGAAACGCTTTTCAAGTCTCTCAATGAGAAGCAACGCAAAGACGTTTGTTTTGACTGGGACCATACAGATAAGAGACGTGGTTTGCTGCGAACTCGCGTTGCCAACAATTGGCACATTACGAAGCACGGTGTTACCGAGGATTTCTACACTGCCGACCAGCAAGAAATGATTCGTGCGATCTTCCAAGGCATCATCGCTCCAGATTGGCATAAGAAATACGACCAACAGTTGGACGACGACTGCGGCGGTTGGGGGGATCAGAGTATTGCGATCTTTGGCGAGCCAGGTGAAGGCAAATTCGAACTAGCACTGACGGGCCGTCACATTACGTTGCGTTGTGATGGTAACTCGGCGGATCATGTGGCGTTTGGTGGGCCCATCTTCTACGGGCATGCACCTGAAGAGGACGAAACCCAAGAGCACGACGGCAACGTATTTTGGGAGCAGGCTGTCGAAGCGAATAAAATCTACGCGATGCTCGATGGCAAACAACGCAAAATGGCACAAGTTGCGAAAACTCCGAGAGAGCAAAATGTTGCCTTCCGCGATAAAGAAGAGTTCACGGGCATTCCGATGGCAGAGTTGTCAGCGGATCAAAAAGAGCAGGTGCAAAAAACGCTGCTCTCGATGTTTGGCATGTTCCGCCATTCCGACAAAGCGGAAGCACTTGAGTGCTTGAAAACCCAAGGCGGCATCGATGCGTGTAACCTCGCGTTCTACACCGATCATGACATCGGCAACGACGAAGTTTGGGATAACTGGCGCATCGAGGGGCCATCCTTCGTCTGGCATTTCCGAGGCTCGCCGCACGTGCACGTTTGGGTGAACTTAGCCGATGACAGTTCGGTCAAGCTAAACGCTTAGGATTCGGGCGATTAACGAATGACTCGACCTGATCCTGACCCTTTCATCAGAGCCTCGACCTCTGAGCGGGACGAGAAGTTAAAGTCGCCGACAATCGAATGTGCTAAGCAAGAAGCGGCGGTTGCGAATTGAATTGCCGTTTCCGGCGCCGCAAGTTCGGGCGTGTTGAGTGCAAAGATCAATCCTGCGGCGAAGGAGTCGCCGCCACCGACTCGATCGACGATGTTCTTGATTTCGTAGGGGTTGTATTTGCCGTCGGTCATTGGGGAAAAGTGAGCGCTGTTGCTGGCTACATCGAATAGCATGGCGCCCCAGTTGTTATGCGATGCGGAAATGCTTTCCCTCAAGGTGATCGCGACGCGTGAGATGTTTGGAAATTCACTTGCGACTTTACTTGCGACTTCGGGATAGCGTTCGATCGAAAGTTGACCCGTGTGGACGTCAGTATTTCCCGCTTGGATGCTGAGCACATCGTGGCAGTCTTCTTCATTAGCAATCACGACGTCTACCATGGGTAGCAAGCCTCGCATAGTTTTCTCTGCGAGTTCGCGTGGCGCGGTTGAGTTGTCCCACTTCCACAGTTTCTTGCGGAAGTTCAAATCGCACGACACCGTTACGTTCGCGGCTTTCGCTGCGGTCAATGCGGCCAGTGAAGTTTCCGCGGCTTGTTTTGAGATCGCGGGTGTGATGCCAGAGATGTGCAGCCACTTTGCATCGCTGAATATCGACTGCCAATTGTATTCGTCAGGTGTAGCCAGTCCGATCGATGTGTCTGTGCGGTCGTAGATGACTTGGCTTGGGCGTTGATTCGCGCCGGTTTCTAGGAAGTACAATCCAAGGCGCCCGTCACGGCGAACAATGTGATCCGTTCCGACACCACGGGTGCGCAATGATGCCACACACGCGTCTGCGATCGAATGCGTGGGCAATGCCGTCACGAACTGTGTGGAAGCTCCGAATGTGGATAGCGATGAAGCTACATTAGCTTCTGCACCAGCAAACGTGACATCGATCGCTCCGGGCATCGTCTGTCCGAAACGCAAGAAGCCCGGCGCCGCCATGCGGCCCATGATTTCACCAAACGTAACAATACTCATGCTTTGTCTTTCGCTCTCGCTTGCTTCACTATTTCTACTGCCTGGGCCGCTCGGTCTCTGATGCCCGACCAGTCTTCACTATTAATTGCATCGCGTTTCGCCAACCATGACCCACCGACTGCCATGATCAACGGATTGCTCATATAAGTTGCCAAATTGTCTGCATTCACGCCGCCCAGCGGGACATACCGCAAACCAAGATGCGCGTATGGCGCAGCCATGCTTTTCAGAAACGTCAAACCACCACTGGGTTCCGCAGGAAAGAACTTGAGCTCGCGACAGCCCAATTCGACGGCCGTTTCGATGTCGGAAGGCGTTGCGATGCCGGGAGCAAACGGAAGGCCAATCTTCTGAGCCGCTTGGATAACGCGTGGATTGGTTCCCGGTGCAACGGCAAACTGTCCGCCGGCGTCGTGGACCATTTGAATCTGTTCGGTCGTAAGCACCGTTCCGATACCTGCGATCATTTCCGGAATTTCACGGCGAATATTTCTCAACGCACCAAGAGCCGCCGGCGTTCGAAGCGTCAGCTCCATGGCCGTGATCCCGCCATCGAGCAATGCTTTTGCAACTGGAATAGCGTGGTCTTCGTCGTCGATTACTAAGACTGCGATGATGCCGCATTGCTCGATCTTGTCGAGTAGCGGTTCGTCGAACTGGGATTTCATAACGCGTCTCACAGCAGATTGGCAATTGAGTGATCAAACATATCGAAATCAACTGTGATCGCATACGTCCGGTTGCGCATGGGGCGAGAAAAATTTGGCTAAGATTCCAGTGCGCAAAGTCATCGAATGATTTTGCAGTTGGGCCTAGCCTCTTGTAGTAACTTGATTTGATCGTCATTCCACTCGTCGCGACTCATCGAGTGCAAGTTCAATCGAACAAGATTCGGTAGTGACGACAGCGGAACGATATCCGGAATGTTGCACGTGTCGAGGGCTAAGGTCTGTAGTTCTGGAAATTCGACCATCGCAGACCAATCCATCGCATTGATTCTCGTAAGGCTCAGTGCGCGTAACCGAGTTAGTTGGCTCAAACTCGAGAAGTTCTTGCATTGAAATCCTACTAAATCTAATTCCTCCAAATTCGAAAGGCCCGCGACAAAATCAAGATTGTC
Organism: uncultured Pirellulaceae bacterium; assembly: GCA_964397295.1. Lineage (GTDB taxonomy): Bacteria > Planctomycetota > Planctomycetia > Pirellulales > Pirellulaceae > CAYNJG01. Next base: position 34,926 of record CAYNJG010000005.1, read on the forward strand.
TGTCTTTGTGTTTGTCGTGTAGATGCGAAGTGTACGGAGGGATTCTAGACTTGCCAACGGTGCGAGATCGGTTTCAGGGTGAACTCGTAAAACCAGTTCAACGAGTTGTTTGAGTCCCGATAGTGCACGGACGCCGTTTGTTTGCATTTCCTCCAGATGCAATTCACGTAGAGCCGTTAACTCTCGAATCGGTGATAGGTTTACGTTCGCACCGTTGTGGCATTGCAGGCTGAGATGCTCGAGCGAATGCATGTTTTTCAACGCAGAGAGATCATCGATCGAATCCAGGCTCAGCCTTAGTCTCTTTAGCTTGGTTAGGTTTCTTAATGGAGTCAGGTCAACTTCGTGACTATAGATCGAGAGTTTTTCAAGCCAGTGCATTTTGCCAAGCGAAGTGACATCGCGAATATTCACGAAGGCGAGAGAAACGTTCGTTAGATGTTGCAGGTTAGATAACGGGCTCAGTACGTCTTTCCGCAGTTGTGCGTGAACGTCTGGCGAACGGTTGTCGATTGATACTGTTTGTAATTCCGTAAACTCCGACAAGGGCCGCAGATCGATCTGATTTTCGTCGTGCAATGCCAAATAGACACTCGTGACTTCTTGAAAATACTCTTCACCGACTTTGTCTATTATCCACTGCGGTTGGGGTTGAGGTTCGGATCCGTCTTTGGTTTGCCAATCGTAGCCTAGTTTTAGGTTGCCTTGCTTCAGGAGTTTCTCTACGGAAGATCGCTGCGCTCTTGCACGGTGGATTTTCCGGCTTGCCCATCCCATCAAGCACGCGATGGCGGTTACCAAGACAAGCATCGTCCGCAGGCTAAAGCGTCTGGGCTTCGCGGCGGACTGATTGTCGCCGTTTTGGGCCTGCGAATTGACGCTGGTCTCGGTTGGCTCTGGCGTACGCATTGTGACATTTGTTCCTGAACTTAACGCGTCCAGAACTCAATGTGACACAACGGTGTGTGTTACGCCAATCATTCTGGATTGGCTCGGTTGAGTTGTGCAAGGAGCAGCGATAAAGAGTGCTGCGAAATGTGGACTTTGGACTTTGATTGTGCTTAAATAATGGACCCACCGAAGTCGTTTTCTTACCGTTGATTCAGGGAGTTGTCCATGCGTGCTTTTCTTGCCCTATGCATGCTTTGTTGCTTTGTTCCTCAACCTTTGCTGGCTGTTGATTTGGCCAATGAAGCAGCTCCAGGTTCGAGTTTCGATGTGCGTGAAGGGTTCAAGGTCGAACGGCTTTACTCGGTGCCAAGCAAAGAGCAGGGGTCATGGGTCTCGATCACCGTTGATGATCACGGTCGGCTCTATACGTCGGATCAATACGGAAAGCTCTATCGAGTTACGCCGCAAGCGATCACTGGTGGTGAAATCAAAATCGAGCCGATTGACCTTGAAATCGGTCAAGCTCAAGGTTTGCTGTACGCATTCAATTCGCTCTACGTAATGGTCAATGGCAAGGGAGCGGGCTTCTACCGGGTTTCTGATACGGACGGCGATGACCAACTCGACAAAGTTGAGCTATTGCGAGCAATCAAAGGTGGTGGAGAGCACGGTCCGCACGCAATCGTGTTGTCGCCAGACAAGCGGTCGTTGTTTGTTTGTGCGGGAAATCATACGGATGAACCAAGTGCAGAAAAATCTCGAGTGCCACGCAACTGGGCCGAAGATCAGTTGCTGCCGCGGCAGTGGGACGCGCGCGGTCACGCGGCCGGAAAACTGGCGCCAGGTGGTTGGATTGCGAAGACCGATCCGGACGGAAAGGAATTTGAGATTCAAACGATTGGCTTCCGCAATGAATATGACATCGCGTTTAATCCCGAAGGGGAGCTATTCACCTACGACGCTGACATGGAATGGGACATCGGTACTCCGTGGTATCGTCCGACCCGCGTGAATCATTGCACGAGTGGTGCGGAGTTTGGGTGGCGGTCAGGAACGGGCAAGTGGCCAAAGGATTACCCCGATAGCTTGGGCAGCGTTGTGGACATCGGTCCGGGTTGCCCGACGGGAATCGTATTTGGCACCGGTGCCGCATTTCCAGAGAAGTACCAGCGAGCGTTGTTCATTTCTGATTGGAGCTACGGAGTTCTCTATGCCGTACACCTAACGCCGGATGGGTCGAGCTACGTTGGAGAACGCGAGTCATTTATTTCCGGCTCGCCATTGCCTCTCACTGATCTCGTCGTCAACCCGGTCGATCAATCGATGTACTTTCTAACAGGTGGTCGTCGCGTTCAATCGGGTTTGTATCGGGTGACTTACATTGGTGGCGAATCCACAAAGCTTGCAATGCCGAATCCAGCGAACGCCGCAGAGCGAGCTGCTCGTCGTAGTCTCGAAGCATTGCATGTGGCTGGTGCGGAAGACGCAATCGAAAAAGCATGGCCACATCTGAGTAACAAAGATCGAGCGACCCGATACGCCGCACGCATTGCGATCGAGCACCAGCCTGTTGAAGACTGGCAAGATAAAGCGCTCGCTGAGTCTGATCCTACAGCGCGAACGCACGCTATTCTGTCGTTGGCCCGGTCTGCTGATCGTGATTCCGATCTCATGAAAAAAACCGTTGCAGGTTTGATGAAGACGTCATGGGATTCGCAGTCGAATGCTGACCGCGTTAACACGATGCGTGCGATGGCGGTGTCGTTCATTCGCCTTGGTGCGGAAGATGGGCAGCTTGACGACGAAACGCGTGAGGCGGCGACGGATTATCTTTCATCACATTTCCCATCGGGGAGCTATGCCGTAGATCGAGAACTCAGTCGTTTACTGGTCTACCTGCAAGCACCCGGCACGGCTGAGCGTGTTGTGGGCCTGCTAGAAAAATCTCCCAATCAAGAAGAGCAGATTCACTACGCATACGTTTTACGAACGTTGAAGGAAAGTTGGTCACCGGAGTTGCGAGAGCGTTACTTCACATGGTTCAACACCGCTCAATCGACGCAGCGAGGTGGCGCGTCGTTTGGTGGGTTCCTCAACAACATCCGCGACGAAGCGGCGAAGCTTTTGTCGGACTCAGAAAAAGGAAAACTAAAAGAGATCCTCGAAGCGAAACCGAAAGCCGAAGAATTGGTTGCTGTGACACGAACGAAAACGGTGAAAGAATGGAAGGTTGCCGATCTTATTGCGGACGCACAGAACGGCATGGCGGACCGTAACTTCGAAAAAGGCAAGCAGCACTTCAAGGAGGCAGGTTGCTATAAGTGTCATCGCTACGATGGTAGCGGCGGAATTACTGGCCCCGATCTTACGGCTGCCGGCACGCGTTTCGATCACAAAGCGATGCTCGAGGCAATTATCGAACCGAGTAAAGTGATTTCGGATCAATATCAAGCCACGCAATACGTGATGGATGACGGACGTATTGTTACCGGTCGTGTCGTTAACATGAGCGGCGGCAACCTCAGCATCATGGAGAACATGTTGGATCCCGGAAAGCATACGTCTGTCAAGCGTGACCAAGTCGAGGAGCAGATTCCGTCAACGGTTTCGATGATGCCAACTGGCTTGTTGGACACATTCGAGAAAGAAGAGATTCTCGACCTGCTGGCGTTTGTTCGTTCGGGTGGCAAGTCCGACGACAAGATGTTTGCTCAGGCGGGTGCCGCAGCAATTCCAGCGACGAAAGGTAAGAAACCTCGCGTGCTGTACATCTCGGAAAGCAAAGGCTTCAAACACGGTTCGGTGAATCGCAAGGAAGGTGAGCGGGCTCCATCAGAACTCGCGATGATGCAGCTTGCGAAAGACACGGGCGAGTTCACTATCGTTTGTTCGCAAAACTCGGAAGCAGACGTTACGAAAGAGAACCTTCAGAACTTCGACATCGTGATGTTCTATACGACGGGTAAATTGCCAATCACTGACGACAATCTGAAATACTTCTTGAGCGAGTGGCTTGAGGAGAAAGGCCACGGCTTCATCGGATTCCATTCGGCAACGGACACCTATAAAGACACCGAGTTGTACTGGGATATTTCCGGCGGAACCTTCAGTGGCCATCCTTGGGGTGCTGGTGGCAAAGTAACGATGGCTGTGCACGATCTCGAGCACCCGACGATGAAGCCCTTTGGTACTGACTCGTTTGTTTTCCAGGACGAGATCTATCAGTACGATCACTGGCAACCGGAGAAGTGCCACGTGTTGATGAGTCTCGATATGGAAAAGTCGAAGGTCAAGCGTCCCTACCACGTGCCTGTTGCTTGGTGTAAGCAAGTCGGTGACGGTCGAGTGTTCATGAACAACATGGGCCACCGAGAAGAAACTTGGCAAGACGATCGCTTTCTCGAATCGGCATTAGCCGCGATTCACTGGGCAGCTGGCAACATAGATGGTGATGCAACGCCTAATCCTGATGTGTCGGCCGCACATCACGAGCATTCGAAGAAATTCGGAACGCCAGCAGAAGCAAAGTAAAGCTGGGCTATTGTGGTGGCGTTGCGGATTCAAGAGCTAACCGCTCGTTGATAGCGACCTCGACCAACCAGAGATCCTCGATGGAATGGTCGGTCATGCCGCTAAAGGAACGTCGATCTTTACCGATGATTTTTAGATGTTTGAGCGGGCGACCATTTATCTCAGCGCCGCTTGTCGTAACTTTGACTGACTTCAGGTTAGCACGATTCCAATGCATGCTCTTGTTGCTCAACCATCCCGTGCGATGAACTTGAAGAGAGTTTGGATTGGCCTCAAATTCGAATGTTCGTCTCGACAGTACAAGAGTTGCAAATACACTCGCGATACCGCCCAAAGCAACTAGGGCGCAGAACAACAGAGGAATGAATACCTCGAGTATGTTCTGTTCATGCCAAGCGAACGCAGTCCCGACTCCGACACAGATCAAAACCATGAAGATCCCGGTGATTGCAGGCCCGATAAACTTGCGAAATCCGCGCCTTGGAACGCGAATTGTTGTCGTATCACCTTGATGTTCAACCTCGATCGATGAATTCGGATTAGGAATTGCCAGGCCGTTGGCATCACGTAAAACTTCCGCCAGTTGGATGGGCCGGCCGGAAACGGGAGCCATTCCAAACGCGTTATTTAACTCGAATGCGATCCAGTTCAGTTCTTTTTCTGTACGTTCTAATAGGCATCCAAACTTCTCGCCGCTGTTTAGGTGGAATTGCAATTCTTGGACGGGCTGGTCGTTCACAGAGACGTTGGAATCTCCAACGCGAATCTGATAGAGCTGGTCCTTCGACCATTCTTTACGCTTCTTTCCAAATATTGATTCGGAAATGAGAAGCAACCTTTCGCCAGCAGTGACTACTGACGTCCGTCTTCGCCCGGCGTTCAGCCCGTAGAGGAACATTGCGATTCCCACACCTTCGAACAGAACGAACACTAACGGAACTATCCATGCCTCCCATGCCTGATCGTTTGCGCCGCCGTCCGCGAAAAGCATGAAAGAGAAAAGGAATGTGCTGAACGATAGCCAGATGATGCTGAATTTTCCTGTAATGGATTTCCAAAATCCAGTCGGTGGTAATTCGAGTTTGATGCCCGCATCGTGGTGTTCAATTCTAAGGTCCGTATCGTTCGGTCTTGTGACAGGCTCGAACTCGTCACTTAGGCCATTTTCTTCTACGACTTCAACTGTCCGCGAATGCAAGCGAGACGAGTTCGTCGATGGTAGGAACGAAGCGTTGGTTACTTGAGCAGTATCAAGTTCAACGGCCAACGATTCGGCCAATGCTAAGAGCAGCTCGCGGGAATAAGCGAAAGCAACTAAGAAAGGTTCCTTGTCGCCTTGCGTAGCTACAAGTGCTCCACTGAGTTCTTCCCACTCGTCGGCCGACATATTGTCGTGCTGCTTGCCGTCCCACTTTGTCTTGTAGTGAAGCTTGTCGACTTGTACGAGTTTGCACTTGCGTTTCCATTTCAGCCGATAGAATTCCTCGATCGTTCGAATTCGATCTCCTCTAATTTCAACGACCGTCCGAGTCTTGTCGTTTAATGCTGCCCAACCACCAGCCAACAGTAACAGCGCGAATCGGAGCCCCATCACTCCCAGAAAGCTGAACGCGACCAGTAGAAGGCCGTGTAGTTGGCCCTTCATTAAAAAACCAACGCCAATGGCCAGCGGGCCGCCAATCCAACTCATCATGAACAAGGTCGTGAATACGCCAAAACCGAATGGGACCCAGCCGTATTTCTTCAGCTCGCCAAGTTGGCGATGCGGTAGCACGAAGCGCTCGCCGCCGCCGAACAAAGGCTCACGGATGATTTCGTGGTTCGGGTCGGATATGTCTCGGGACACGGTCTGGTTTGCGATCTGTTTCGGATGGAGGTGGCTCTTTGAAAGCATAGCTCATGCTATTTGTATTCCCCAAGCGATTCGGTTGCGGTTAAAATGCATCTCAAAGACAGTGGCCACGTTTTGACCGCGATAGAAAGAGAAGCCTGATGCGACCATGTGACCGCTGCGGCAAACCTATCGAAAATATTGAGATTCACTGCGACAAGTGCACGGCGTATCTGCAGACGACTGCTCCTGACTATCGGCAGACGAAAGTGGACGTGCCGTCGGATTCGCCAGTTCCGCACGACTGGAGCATGGACCTCATGGTGTTAGTCGCTTGCGGAAGCGCTACGCTGGGAGGTGCGTTGATAGGTTGGCTTGAGTATGGCCTGAGCGGATTGGTGGCAGGTGCTATTGGCGGCTTGATGTTGGCTGCTGTAGTGACACGCTTTATGATAGTTTGACCGCATCAATCGGTCGGTATTACTCGTATTCCCACTTCATGATCCACGGATCTTCCATCTCCTTTTGCATCGCTTTTAGCTTTGCTTTGTATTCTTCAAGCACCTCTTTATGGCTGTCCGCCAAGTTCTTCGTCTCATTGGGATCTTGGTACATGTCGAATAGCTCAAACTCGGGTCGCTGCACATAACGTCCCACCGTCATATTTCCGTATGGAGCATCCGGCCCCTTTGCCCACTGGGCTTGCCAACTGCTGGCCGCCCACAAATCTGAAGCGAAAGGGTAGGGCAGCGGGTGAGCAATATTCCAAATCAGTTTGTACTTTTCATCGCGCACAACTCGCATGGGGTAGTACATCTGAATTTCGTGAAAGGTATGGGATGCGAAGATCGTCTTATGATGCTCCGCTTTTGGATTCGACAAGCAATGCAACCAGGACTTTCCATGGTAGCGATTGAACTTTTTGTTGCCGTTGCGATTTTCCAATAGATTCTCGCCACGCTCTTTCCAAAACTTATCGGGATTGATCATCTTCGTCGGCGCATTTTTTTCCGCATCGAGCCCCCCGGCAAAATCGAGCAACGTCGGTGTAATATCAATGTGACTGACCATAGAATAAGACTCGACGCCACGCTTCGCTTCGTACGGATTGCGAACGACCATTGGTACGCGAAGTCCGCCCTCGTAGACCGTCGTCTTGCCGCCAGCGAACGCCATGCCATGATCGGCGGTAAACACGATCAGCGTTTTGTCATAAAGGTCTGCTTCCTTCAGAATCTCGACGAGTTTCGCGACGCCCTGGTCAATCCGCGAACAAGACTGGTAGTACTGTGCAAGCTCTTCTCGCGTATCGGGTGTGTCAGGCAGAAACGGAGGCACGACGACTTTCGCCGGATCGTAGAAGACTTCTTGCACGCCCTTCTGCTCTCCTTTATTCGGCAAGTTGCCAAATAGGTCAGGTTTCAGCTCACGCTTGGATGTTTTGTCCGTGCCACCTCCGCGATGGGGATCGCTCGTGGCAAAGTACAGAAAGAACGGACGGTCATCGGACGAGTCGGTAATGAAGTCGCGACTGTTTTCCGCCATTCGGACGGCGTTACGTCCGGGGCCTTTTAGGTAGGTCTCGAAGTGGTAAACGGATTCCGGAGCGACGTGGTACTTGCCAATGTGACCGGTTCGATAGCCAGCATTCGCCATCACACGCGGCATCGAAAGACTCACGACGTCATGAAACGAAGCGAACTTGTGGAAATGATGCTGATGTCCGAACTGACCGTTGCGGTGGTTGTGCGTTCCGCTCATCACCACACTGCGACTAGCGCTGCAGGACGCGGTCGTGGCGAAAGCGTTTCGGAAGATCAGGCCATCTTGAGCGATAGCGTCGATCGCTGGTGTCTTTGCGATCGGATCTCCGTAGCAGCCCAGCGTCGGACTCTCGTCATCGGTGATGATGAACAGTACGTTCTTCTCGGCCGCATTTGTTGCAGCGGTGGCGATAAGGAACAGAATCGCGGAAAGACTTGGGCTGAGAGCTCGAATGAATCGCATAGTTTTCTCGAAACAAGGCCGGGTGTTTCGTGGACATTGTAGTGCGTTTCCTAGAGCAATGCACTTTGCTTCTACTTGCGAAGCTCGGCCTCCAGAAACTCATACGCTTTCATCAATGCATCTGGATTTGCCGCGGCACGCATGTGGCCGGCATCTTCGATTTTGTGCATTTCGGTTCGAACCCCTGCTTCCTTCAACGCGTTGTAGCAGCTCATCGACCAAGGCAACGGAACCGTACGGTCTTTGGTTCCGTTGAAAAAGAACATCGGCGCATCGTCTTTGTCAGCGAAGGCTGCTGATGAAGCTTGTTTAAACAACTCTGGTACTTCGTCGAGGTCGCCGCCCATCAAGTACTTGGCCCATTTCCCATTGTCAGGGAAAGTGCGAAAGTCTGTTGGTGCTCCACCGGCTGCTACCGCTTGCAAGCGAGTGTCGACGTGACCGTTTTCGTCGTTTGGTTCTTCTCCGGTGGTGCCGAGTAACGATACAAGATGTCCACCTGCCGAATATCCGATGGCACCGAGTCGATTCGGGTCTACTTTGTATTCTTCAGCATGTTCGCGAATCCATTTTACTGCGGAGCGACAATCTTCGATCTGTGCTGGGAATTTGTGCTTCGGTGCTAAGCGATAGTCGATCGCAAAACAAACAAAGCCACGTTTTGCCAAGGCGCTGGCGTAGCCGCGAAGCTGCTTTCGATTTCCGCCCTTCCATGCACCTCCATGCACGACCAGGATTGCTGGGCTTGGGCGATCAACATTCGGAAGAAACGCGTCGAGCAGCAACTCGCGATCGCCCACTTTCGAATAGACGATCTTTTCTTTGCGCTCTACTTCGTGTTCTTTCGCAGCCGTTGCTGGAGTTTCGTCAGCGAGAGTGGTGACGAACGAAGTACAACAGACGCCGAGAACAAAGAGTAGCCGAGAGAACATAGAGTAAGCCTTTTCAGTTGAATGCAAGAAACGCAATTCTAACTGATCAGGACTTTACTCATGGGCGTGGTTACGAACCGTGACGAATCCCATTAATAATCACCATGACCCAGCCGACAATAAAGGCAACGCCGCCGATCGGTACGATCGCTCCGAGGACTTTGATACCGGTCATCGTCATTGCGTAGAGGCAGCCGCTGAAAACGAGGATGCCGATCAGCCACGCGATACCGCTTGCTGAAAAATTCATTTCCGATCGTTGGCCGGCCAGGCCAATCGCAAGCAGTGCAGCGGCGTGATACATGTGGTACTTCACGCCCGTTTCGAGCCACGCCTGCCGTTGGGCGAACTCTTCAGGCTGAAGGTCTTTGAGCAATTTTGGCAGCGAGTGAGCGCCAAAAGCACCGATCACGATACCCAATGCTCCAACAATTCCGCTAACAATTAAGATCGTCCGTGCACTCATTCGTATCCTATTTTTCTTCGCCGTTAGTCGCGGTTTGCTTTTGTCGTTCCGCGTATTTCTTGTAAAGACGTTTGTGTCGGTCGGAAAGATCAACCACACGACCTTGCACCCATGCGTGCGTGACTATCGACGATGTGTCGAAGAGTTCACCATTGGTGACAATTAGCGTCGCGTGTTTTCCTTCTTCGATCGACCCGATTTCCTCTTCAACGTTGAAGATCTCGGCAGGTGAAAGTGTAATTGCTCGCAGGGCATCGTTTTTCGGCAATCCAAACGCGGTGGCCATCGCGGCGTGATACGGCAAGTTGCGGATATTCGACGCATCGAAACGCGCCGAGCCCGCAATGCAGTAAGTCACGCCAGCCTTTTTCAATCTTGCTGGTAACGTGTAGGCTGCGTCGTAAGCTTCATGTCGTCTTTGTGGTAACTGGTAAACGCCTTGGATGATAACCGGTACGTTCTGAGATTTCAGAAGTTCGGCGCACTGCTCGGCATCGTGACCACCGGAAATGATGAGTTTGAGTTTGTGTCGACTCGCGAAGGCTACGGCCGATTGGATCTGCGTTGTGCGGTCGGCGCTGGCGACAACGGGTACTTCGCCGGTAAGCACCGGTAACATAGCTTCCCAGCGTAAGTCGATTGGCTGGCTCGGATTTGCCTTGCGAGCTTGTTGGTAGGCTTTGGCTTTTGCAAACGCTTGTTCGAGGTTTTCGAGCTGCGTTTCGTGCCCCTCGTGTTCGTCTTCCTTCTCATTGTCGTCGTGTTGATGATCGGGCGAGTTGGGTGTGGGCCAACGGATATGCAAGCCAGCGGGAGCCTTGAGTGTTAAGTCTTCCGTCGTCCATCCGTCCAGTTGCAAAATCGCAGACGTGCCGGTGATCAGCCCACGACTTGGAGCAGTCAAGTTGAAAAGAACACCACCGGATCTGGTTACGGGAATCAGTTCGCTGTCGGGATTGATGGCCTTCTCAGCGCGGACGTTCATGTTCCACTGACCGACCTCGCCCAAATCATCGGAAGCCCGTACGGCATTGATCTCGATGAGCCCCAGGTTACCGTCCGTGTTGAACAAGCCGGGGTAGACATGTTTTCCTGTGGCCTCAACCGTCTTCGTGCCATCGGGAAGTTCTACCTCTTTTCCGACAGCTACGATTCGCCCTTTGTCGAACAGCACTGTCGCATTTTCGATCGCTGGTTGAGCAACCGGATGCACGGTAGCGCCGACGATTGCAATTGGCTGGTTCTGCGGGGCACCTGGGATCTCTGGAGACGCGGTAACGGTCGCAATGTTGACCGCCATCATGAGAAGCATTAGCGAAATCGTTTTTGTATAGCCCACGGTGAATCTCTCTTTTGCTGCCACATCGTCGATTCGAACATTTTAGCACAAGCCCGTTAGCAATACTTTGGATCCCCATGGGCTGATCTAGATCGAGAATCTCGAGTCGTTGGGCCTGTTGGCTTGCTCTTTTCTCAGCAATCAATCGTCAACAAAGCCCAAATCAACTTGGAATCCGAGGAATGGGAGGTACGTTACGGATATGAATCTATTCTCGATCGAGCCAATTCCATGTTTCGAAAAACGATGCTTTCAATGGTTTGTCTGCTGGTGATCTCAACGGCACTCGTCGCACAGGATGCAAGTCCGCAAAAGCTCTCTGCGAGTAGTGTCGTTCTGCTTGCTGCGACGGACGGCCGTGTATACGCCTCGGGTGACGCTACTTCAGAAAGAGGCGATCGAAGTGAAGAGACTCGCAATCACTTTCTGCCTGTTGATGGTTTGAAGGAAATTGATTCTGTCTATCTACATCATGATTGGACGGATCGGGCTGCGGCGTTAGATCGTCAAGGTCGTGTTTGGGTTTGGGGGCACGCGTGGACCGAGACTTTGCATGGCGGTGACAATGCCGAAAAGTCTGTTCAACCGACGCATGTACCGGAACTTGATGGGGCCGAGTCATTGGCGCTTGGTTCGCAACACCTGATCGTCATCGATAAGAACAGAAGAGTTCAAACTTTCCCGACGATCTCCTGCGACAATGAGACAGGATTTCTTGGGGCAGGAGACACTAAGTCTCACCGTGGAGTCATTAGCGTAAAAGGCATTGAGGACGCGGTTCAAGTCGCAGCCAATGGCGAAACGAGTTTCGTGCTACGCGCCGACGGTTCGGTTTGGGGGATGGGCAGTGGTGGCATGGGGTTGCTTGGTCGAAATGCGAGGCAAGCCAATTTCCTTGAATTCGAAGACAATTCAAAAAACGCAAACCCGCAGCCGATTCAAATTCAAGGGCTACGCGACATCAAGGCGATTTCAATTTCTGGGCGGTTTGGCCTCGCACTGGACAAGGCAGGTAACGTTTGGGGCTGGGGAGTTAATGACTCGGGACAGCTGGGATCGGTGGCCGATGATTTGGCTCGTTTGCCGCCGACTCGCATGCGCGGCCTCAAACCCTGCACTGCCATCGCCGCAGGTTACGATTTTATGTTGGCGTTGCAGACGGATGGAACCGTTATGGCTCAAGGGTGTAACATCTATGGCGCCTTAGGTGACAAGCGTGGCGAGCTCGAAGGTCGATTGCGTCAGGTTAAGTTGCCGGCGGCTGCGAAGAGTATCTACGCTGGACAATACAACGCATTCGCGGAGTTGATCGATGGCGAAATCTTCGGTTGGGGCGCCAACGATCCAAGCGTAGGTGGCTTTCACCCACGTGCGTTATTCTCCTCGATTCCACCCACGCAGCTCGACGTCGACATGCGACCGAAGCCTGCGAAAGCCGGGACTGTTCCCTTGGTCGTCTACCGCGAAGGCGACATTGAAGAGCCCGAGCAGTTGGAAGTGTTCATCAAAGACGAATCCGTTGGGATGCTAACAATCAACAAGCGGCAGGCGATTGATGAATTTAAATTGGAGATACCCGAAGGCGTGCACGGCTATCGAATCAAAAGTGTCGACTCCGAGGGAAGCCGAGCCGATCGTCAGGGCGTCATCGTCGTTTCCTCTGGGGCAATGCAGAACCGATTTCGAAAGTCGGTTAACGAAAATGGGCTTATTGCCGCTGTGGAGACTCTCAAAAAACGAATAAATGACGCGGTGCCGGGCGTTATTCCGTCGACGCTAGATTTGAAGTCCGACGGACCCGTGAGCGAGGAAACGCTGCAGCGCATCGAGGCTCGACTGGGAAAACCGTTGCCAAAGTCCTATCGCAAGGCACTAAAGTCGATCGGGCCATTTCGTCTCGGCCCAGCCAACGCGGAAGTGCCACTGGTGGCTCTTTATGCGCCGGATCCGACTTGGACCGTTGGCAAGTGGATGGATAAAGCTGTCAACAGCGTAAAACGAGGGTCGGAAGATCCGTGGATTCGAGAAAGAAACGAAGAGATTGATTTTTATAGTCAGAGTTTCGATATGCCGGGTGGGCAACGGTTGCGACAACAAAAACTCTTGATCGGAGCCGTTGCTGGGTACGAGCCGTATTTCTTGGCGCCGGATTTGCCAGCGTGCGATGATGGCTCCATGTCACAATTGTGGCCAGATTTCTTCTTGACCGATATTGAATCTGGTGAAGAGTGGCCATCGTTCGGTTGGATAAACGAGCGAGATTGTGACCTTGTCATGCTTGATAAGTTGGTCGATGCTGTCGAAGGCTATGTCTGGGGAGCGTACGGCTCTTCAGGTGTAGCTTTTGTTGCAGGAAGTGAGAGCGGTACGGTTCAACAAGCGAGGGTAGTTCCGCTGGATGATGAATCCGGGTTCGGAATCGATTCGGATGGTTGGTTCGACGACTAGCGTTGCGAACGAACCTTCAGGTGACCGTTGGTGTCAGGTAGTCGAAAGGAACGTTTACGATGGCCTCACGAATTCACGCGACCACTTGTCCGCTCGACTGTCCCGATGCTTGTTCGTTGGAAGTCCAGGTGGTTGATGATCGCCTGCACTCCATCGACGGTTCTAATTCGAATGAATTCACCGACGGCTACATCTGCGGCAAAGTTCGCAACTTTGCCGACCACTTCTACTGCGATGATCGGCTGAAACGTCCTGCGAAACGAGTCGGTGAGAAGGGCGACGGACACTTTCAAGACATCTCCTGGGATGAAGCGTTCGACCTTATGACTAGTCGTATTAAAGCGGATTGCGAACAGTTTGGGTCTGAATCTATTCTGCCTCTTTGCTACGGCGGCTCTAATGGAAAGCTGACGCAGGATACGGTTGATATGCGATTCTTCTATCGACTCGGTGCTTCCCACCTTGATCGAACCGTATGCGCCGCGCCATCTACCGCGGCTTACAACGGACTCTATGGCAAGATGCCGGGGGTTGCGCTTACTGATTACGTTCACAGCAAGTTGATTGTCGTCTGGGGAAATAACCCGCACGCGTCCGGGATTCACTTGGTCAAACACGTGCAGAAAGCGCAGGAGAACGGTGCGAAGCTGGTTGTTATCGATCCTCGTACGACGCCGCTCGCCGGTAAAGCTGATTTGCACATTCCACTCTATCCCGGTACTGACCTTCCGGTTGCCTTAGCGATCATCAACTGGATCGTACAAAACGAGCACACTGATGAATCTTTCATCAGCGAAACAACGAACGGCTTTGAAGAACTTGCTCAACGTGCGAGTGCATGGTCGCTCGCGAAGGCGGCCGATGTTGCTCGTGTTCCCGTCGAATCGCTCGAAACACTTTGCCGCTGGTATGTCGAGACGTACCCTGCTGTGATTCGCTGCGGCTGGGGGCCAGAAAGAAATCGAAACGGCGGCAGCGCGATCGCCGCGATTTTAGCAATTCCTGCCTTGGCGAATAAATTCTGTCGTGGAGGTGGGTTCACGATGAGCAACTCTGGCGCGTGGCGACTGCCGACCGCGAACGTCATTCAACAAACGCCGCCCGACACGCGACATATCAATATGAATCTTGTGGGTGAGCATCTGTTGACGCTCAACGACCCGCCAATTCGCACTCTGTTCGTTTACAACTGCAATCCGGTTGCCACGTTGCCCGAACAGAATAAGTTGATTCGCGGATTGCAACGAGAGGATCTGTTTACGGTTGTCTTCGACCAAGTGATGACGGACACCGCAAAGTACGCGGATGTGATTTTGCCGGCCACGACATTCTTAGAGCACGACGACCTTCGTTCCGGCTATGGGAATACGCGTCTGGGCAAGGTGACGCCAGCTGTGCCTCGCGAAGGCGAAGCACGACCTAATCTTGAAGTCTTCGCCGAGCTAATTCAAAAACTACATCTCGAGCAGCCAGGCGACATTACTTCCGCGACCGAACTTCAAGCTGCGCTACTCGGCGAACGATCGGAAGTGTTAGAGCAGACGGGTGAACTCGCACCAGAGATGGGACTGGCTCCGATCCAGATGCAGGACACGCAGCCTTTTACTAGTTCTGGAAAGATTGAACTGTTCCCTGCCATACTCAATGACACGTCGGAACATGGTCTTTACGTATATCAGGCCGATCCGCAAACGAACAGCTATCCGTTGGCGCTACTGTCTCCAGCGACAAGTCAAACAGTGAACTCGACGTTCGGCCAGCTACGCAAACACTCAGCCTCCGTCCGGATGCACCCTGCCGACGCGGATCAACGAAGTCTCACCGATGGTTGTGAAGTCCGCGTGTTCAACTCCAGCGGTGAGGTTTTCGTCAATCTCGAAGTCTCAGAGAAGGTGCGGATTGGAGTTGTCGAAATCCCCAAGGGTATTTGGCGAAAGAGCACAAAGAACGGCAAGACATCGAATGCTCTTTCGCCCGACACGTTATCGGACATAGGCGCCGGAGCGTGCTTCAACGACGCCCGCGTTCAAGTCGAATAGCTGGGGCATACTCTTTTATCGAGGATCTGTTCCGCATAGGATGTTGGAACTTCAAGATACCCTCATGTAGAGAAATTAAATGCCTCGCCTTCAACATCTGTTCGTTCTCATTCTTGGCCTATCGATGACCTCAGTTGCTTTTGCAGATCATCACGAAAAGCAGTTCATTGAGATTCGCTACTTTCATCTGAAGTCTGCCGATTCAGCGAAGGCCGTTGATGACTATTTGGTCAACGCGTTTTTGCCGGCCCTGAATCGAGCGGGATCCGAAACAGTTGGACTGTTCAAGCAAGAAAAAGAAGAAGGCGATCTGTTCCGCGTCGCAATATTCGCACACGATAGCATCGGCGACTTTGCGGGGTTGCCTAGCAAACTGGCAGGTGATGACGCTTATCAAAAGGCGGCGGCTGACTACATGCACACCGTACCGAAAGAAGCACCTTTGGCGCGAGTTCGCAGCGAATTGTTGAATTCATTTGATTGTTGGCCGAAGTTGAAAGTACCTGCGGAAACGAAAATCGACGGTAGGATTTTCGAAGTTCGCATCTACGAAAGTTCGAATCAACGTTTTGGCGATCTTAAGGTTGAAATGTTCAACGCAGGTGAAGTACCGATTTTCCTCGACAGCGGTGTAATGCCGGTGTTCATGGGGCAAGCTATCGCAGGTGACAAAATGCCGAACTTGACCTACATGACGGTGTATAAGGATCAAGCGGCGAAGGATCAAGCGTGGAAGAACTTCAGTAAGCATCCTGACTGGCAGGTTTTGAAGAAGGTCGAAAAGTACAAAGGTACCGTGAGTAAGATTCACAAGATCGATCTTGTGCCGATGGAAGGTTCGCAGCTTTAAGCTCGTGAGCATGGAAGCGTACGGGGGCGAGCGCTCCGGCGAATCGCCTTCGGACATTCCACCGCCTAGAGACTCATGTGTACGACAGTTTCTTGGTTGGAGTGGTCGGTTATCGCTTTGCCGGAGCGCTCGTACCCGTACGCTTCCCTACGTACCATCGCGTCGCGAACTTGCGATATGTGAACATGAAGTAAAGATTCGGCTTGGCGAACAGCACTCGGGTAACAATTCCCCAAAAACCTGTTTTGTGCTCATACTCGATGTGCTCTCGAAGCTCTGTTGCCGTTTCGGAAACGGGCACGAAAGTGTGAGTGTGCTCCCACCTCTTTGCGGGACCTTCGGCTTGTACGTCGGTGAATCCGTTTTCTGAAACGTCGCGATGCACGGCAGTCCAACGAAGCGGAAGCGGGCCTACCCAAAGTGTGAACTTGGACGTTGACCCTTCACCAAGCGGTTCAATGTCATGCAATTGCACGATCGTCGGCGGAGGAGTTAGGCGTTTCAACGCGCTAGTGTCGTGGTGAAAGTCGCGGATGGCTTCAATGGAAGCTTGGACGGTGAACCGGTAGTCGAATACGGGCATGTCTTCATCGTAGGCTTGTTGTTTGAATTCGGTTAGTGGTCTTTTTTGCTCGCCTATAGAAACATTTATCATCGAACGGAACCGAGGCGTAGTTATTCGTTTCGGGGATGTTGGATGGTTTTGCTATGATTGAGGTGACTAATCGCACGGGGGTGAAGTAGTGAGCGAGGCAACGGCACAGAATTCGGATCGATCTCAATCTCATCGTGTCGACGCACACCCTAAGAAAGCCAAAGGACATCTTTGGCGTAATGCATTCGCGACCGTTGGTTTCTATTTCGGTGGCTACTTGGGATTCCAGCTACTGGCGGTTGGTCCTCCTCCGCCTGGCGAATACATGTGTGGACTTGCTCTGCTGCCGGCCACAATGTTTGGTATGCCAGCAGGTGCTTTATCTGGATTTTTCTTAGGCGCCGTTATCGGATGGCAATTTGACTAAGGTAGGGATCGTGCAACCCGACAGTCCACAAAACGATCCGTATCAGCGTGGAAGCAAGCTGCTTGCCGTTGCGTTTCTGGGCACACTTGTTGGTGCTGCGCTGTTTGGGTTGATCGAGGGCGGCGTTATAGGTTTTGTTGTTGGGCCGATTTACGCTACTCTCGCTGCGTTGTTCGTGTTGCCGAGCGTCTTTGCCGTCGCTTGGGCTCTATGGTTGCTAAGGTTTCACCTTGCGACATCGTTCGTGGCGGGAGCGATCACGGGAGTCGTTTGCACAATGCGAGTGTACGAAGAATATCTATTTCGGTTTCCATACGACTTGTCTGTCGTGCTTGCGGCGGGTATTGGGGGTGCTGGGGCAGTATGTTCTGTTGGGCTCGCGATACCGGCGAACCAAAACAGCAGTCGCATTGTCTTTAGCCTCGCGGATCTGTTTCGTCGCATGACTGTTCTGTGCGCCATTCTGGCTGTTTGGATCTTCCTCGTAAATGTTGTTCGGGAACACGACGTTAGAGTGCAAGAGCGACAAGAGGAACTGCAGCGTCAAATGGACGAAGTCTACGCAAACGACTAGACCAATTGTGTCCGAGGGCGAGCTTGAACATTTCCTCGACTGCGAACACGGTCTACAATCTGCTGATCCAACACAACCATTTGTGAGTCAACTATGACCAACGGAAAACGTATCGCACGCACACTTTTCATCGTATTCGGAATCCATTCAATGATTGGTGATGTGAGTGTGGCTCAACCAGATGTCGCTTCGGGATCAGCCATGTTGCGACCATGGGCAGGACCTTACGGTGGTGTGCCACCATGGAACCTTGTGCGTCCGGATGAGTTTTTGGCGGCGTTCGACGCAGCTATTGAGTTGGGCAATGCAGACATCGATGCCATTGCCACCAACGCCGAACCAGCCACTTTCGAAAACACGATCGTAGCAATGGAGAACGCTGGTCGCGTATTAGATCGATTGGATTCGCTCTACGGCGTCCATGCGAGAAACCTAAACGTAGGTCCGCTTCCCGACATCCAAAAAGTCGTTGGACCAAAACTGGCTGCTTACAGCGACAGCATTACTCAAAATGCAAAATTGTTCGCTCGGATCGAAACGGTTTACAAAAGCGAAGAAATGAAAAAACTCTCGGTCGCGCAGAAACGACTAGTGGACGATCGCTACAAGAACTTTGTGCGGCGTGGAGCCAAGCTGAGTGAAACCGACAAAGCAAAGCTGTCGCAGATCAATCAACGCTTGGCGACGCTCTTTGCTGACTTTACGCAAAACGTATTGGATGACGAACAGAACTACGTGACGTGGATCGCGGACAAAGCCAAACTTGCTGGCTTGCCCGAAAGTGTCGTGGCGGCAATGGCGAATACTGCGAAGGAAAAAGGAAAAGCGGGGCAGTGGGCGATCACGAACACGCGATCGTCGATGGATCCGTTTCTGACTTATTCTGATATTCGAGAGCTGCGAGAGAAAGTTTGGCGAACGTACTACAACCGCGGTGACAACGGAGATAAGTACGACAATAACGCGATCATTACGGAGATTCTCAAACGCCGTTCCGCTCGGGCAAAGCTGCTGGGTTACGAGACTCACGCTCATTGGCGATTGGAGCCTACGATGGCGAAGACGCCGCAAACGACGATGGACTTGATGATGAAAGTCTGGCCAAAGGCTGTCGCGCGAGTGAAAGAAGAAGTCGCCGACATGCAGAATATCGCGGATGCCGAAGGAGCCAACATCACGATCGAACCGTGGGACTATCGTTACTACGCCGAAAAAGTTCGCAAAGCAAAATACGATCTCGATTTCAACGAAGTGAAACCGTACATGCAACTGGAGAAACTGATCGAAGCGATGATGTGGTGTTCGACTGAGTTATACGGTTTGCAATACAAGCAGATCGGCGACGTTCCCGTGTTTCATACGGACGTTCGCGTATGGGAAGTTACTAACGCCACCGGTGAACACATTGGATTGTGGTATCTAGATCCGTACGCGCGTGAAGGTAAACGTAGTGGCGCGTGGATGACGGGCTACCGTGTCCAAGAGAATCTCGGTAAGTCGGTTACGCCTATCGTTTCGAATAATTCCAACTTCATCAAAGCACCGGAGGGAGAAGCCACGCTAATTTCGTGGGATGATGCCGAGACTCTGTTCCACGAATTCGGACATGCGTTGCACGGTTTGCTTTCCAAGGTCAAATATCCGTCGCAGTCCGGGACTGCCGTTGCCCGAGACTACGTTGAGTTTCCGTCTCAGGTCAACGAACACTGGCTTTCAACGCCGGAAGTATTGAACAGATTTTGTGTGCACTTCGAAACTGGCGAACCGATGCTGGAAGAGCTCCTGCAGAAGATCAGAAACGCCGCCACCTTCAACGAAGGATTTGGGACAGTGGAGTATCTTGCCAGCGCTTTGATCGATATGAAGTTGCACCTGGCTGGCGACACCGATATCAATCCGGATACGTTTGAGAGAGAAACGCTGGCGGAGCTCGGGATGCCCAGCGAAATCGTAATGCGACATCGTACGCCACATTTCGCCCACATTTTCTCTAGCGACAGCTACTCGGCTGGCTACTACAGCTACCTTTGGTCCGACGCGCTGACTGCCGACGCTGCGGAAGTGTTTCAAGAAGCCGGTAGTTTCTTTGAAAAAACCGTTGCGAGGCGTTTGCACGACAGTGTGTTTTCCGTGGGCGATACTATCGATCCAGCCGACGGTTTTCGAACGTTTCGCGGCCGTGATGTGGATACGAGTGCCTTGTTGCGGAAACGTGGTTTCCCCGTGGATTGATCAGCGGCAAGAAAAAGTGCTCTGGTGTTGGAACTATCTCGCGGTGTCTTGCGTCAAAGGTTGTGTAGTCAACTTTTGCCGGAGGAACCGTCATGTCCAACTTTATCGAGTTGCCGCAATTCGAGATCCGTAAACCTTGTCACGAAAACTGGGATGCGATGACGGGCGACGGGGCTTCGCAAGCAGACAAGAAGCGTCATTGCGCGATGTGCGAGAAAAGTGTTTTCAATCTGTCTGAAATGACTCGCGCGGAAGTGAATGGAGTTCTGTCTTCCAATGAGTCTGTTTGTGTGCGAATGCAAAAGCGAGCAGATGGATCGATCGTTACTAAACAATCCAGTCCAGGTTTGTTCTCTCGCGTGAGTGCCGTTTTGGTTTCGGTGGTCGCGTCACTGACTCTTGCCGGTTGCGCGCGTGACACTACGCCAGCGAACAGTACATCGCCCGCTCCACTAACTGGCAAATCTGTGGTTCCCGCACCAATGGGCGAAGTCGAGATGGGTGATATCTGCGTCATTCCCGAGGAAGGTTTGAGCGTTGAGGAAGCACCCATGATCATGGGGCGAGTCCGTATCGACCGGCACCAAGTAGCTGACGGCGACTTAACAGGCGATTAGAGCATCAGGATCGGTGTATCGCGCAGTTCGACGCATAACGGATAAGCCAAGCCGTGCATCGCGAGCTGATCGTCTTGTTTCGTATTGACTACCAGTAAATCAACCTTGTGCTCTTCCGTCAGCCGTTGGTAGTCGCGAAGGCTATGGCCAAGCGTCACGATTTCTTTTACGTCGATCGGTAGACCAGCTTCCTTTAACACACTCGTGCACGACCGAATGTAGTCGTGGGGTTCTTCCAGCAGTTGTTTCATGATCGATTCGCGGGCGGCCTCCGTTTCGATCGACGGGATTTTTCCTATGACTTCGATGTAACGTTCATAGGTGGCTTGGTCTTCGACGTGAGTTAGGAACAACGTTCCTTTTTCGGTTGTTAGCCTTGCAGCATAACTGACCAGATGGTGATCACCTGTGAGGTGATCGGCAATTGCCATCACGTTGTCGGTCGATGTTGGAATCGTCGCCGATCGGTGCGGGCTGGGAAGCACGAGCACAGGCATGTCGGTGACTTGCGAAAGTACATCGATATAAACGCCAAGGCTGTACGGAAAATCCGAGGCGGGGGCGTGCAGATTGCGATAGGTGCAAATCAAATCGGGCTTCACGCGTTCGACAATGTCCAGCAAATCATTCACGCTGGTGTGTTGATCACCGGAGACCTTATGCCAGCTGATCTTGGCTTCCAGCAATGTGTGGTCCAGCAAGTCAATGACTTGGTCTGTGAAGCGATCAGTCTGCGCATGATCGTCGTCAGTGACCACCATTAAGTTGTCGAGGTCGACGTCCTGAAGCTGGAATTTTGGTTTGTCGGCTTTTTTGAAAAGCGATTCGAATTGATCAATGTTTGTCATGGCCCAAGGATACCATGTCTGGGCGAATCAGAACCACGTCAGAAAAACGCGTCTTCGTCGCGGCCCGTTGACGCTGGGTCCTGCAGACTTGAAAATGAAGGGTCACGCGAATAACAGCTTCACAAGTGAAAGAAATCTCATGGGACTCGAAGATCTGCTTGAAGGCATCTTTGGACAAATCGAAAAACAGGCGAGTAGCAAGCCAAATCGCCCAGTGAGAGGTCCTCAACCTTTACCGCCCGAAAATGACGAAACTGGTATCGGCCGAGTCATGCGTGGCGTCGTGCAAGTCGTTGCGTTGAAGTCTGGGTTTCTGGGAGGCATGTCTTCTGCGTGGACTGGCTCGGGCAGTATCGTGGATCCATCGGGCATCATCCTGACCAATTGCCATGTCGCCAATCCGCGAGCTATGGGAATGTCGTCTCCAGCCGCCGATCGATTAGGGATCGCTGTAACGGAACGCTCGGATCAACCGCCCGCTATCACCTACTTCGCCGAAGTCGTAGCGCAGAATCCACGGCTCGACTTGGCAGTCCTTCGCATTGTCTCGGATTCGAATGGTCGAAGAACGTCGAGCCTTGACTTGCCTGCCATCGACTTGGGCGATTCTGATCGACTTAGTCTCGGCGAGCAACTTGCAATCATCGGATACCCTGGCATCGGGGGAGAAACGATCACGTTTACCTCGGGGAACGTTTCCGGTTTTTCGAAGGAAGGTAGCATCGCTCGCGGATGGATCAAGACGGACGCGACGATCGCCGGAGGCAACAGTGGCGGTACCGCAGTGGATAAGGATGGCCGCTTAGTGGGGATTCCTACGCAGGCCGCGGCCGGATCGGGAATTACTCCAGTCGATGCGAGACCCGTGCTCGACACCAATCGCGATGGTCGCGTGGACCGTCGAGATACGCCAATGGCTATCGGTGGATTCATCAATGGTTTACGACCGATTAACTTGGCAATTCCGTTGCTCGAGGAAGCCGGTCTGGACGTGCAACAAGCGCGAAGCTCACAACGCCGAGGTTCCGCGATTCTTCCAAGTCGTAGCAACCGGCCCGCGATGCCCAAGGCGGAACCGAAATTCGACGACCTGCTTTTCAGCGCGCGTGTTACCGACGATGGCCGCTCTGTAAATCCGACGAATCGAATTCCGTCGGGACTGGATACTGTCTACGCGACGTTCGAACATCAGGCGATAGAGCGCGGAACACCGTGGAGTACGGTTTGGATGTCAGACGGGAAAGTTATCATCGAACAGAAAGATGAATGGGACGAGGAACCGTACGGTAGGAAAGTAGTAAAGGTCAGTAATCGTCGTGGCTTGCCCAATGGCGAATATCATTTGGTTCTCGGCATTGGCGGCACCGTCGCGTTGGAAGGAAAGCTTGTCGTTGGCACTCCTGTAGACGAAACCGACTCGGAAGTGTCGGGGCGAGTTGTCGACTCCGAAACCGGCCGGGGCATCAGCGACGCCCTGGTGATTGTGCTGAATCCCGACGCTTCGTTGCGAGAATTTATGCGTTATCGCAGCAACAGTTCGATTTTTACGTCTTCGCAAACAGATCGAAACGGTGAATTCTCATTTCCGAAACAATTGCCAAAAGGCCGCGCTTACAGCCTCGTAGCCGCTGCGGCTGGCTATGAACCGGTAGCCGTCGAGGGTGCTCTTCGAGTGCGGGAGACCGCACCCGAACATGCCGATCTTGGTTCGCTTCCCATGGAACGACTGTAGCACTTTGTACTCTTTTTCGCCGAAAGTAGGGGAGTCCTAATGGACGGAACTGTTGCCGAACACGTGGTATTCCATACAATGGCAAGAGGCGAACGAGAAGAAGCAGGATTGGGTTTTAGTTCTGTTGTAGTGTCTTCGGGGGCGAAGCGATGCCAAACATTTCGGCTGGTTACTGGATAGCGTTTGCGGTGTGTTGTGCCGGCTACGCAATGTTTCTGTGTTTGCGTGTTGCCGGCACTTTCCGTGAAAAATCTTTAGCAGATGCACGGAAGATTTTCTTCTTGCGTCGCGAATGGCTTGAAGCTGAGTTTCTCAAGTTGGCTGGCCTTCGTGGTATTCCTCGGGGGCTTCGTTGGACTGAGGTCAATTTTGACGATGCCGTGCGATTTGCGCGGGACCGGAATACTCGACAGCTGCGAGCACTCGTCGCTGTGACGATTCACTTCGAAGCGATCGAAGGTGGAGACATGGAAGACGTTGAGGCTGTTGGTAATCTTCGAGCAGCAACCGCCATCTTCCACTACGACAGCCGCAAGTGGACCAGCAACGGTCGGGCCTTGTTCAACCTGAATCCAACAGAGGCGATTGAGCACTATCGTCACGAATTGGAAATGGTCGACTAGTCTGTCACTCGGCGTGAACCTGGATAGTTGGTAACGCCGCTGGCATGAGCGACATTCTTCTTTGCACGCTGAACGCCCGGTATTGGCATAGCTCGTTCGGGCTTCGCTATTTGCTTGCCAATATGGGCGAGCTTCGTTCATCAACCAAGATGCTCGAGTTCGGCATCAAGGACAACACGATTGATCTGCTCGGCACGCTCCTTGAGCAAGCTCCGAAGATCGTGGGCATTGGCGTCTACATTTGGAATATCGAACCGGTAACGAAATTGGTCGCCGAACTGAAGCGTGTGGCGCCCAATGTTTGCGTAGTAGTTGGTGGACCAGAAGTTAGCTACGAAAACAAGGATTTGCCGCTCACGCAGTCCGCGGATTTTGTCATCAGTGGCGAGGCGGATTTGGAATTCCCTAAGTTGTGCAAGACGATCCTGGGTGGCACACGGCCAACGGAAAAGTTCGTCGCTGCACCGGTGCCGCAATTCGACCACATCCAGCTTCCCTATGATCTTTATACCGACGAAGACATTGCCAATCGCGTGATCTATGTCGAGGTCTCCCGAGGGTGCCCATTCACGTGCGAGTTTTGCTTGTCCGCACTCGAGATTCCCGTGCGCCTAGCCGGTGTGGGGGAGTTTCTTGCGGCGATGCAAACGCTTTTTGATCGTGGCGCACGGCAGTTTAAGTTTGTCGATCGAACATTTAATTTAAACATCCGCGTTAGCAAGGCGATCTTGCAGTTCTTTCTGGATCGTTATGAGCCAGGACTGTTTTTGCACTTCGAGTTGATACCGGATCGATTGCCGGAAGACTTAAAGCAGCTCATCGAAAAATTTCCCGCTGGATCACTGCAGTTCGAAATCGGAGTTCAAACTTTCAACGACGATGTAGGAGATCGAATTAGCCGTCAGCAAGACAACGCGAAACTCGAAGAGAATTTTCGATTTCTGCGCAGCAAGACGGGAGTTCACATTCACGCGGATCTGATTGTCGGCTTGCCCGGTGAAACGATGGAGAGTTTTGGGCGTGGCTTTGATCGACTCGTCGCGCTCCAACCTCAAGAAATTCAAGTTGGCATCCTTAAGCGATTGCGGGGGACGCCAATCACCCGGCACGACGAAGAGTTTCGAATGGTCTACAGTCCGCATCCGCCTTACGAAATTCTGTCGACCAGTGTTTTGGATTTCGCAAGCGTACAGCGAATGCGTCGATTTGCCCGATATTGGGATTTAGTTGCGAACAGCGGAAACTTTAGCGAAAGCTGTCGTTTGCTTTGGCAGGACGGTTCGCCATTTCATGAGTTCATGCAATTCTCCGATTGGCTGTTCGAACAAGAACAGAAGCTTCACGGCATATCCTTGGTCCGACTTAGCGAACGTCTATTCGAGTACCTTTCGCGCAAGCACGACGAGCAACAAGTCGCAAACTCGGTCTGGCAAGATTACGTTCGAGGTGGACGATACGACAAGCCACACTTCTTGCGTCGGTTCGATCTGCCAGAACCACCGCGACGTGGGGCGGAAAAAGTAAGCCCACCAAGGCAAGCTCGTCACACTGCGTAGCGGGTTCGATATCTGACGAACCCGAATAAAACTGTTCGGCACGGTCGTATAAGGGCAAGTTTATTGTGGCGTTGGCCAAAACGTACCGCGTGGTTGTCGCCAAAGGTAGACCGCTAAAACTGCGACGCCGATCAACATGCACATGCTCACGTTCTGTGAGATTGTCATGCCCGTGACGCCGAAGCTGCCTTCGTCTGTGCGGATGATCTCCAGCATGAATCGTGTAATGGCATAAGCGAAAATCAGTAGGCAAAAGACTTCGCCATCTCGACGCCGATGCGGAAAGACGCCGTAGACCAAGACGGCCATCATCAGAGCGTTGATTGAACTGTAGAGTTGCGTTGGATGAACTGGAAGCGATTTATCGGGTAACGCACCGACGGAGAATTCGTATGGTTGTTTCGAAGTCAGTAGTTTGACGGTCCCGTTAGTTCGGCCGAGCGCTATTCGGGCTGCTTCCAGAGTTGCCGTTGGTGTGTCGCCGATTTGCTGGACGATTTCGCCCGCGGTTAGCCCAACATTAGCGGCAGCCTGTTCCGCCGCGACTTCAGCGACTACAGCTTTTCCCTGCTTGTCTTCGGCCAATCGGAATCCGTAGAACTGTCCGTTGCTTTGTTGATGGTAATAAGCTGGACTGTTCTGAGGGAATTCAATCGCCCAATCGTGATCGCAGACTCCACCAAAGCAGCAACCGTTCATCAAGCAACCAAGTCGTCCAATTGCGAGTCCCAGTGCTAAGCTCGGTGCGATCAGATCAGCGATTGGTAGCATTGGTAATTTGTTGCGAGCCAGGAACAAAGTCCCTGCAACCAACGCACCAATCAGCGAGCCATAGACCACGAGCCCGCCTTCGACGAAGTTCACCATGTTACCGACGGTCGCTCGGAGTGAATTCGGATCGCGTATCTCATCCCAATATTGAATGATGTAGAACAGCCGAGCACCCAAGATGCCGCCGACGAACATATAGAACGCGAGGTTGTAGATCGCGTCCGGCGATAGGCCTACTTGAATCGCGCGGTACCGAGCGAGCCCTAACCCGCTGATCGTAGCAATCAGCAGAAAGATCCCGTAGCCACGTAGGGGAAGGCCCTGCAGTGGTTGATCACCTGGGTCGTATTGCCAGAGCATAAAATCTTGCTCGATGCCGGAAATGTTGACTTCTACAGCAGGCAAGACAAAGGCCACGATTCCTGCAACCGAAGCAAAAAACGGTAGAAGGCCTTTGACGTCGGAAGTCCAACCAAGTTTCTTCGATTGGTACGCGACCGTGATGATGCCACCAATGATTACGAGCATCAGCACCCAGCCGAACCCGAACACGGGCAGGCCGGCCACTTCGTGTGGAATGAAAAACAGCGTTTGACGCATGTTGTTTAGCCTAGTCGTACATTGTCGATCAGCCGGGTACCACCGACGAAGGCTGCAATTAACGCCATGGCGCCCGGAACGATTCGTTCCAAAGGCTGCAGCGTTACTGGATCGACAATCGCTACGTACTCGATTTTGTCGACCGGCGCCGCATTCAGTAAGCGAATCATCTCCGCCCTGATTTCGTCTGGTTTCGTTTTTTCTTCCCGCGACATTTCTACTGCCAGCTTCAACGCGTTGGGAAGACTGAGCGATCGCTCGCGTTGGTCTGCGGAAAGGTACGCATTCCGCGAGCTAAGAGCAAGGCCGTCCGGCTCGCGAATTGTTGCGCAGACTTGAATGGATACGGGTAAATCGAGATCGCGGCACATGTCTTGGATCACGCGCGTTTGCTGATAGTCTTTTTGTCCGAAAAAGGCGACGTCTGCTGGCACTATCTGCAGCAGCTTTAATACGACCGTCGTGACGCCGCGAAAATGGCCCGGGCGCAACTCACCTTCCAGCACTTCCGCTACTTCCGGCGGTTGTACGAACGTCGAGTGTGCCGGATGATAGATCTCGCCAGGGTTTGGTGCGAAGACCATATCGACACCTAGGCCGTCCAATTGTGAAAGGTCCTTGTCGAGATCACGTGGGTATTGGTCAAAGTCCTCGCTTGGTCCAAATTGCGTTGGATTCACGAAGATCGTAACGACGGTGAAGTCGCATTCTGAAGCGCAGGCTTTCACCAAACTCAAGTGACCCTGATGAAGAGCACCCATCGTTGGGACAACGCCAATTTTGCTTCCCCTCCGTTTGGCAGCTCGGACTTGATTCCGCGCTTCGTCAGGGCGAACGCAAAGAGAGATAGGCACGTTGAGGGGCTCCGCTTCTTCCCGACAATGAAATTCAAGTCACGAGTTTCTTAGGACATTCCTTGCACTGCACCCAACGCATCTTGCCAAGCATCTTCCTCATCAACGGAGAGGAAAATCGTGGGTACCTGCAATTCGGGAGAAACTCGCTTTAGTCGTGTAGCGAATTCCGTGCTTTCTCGATCATTTACCAGGACAAGTTTCGGATTCCATTGTTCTTCCCACGCTAGGTTGCTGCAGTTGGGAAGAAGTGATAATTCACCAATCCAAAAATTGCCGAACCAAGGACCCGTCGGAAACGAGTTCAAAGCTGCCATCTTCTCTGCGACGTATTGTATAAGTTGCTTCGGTTCTGCACTAGCCAGGCTTAGTTCTTCGTCTAGATTCGGAATCCGTTCGCCATCAACTTCATTGTGAAGGCGGTTTAGTAAGCGTTCTGATTTCGCTGGATCCTCGCTGAGAACAACGAAGTATGGTTTCACCACGTCAAGGTGACGAAATAGTTGCTTTATCGACCAGCCATTACATGGGTGAAGCATATCCGCCGCGACTTGGCACGCGGGTTCCAGAACGAATCGACGACTCATCATCCTCGGATGTGGCACCTGTAGTGTTTCCGTTCGAATGATCGTGTCGTCGAAAAGCAGTAGGTCGACGTCCAACGTTCGTGAGGACCATCGGACGACGCGCTGACGTCCTGCGAGTTTTTCCGTTTCGTGGAGAATGTTTGCGGTCTCTTGTGGCGACAGAGATGATTCGATGACGAGCACGCCGTTTAGGAAGTCGGGTTGGTGTTGCTCACCTTCAACTGGTCCGATTGCCGGATAGCCAAACCACTCGCTGACAGCCAAAATGCGGAACGTTTTCGCCAAATGTTTGACTGCGTTGTCGAGGATCTCACGGCTATTTCCAAGATTCGACCCGACGCCAACTAGACACTCTGCCATCTTTCGAGTCTCGTAGTGAAGGCCAGGCAAAGCTGGCGATGCGTGGGAAGAAAAGTGACGCTAGAAGTTTAATCTTAAACTGCAATAGAAATCGAAAAACATGGGTGGGACAATCCAAATCTCCCCCGTAATAGCCTTCGCCATCCGGCCGACATGTGCTCCCTCGCCGTCGCACCCATGATTCAGTCTTCGAATACTTTTGATGTAAGAAGTTACCGGGTGTCGTTGTGAAATTGGGTTGGTTTATTGGAGACGTTCTGAAGTGACGTCGTTTTATGTTTTGGTAACATCCTCTTACTCGCTCGCATTGTCATGCGTTACAGAAACTTGTCAAGTTAGGCACGCAAAAGTTTTTTGTTGCGTGTTGAATAACAAATTCAGTTGCGTTTCGTCGTTGCGTTTGTTACGAGAACATTGATGGCAATTGGAAACAGTGGATCGAATTCGAATGGATCAACCAACCCGCGAAAATGAAACGGAAGAGTTTGTTGGTCAGATCCATCGTCTGCTGCAATCAGGAGAAGAAAAGCAGACGTACGAGGAAGCTGTTCGATTGCTTCAAGGGTTACTTACGCCAGCAGTCTGTCGGCGCTTAGGTCTCTATCCGTTTCCGGATGATTTTCTGTTGTCTGTGGTGATACCGATCTACAACGAAGCGCAAACTTTGCGGACGTTAGTCGAGCGTGTGCGAGAAATACCGATTCCCAGCGAGATAATACTCGTGGACGATGGAAGTACAGACGGTACCCGCGACATCCTGGATGAGTTTCAGGGGCAACCGCGAACGACTGTCTTGTTGCACGCACAGAACCGAGGAAAAGGTGCGGCGATTCGGACTGGCTTTGCGCGTGCCAACGGAGATGTTGTCGTCATTCAAGATGCGGATCTCGAATACGATCCCAGTGAGTTCCCACTTCTACTGTTGCCGATTCTGGATGGTGAAGCTGATGTGGTTTACGGCAGTCGGTTTAGCTCACGTAGTCGTCGAGTGCCGAAGTATTGGCATTCAACCATTAATCGAGCCATTACGTTGTTCTCGAACATGTCGACGAATCTGAAATTGACTGACGTGGAAACGTGCTACAAGTTGATTCGTCGCGACGTTTTGGAGAAGATTTTGCCTACGCTTCAGGAGGACCGATTCGGTATCGAAATCGAACTCACCGCAAAGCTCGCGAAACTTAAGGGCGTTCGGTTTCATGAGCGTCCGATCAGCTACAAGCCACGCACGCAGGACGAAGGCAAGAAAATTGGCTGGCGTGATGGCATACAGGCACTCTGGTGCATACTGAAGTATTGAACGTCTCGAAATTGCGTTCATACTGAAAGAGGCGGCTTTTGCTCGCTTTCGCTGTTGCCTCGCGAGGCGATGGCAAGGACGAAGAATTGCTCGTATTGCGAACCGAATCACTGCTTGCATTCGTAGAAAGTCATAGGCCGGAAAACTCAGCCGGGCTGTTGCAGCCAGCAATGATGGCGCGGCGAAATTGGAACAACCGTTGCGTCTTAACTAGAAAGAGAATTGACCGTTGACACTCAACGGCCGCCGCTGCTACTAAACAATAGCGACGAACAGATTCGACGCTCTTCGCATTACTTTCGAGTAACGTGACAGACTTATCGCAGGATGCGCTCACACCACTCAACGTTTGTTGAGGCTTAGGAAGAAGGTGAGTTATGCGACTCGTTTTGCAAAAAACAGATTTACTTCGAATCATTTCTTTTGCAGTGCTCTACTTTGTGGCTCAGGGGTTTTGCAGCTCTGCTTACGCTCAAACCAAGCTCGCGAAGAATGAACGTCGTCACGTTACTCGGAAAATCAATACGCTGGACCGCGCAACGGCCGAAAAGCATCCTCTTTGGCCTGCGCTGAAAATGGCTGTCGAAAGCTATCAGCACATTCGAAAAGACGTGCGTGACTATTCTTGCAATGTGATTCGTCGCGAACGAATTCGTGGTGTGTTGCAGTCGCGTGAGTTCATGACTGCCAAAGTGCGTCACCAGCGCAGTCGTGATGGAAAGGTTGCTGTACCGTTCGGCGTTTATCTAAAAGTCCTTTCGCCGTCAAAGGTGAAAGGTCGCGAGGTGTTGTTTGTTGATGGTCAGAATGATGGCAAAATGTTGGTGCGAAACGGAGGTAAGCGATTTGCTTTCGTCACTACGAGAATATCACCGGAAAGCGAAACAGCGATGGCGTCCAATCGCTATCCCATCACCGACTTCGGATTTGAGAACCTAGTCAAGCGGTTGATCGTTGTTGTCAAAGAAGACATGTTGACGAGCTCGGATACGGACGTGCAATTCTTCGAAGACGCGAAGATTGATGGTCGAAGTTGCACTGCAGTCAAGGTAACGCATCCGACGTACGACGAGCGTTTGCGATTCCATACTGCAACCGTATTTGTCGACAATGAACTTCGCGTGCCGATCCACTACGAGGCATACGACTGGCCCGCGGAAAAAGGGGCTGAACCCGTGTTGCTAGAGCAGTATACCTATCGTGACATCAAACTAAACGTGGGATTCTCGGACTACGATTTCGACCCTAATAACTCCGACTACAAAGTTCAGTAGGCGAAATTGTCCAGCGGTTACGTTTGGTTTCGTAACGGGCGCTGTGCCAGCGGTTATACTGTGTGCGACGCCCTTACGTTCTCTCCTCGATGAATATCGAAGCAATCGCCCGCCATGAAGTACGCCGCAAAAATCGAGAACCTCACCAAGGCCTATGAACTCAAGGGCGGAACCGTGCATGCTTTGCGTGGGGTTTCGTTTGACGTGCCACGCGGCGACTACGTTGCAATCATGGGGCCATCCGGCTCCGGTAAGAGTACGTTGCTGAACTTGCTCGGTTGCCTGGATCGTCCGACGACTGGGCGGTTGTTACTGGGTAGCGACAATGTGGGAGAGATGTCGGACGACGAACTCTCTATGATCCGCGCGTCACGGATCGGGTTCGTGTTTCAGTCGTACAATCTGATCTCGCAACTAACGGTACTCGAAAACATCGAAGTGCCGTTGCACTATCTCGGGCGTAGCGGTCCCGAATACAAAGCACGTGTGAAAGAGTTGGCAGAGCTGGTTGGTCTGGGCGATCGACTCGATCATCGACCGGTACAACTCTCTGGTGGTCAGCAGCAACGTGTGGCGATCGCCCGCAGTATGATCAATGATCCGTATTTCATTCTTGCCGATGAAGCCACGGGTAACTTGGACTCGGTCACGACTGACGAAATTCTCGCGATATTTGACAAGCTGAACGAAGAAGGCCGTACGATCATCATGGTCACCCACGAAGACGAAGTGGCTGCTCGAGCACGACGCATCGTGCGACTGCGTGACGGCCTCGTTCAAGTCGATGAGCGATCGCGTCCGTTGCCAGAGATTTCGGAAGAAAACGTCGCAACCTAGGGTCTTCGTGCTCCGTGTTGTTGGTGGAAGACGGTGAGTCCGTATAAACTAGGGTTCCTTCCTAGCCCATGCCCACCAAAAATGTCTCCCCTTACGTTTCGCATTTCGCTGCTGCTGCTAATTGTGGTCGCCCCTGCGCACGCCAGCGACGACGCAGTTCACTTCTTCGAAAGCAAGGTCCGCCCAATCTTGGCTGACCATTGTGTTTCGTGTCATGGGCCAGATAAACAAGAAAGCGATTTGCGACTCGATCATCGCGATTTCATTTTGGAAGGTGGCAGTTCGGGTGATCCAGCGGCAGTGGCTGGCGAGCCTACTAAAAGCTTGTTGCTGAGTTATGCGAAGCACGAAGTCGAAGGCATGGAGATGCCACCTGAGCAAGATCGGCTTTCCGATGAACAGCTCGCTGCACTCGAGCAGTGGATTGCGAGTGGTCTTTCTTGGACGGTTGGCGAGAAACCTAGCTCGCTCACTATCGACGCTCGGTTGGCAGAGCACCGCGAATCTCATTGGGCCTTTCGTGCACCGAAAGCCGAAGCTGTTGACGTCGAAGCGATTCCTGCCGCGTGGCAACGCTGGCCGCAAACCGGTCTGGATAATTTCGTGCTGCGAAGGTTGCTAGAAAACAAAATGACACCGGCTCCCAAAGCTGATGCTCGCACGTTGCTGCGGCGCATGAAGTTTGACGTCGTCGGATTGCCGCCTAGCTACTCGGAAACGATTGCGTTCCAAAGCGAGTCGGGCGACGATCGGGATTCGCGATGGGCCGAGCGACTGTTGTCTTCTCCGCAGTACGGTGAACACTGGGCACGCCACTGGTTGGATGTTGCTCGCTATGCCGATACTCGTGGCTATGCGTTTCAGAAAGACCGAAACTATCCATGGGCATACACGTATCGCGACTACGTCGTTCGATCGTTCAACAACGACTTGCCGTATAACGATTTCATCGTGGAGCAAATGGCAGCGGACTTGCTGCCGCAGCAAGAAGACAATCGCTCGCTCGCGGCGTTGGGTTTTTTAACCGTCGGACGCAAGTTCAACAATCAACACGATGACATCGACGACAAGATCGATGCGGTCACTCGCGGATTCATGGGACTAACGATAGCGTGTGCTCGGTGTCACGATCACAAGTACGACGCGATTCCAACGGAAGACTATTATTCCTTGTACGGCGTGTTCGCTAGCGCTCGCGAAGGTGATCTGCCGTTGATTGGCGAACCGGAGGTACTTCAAGCGGCCAAAGAATACGAAAATCAATTCAACGTCGTCCAAGCGAAGCTGAACGCGTTTGACACACAGCTGCAAACCAAGGTCAAGCAAAGTGCTCATCAACGCGTAACGGAATACATTGTTGCGGCCGGCATGGATGAAGAGCACGACGAGCTACGTCCAAAGTTAGTAGATGCATGGAAGCGTTTTCTTAAACAACGTGCCAAACCGAATGACCCGACGCTCATGCCTTGGTCGCGGTTGCGTTCGGAAGCAGATTCTACCTTTGCACAAGCGGCCAGGGAGCTCGCGAAAGAAATCGAATCTGACAGCGATTACGATTTCTTGAATAAGTTCATGCGTGAAGCGATCGTGGCGAATCCGCCCACGAGCAAACGTAAGCTTGCGGAGATGATCGGGGAGGTCTTGTCGGGGGCCTATGCAACATGGCAGAAAGCTGGCGGCAGTAAATCGGCTCAAGACAAACAATCGCCAGAAGTTCGCCAGTTACTCTGGTATTTTTCTGATCCGAACTCGCCAGCGACCATCAGTAAGGACCGAGCCAAAAAGTACGCGACGGATGGAGAGAAACGCGATCGGAAAATGGCTCAGGCAGCCGTCGATGAAATGCGAAAGAGAACGCCCGCAGCATATCATCGAGCGATGGTCATGCGAGACAACGCTAAACCCGAAACGGCGTACGTTTTTGTGCGAGGCCAGTCGGGCCGCCGTGGACCGAAAGTAGAGCGGAAACCACCAGCGTTGCTCTCGGATAGCCCAGGCGGATTCGAAAATGGCAGTGGTCGCCTCGAGTTGGCACGCGTTGTCGCCAGCGAACGAAACCCGCTGACGGCACGCGTTTTTGTAAACCGAGTTTGGATGCACTATTTCGGTCGACCGATCGTCAGTACCCCAAGCGATTTTGGTATTCGAAGTGACGCACCGTTACACCAAGACTTACTCGACTACCTCGCGGCGGAGTTCATGAAAAACGGATGGTCAATGAAGTGGCTGCATCGCGAGATTCTAGGATCAGCGACTTACCAGCAGGCGAGTGCCGATCGACATGAGTACTACGAACTCGATCCTGAAAACACTTACTTATGGCGAATGAATCGCAAACGACTAGGATTCGAGGCCACTCGTGATTCGTTGCTAAGCGTTTCAGCTCGGCTTGATCTTACTGTTGGCGGTAAAGCGGAAAAGTTCTTCCGTAGCTTGGAAGCGGGACGCCGTCGTTCGATCTATGGATATGTTGATCGTCAGGATTTACCGAACTTGCTTCGCGTTTTTGATTTTGCCAGTCCCGACCAAAGTGCCGCGAAACGCATGAGTACCATGGTGCCACAGCAAGCACTATTTCTGCTGAACTCGCCTTTTGTGTTGAAGCTCGCGGAAGAGTTAGCACAAATGGAAAAGTGGAAATCATTGCCAACGGACGAGTTTATCACGGCCGCTTATCGCCAGGTGTTGGCGCGAGATCCGGATGCGCGCGAGCAACAAGTCGCTGATCAGCTGTTGCAGGCCGACAAAGATACCGCGAATACGCGCGGAGAGTTTTTCCATCTTCTAATGCTCACCAATGAGTTTGTGTATGTCGATTGAAGAACATCTAGCGGAACGTATGCTTTCACGCCGTCGTATGCTCAAGCAATGTGGTACAGGCCTCGGTGCGGTTGGGCTGGCGGCCATGCTCCGTGAGGAAGCATCTGCTAGTTCGCTGTCTGGCAAAGCGGTTCACTTCCCAGCGAAAGCAAAGCGAGTCATTCATTTATTCATGAATGGCGGTCCCTCGCACGTGGACACGTTCGACTACAAACCGGCGCTTGAAAAGTGGGCCGGTAAAAAACTACCGAATCCGAACCTGCGAACAGAACGCCCCACTGGCGCGGCGTTTCCTTCGCCGTTCAAATTTCGGCGATATGGCGAATCGGGAATTGCTGTCAGCGACCTATTCAAGCACACGGCTCAACACGTGGACGACATGGCGATCATCAATTCGATGCACGCCGATGTACCTAATCACGAGCCGTCGTTGATGCTGATGAATTGTGGAGCAACACGCCAAGTCCGACCGAGCATGGGGTCGTGGATTACTTATGGGTTGGGCACGGAAAATCAGAACTTGCCAGGCTTTATCGCATTGTGTCCCAACGGCTATCCGATTAAACAAACGCAGAACTGGCAAGCTGGATTTCTGCCGGGTATCTATCAAGGCACTCGCATCGACACCAAGCATCGTGATGTATCGAGGTTGGTCGAGAACATTCGCAGCAAAATGTCGGATCGGCAACAGCGTCGTCAATTGGACGCTCTGCAAAAGTTAAACGAAATCCACCGGCAATCGCGTCGTGAAGACCCTGCGTTGGAAACGAGAATCGAATCGTTCGAGTTAGCTTATCGGATGCAGCATGAGGCTACTGACGCTTTCGATATTTCGCGGGAACCGCAACACATTCGAGAGATGTATGGCGATCACTTGCAAGGTCGCCAGATCTTGATCGCGAGGCGACTCGTGGAACGTGGTGTTCGATTCGTTCAGATTTGGCACGACCAGGGACAGCCCTGGGATCATCACGATGACATCGAAGTTCGCCACAAGCAGCTCGCCGACCAATGCGACAAACCGATCGCGGCCCTGTTGAGTGATCTTAAGCAACGCGGTCTGCTTGATGAGACGCTTGTGATTTGGGGTGGCGAGTTTGGTCGTACTCCAGTCGTCGAATTGCCGAAAGCTGGATCGAATCTGGGCCGTGTGAATGGCCGCGACCACAACCATTGGGGTTTCACGACGTGGATGGCAGGCGGAGGAGTGAAGGGTGGTACCGTTCACGGTGCAACGGACGAATTCGGTTTCCGCGCTGAACGGAATCCGACGCACGTCTTTGATTTGCATGCGACGATTCTTCATCTGATGGGGATCGATCACGAACGACTGACTTATCGATATGCCGGAAGAGATTTTCGTTTGACGGATGTTCATGGACAAGTAATTCGAGGTATCATTGCGTAGACGCTCGCATAGAATGCGCTCTTAACCTCGTCTTGATCGGAATTGCTTGGACGGATTGCCCACTCATCTCTTGTTGCCGTTGCTGGCAAGTATCCTCTTCGTGTGCGGATTACTGTTTGTGAAACGCGCTACTTCACGCGGTGTCAGTCCGTGGACGGTTACCTTTTTGGCAAATCAATGGGCTGCGTTGTTGTTTTCAACGCTTTGGTTGCTTGGTGGTGAATCCATACCGCTGGCGAAACTCTGGCAGCCAATCTTTATCGCCGCATTATTCTTGTCGGGACAGGTGTTTATGTTCTTGGCGATCCAGCGAGGCGATGTTTCGGTTGCTACGCCTATATTTGGCATTAAGGTGGTGGTAGTTGCCGGCTTATTGACAATTCTGTTTCGAGAGGCGTTGCCTCATTCAGTGTGGATAGCTGCCGCTTTGGCAACTTGTGGCATTGGACTAGCACAATGGATTCCTCGATCGCTAACCGGCGATACGTCACGACGTAGCGTTTGGATGACTGTTGTGTTCGCCCTATCGGCTGCGGGCTCTTTTGCCGTGTTCGATGTTTCGGTGCAACATTTTTCTCCAGCATGGGGAGCGGGGCGTATGCTGCCAACTGTGTTTTGGTTTGTCTCCCTGCTTTCGCTGAGTTTGCTTCCTTTCATTGAAACGTCCGCGCTGCGTAACCCACAGACGCGTGTGGTGTTGCTTGTTGGCACGTTTCTGATTGCCATGCAAGCGCTTTGCCTCGTTTCCACGTTGGCTCATTTTGGTGATGCAGCTCGTGTGAATGTTGTATACGCGCTGCGAGCGGTGTGGGGCGTTGTGTTGGCTTGGTTTGTTGCTGTGAAATGGGGTGGGAGTGAAGCCGAATTGCCACGGTCCGTAATGCTGTTGCGGTTAGTGGGAGCAGGCTTGTTGACTGTTGCCGTCGTGTTGGTGGTTTGACGCTAGTTATGTATGTCTCAGCGCGCAAGAGTGAATGGGGACTGAAATTTTGGTCGCATTCTTTCTAGTCACAACCTAAAATGCGCGTGGTCCGGTCACCTATCGAGAAAGCGGACACGAGCACTTGTGGTAAATAAAATTATGCTGAAACGTTTCTCCATTGGGAAACTTCTCTCTTTCCTTGCGATTGCGTTCCTCTTCGTGGACAACGCTCACGCTTTCATTTTTGGCAACCCCAACACCATTCCATGGCGAAGGTCAGCATCTGGAGTTCGGGACGGCAACGGCTCGCCAGGCACACTAACGTGGAGCATCGTTCCTGACGGAACGTCCGTGGATGATGGTTTTCAGGACTTAGGCGGTAGCGACCTGATTGAATTCCTCAACGAGAATTTTGACGGGGATCCGAACGAAGCCGATCACACACAACAACCTTGGTTTTCTATATTCGAAGAATCTGTTGGCCGATGGGACGAACTCAGCGGGCTTTCGCTTGTTTACGAACCGAACGACGATGGAGGGAATGACCGAACGCGCCGTGGAATTCTCGGTACGCGTGGTGATATTCGAATCTCAGGGGCATCGATCGATGGTGCCAATGGAGTCCTCGCTTTCAATTTCTTTCCCGATTCCGGCGGCGATATGACAATCGATACTGACGATATTGGGTTTGCGACGTCTACTCGAAATGACTTTCGATTCTTTCGTAACACAATTATGCACGAGCTGGGACACGGGTTTGGGTTGGGGCATGTCGTTTCGGACACCGATCGTTTACTGCTAGAGCCGTTCACCGACAACGCGATTGATGGTCCGCAACTCGATGAGATTCGAGCCATCCAGTTTTTCTGGGGTGATGCGTTCGAAGAAACTAACGACGGACTAGGGAATCAGACGTTTGACTTGGCCACGCCGCTTGGAAGCCTTGGGGCAAATTTGCCTCCGCTAGTGGTGGGAGCGGACGCAGATGGCAGTTCGCAACGCGTTCGGGCCGATGAAACAGATTTTGTCAGTATCAGCAACGAGGAAGACATTGATTTCTTTTCGTTCAATATCACAACGAATGCCTCGCTGACCGCCGAGTTAACGCCGCATGGTGGCGAATTTGACCAATCAGGTGAAGGCGGCACTCCGACTTTTTTCGACGCAAACGCACGTAGTGATCTTGCTCTGACAATCTTCGATACTGACGGCACCACGATTCTAGATTTTGCGGACGACACTGCTGCAGGCGAATCAGAGTTGCTTGAGGGAATCGAGCTGGTGCCGGGCGAATATTTCGCCAGCATTTCCGGTGCAGAGAATACCGTGCAGCTGTATTCGTTGGATCTCAGTATCGTTCCGCTGCTCACCGAGAACCTGCGGCCAGGCGACTACAATCTCGACGGTATCGTAGACGCTGCAGACTTTACGGTGTGGCGTGACTTGCTCGATGTACCCATCGCAGATGCCCTTGCCGCCGACGGAAATTTGGATGGCGATGTTGATGAGGAAGATTACCAGATCTGGCTCGACAATTTTGGAAATGTGTATCCCAACGATGGCAATGTCGCGGCGGTTCCAGAACCCAACGCAAACGCGATGTTTTTGGCGGCTGTCATTCTGTTTTCTCGCTGGCGTCGGCGAAGACGTTGTCCATGATATGATGGACGGCTATGGCGGAGTCGTATCCTAATCCTGAAGTCGCTTGGCATGCCGAATACAATGCAGCCAACGTCGACTATGATGAGATCGCAATACGAGTACCCAATTTCACGGGTAACGCCACTTCGTTGTCGGGAGGGTTAGCGAACGACACGTTTCGTCTCGGCGAAGAACAAGTACTGAGGATTTACCGCCGAGATCCCCTGTCGCTCGTAAGAGAGCGTGAGTTGCTTTCTCGAAGCTGGAGCAGTTTTCGAGTGCCTCGTGTGCTCGATCACGGATCAGACTTCCTGCTGCTCGAATATGTGCCGCATGCTCCACTAGAAAACACAGCAGAGCAGGGTGACGCTGTGGGCCGTGCGCTTGGCGAGATACACCAAACGACGTTCGATGGCTGTGGATTGTTCGGCGATGCTATTGAGCTGCAACAACGGTGGGATGATTTCGTCGATCAGATCGGAGAAGTTATCGCGAGTCATGTTGAGAGCTTCTCGGCACACACAGAACTGTTTCGTGATGCGGCGGATTTCGTGATGGAACGGAAGTCCATGCTGGACGAGCGTTCCGAAAACGGCGTACTACTGCATGGTGATTTTAAGCCGTCCAATTTGCATTGGGCATCTGACGGTCGATTACTAGTCTTGGATTGGGAGTTTACCTATGCCGGTCTACGATTCATGGATATCGGGCAACTTGTTCGTTTCGGATGTCCGGAGCCATTTCGCGAGTCGTTCGTGGATGCGTATACAGCGTCGGGGAGTGATTTGCCGACAGATTGGGAAGCACGCAGTCGTGTTTTTGATTTGGTGAATCTAGTCGGACTTCTGAGGAACTCGAAGCGGCAATCACGTTGTGCCCAAGATTGTCGTCAACGCATTGAAGATACCTTGCGCGCGTAAAAAAAGCCGGTCAAACGACCGGCTTCGCTGTGCTGCATTTTAGGTCAAAGCAAGAGCAAGACTACTTGCCGACAGTCTTTTGCTTGTAGTCAACAACGTCCCATGCAAGTCCGCAGAACCGCATCACGCGAATGATTGCCCACGTTGGATCGATTTCCCACCACTTGTGCCCATGCAACGCCATGCGCGGGTATGCGTGATGGTTGTTGTGCCAACCTTCGCCGTAGCTGATCAAGGCGACAAACCAGTTGTTGCGGCTGTCGTCCGTTGTCTTGTAATTGCGATAGCCCCAAATGTGACTTGCCGAGTTCACAAACCAAGTGCTGTGCAATACGAAGCAAAGTCGCAAGAAGACTCCCCAAACAACGAATGAAGCAGCCATCGTCCAGCCTGCTCCGGCACCATACATCCACTCGCCGTAGGAATAGCCAAGGCCCATAACGAGAAGTCCGAATGCAATTTGAATCGGCAAGAACAGTCGTCCGATCCAAACGATGCCCGGGTCTTTCATCATATCCGGTGCCCACTTTTTCAGGTGAGCTTCGTGTTCTTCGTGCGGCAGATGCCAAGAAAGCCAAACGATGTGGCTCCACCACGTGCCTTCGTTAGGCGAGTGAGGATCGCCTGGCAGATCGCTGTGGGCGTGGTGCTTACGATGGTTGGCAACCCAATCGACGGCACTTCCTTCTCCGGCCAAGCCGCCGAGGAGTGCACATGTCCAGCGAACGAATTTGAATGTGCCGAAGCTGGAGTGCGTGAGCAAGCGATGAAAGCCCAAGCAGATTCCTAAGCCGCCTGTGATCCAGTGCAGGCCAGCGGTCAAAGCCAAGCCTTCCCATGAAAACGTGAATGGTGCTGCCAACGCGCCGACATGTAGAATGCCTAACCAAAAGATGGTGCCCCACGCTCGAACGGTTCGTGCTTCTGAAGCGTCGCGCTCTTTCTGGACAGTTGCAGCATTGCTGCTGGAAGAATGCTGATGCTTTTTGAGCTTTCGTTTTTTGGCTGCTTCTGCGGCTGCGGCTGCTGGAGACATAAATATATTCGCTTGTA
The DNA here is from genome assembly GCA_964397295.1 of uncultured Pirellulaceae bacterium. Taxonomy (GTDB): domain Bacteria; phylum Planctomycetota; class Planctomycetia; order Pirellulales; family Pirellulaceae; genus CAYNJG01. Next base: position 75,811 of record CAYNJG010000005.1, read on the forward strand.
TGGCGTTTTGATAAACTGATCTGGATGACAATGCCAATCCGCTCGATCTATTCCTCGACCGAAGCTCACACATTCTATGAGTGAACATGTTTTCAGGGATGACTAGTTGGTGTTCCTCAGGTAAAAGTTGTGTAATAGAGATTTGTGCCGGGAAAGTAGCTGTGGCTTGCCTAACTGAACCACCACAAAGCGGGGTTAATTGCATGCTTGTTTGTCGCGTCGCCGTCGTTTTGATTGCGTGTTTTGCCGTATCCCTAGAGGCGGAAGAAGTTGCCAGCAGTGATGCTGTTGCCGAGTCCTCTTCGTACGTAGACAACCATCGTGAAATGCGTGCGTCGTTCATATCCATTGCGAACTGTAGCCAACAGGTTCGATCGCTATTGCGGAAGCACGCAAGTTCTGATTCGGTTTCCGATCGGATCGCAATGACACTCGATATGGTTTCGATGGTCGAGCAACTGTCGGCAGATCCACGATTTTCACGCAGCCGTCAAATGAAGCAACTTCGCACGGCATTGTTCACGCGGTTGCGGTCAATTCGTAAGGACTTGGAAGCGGACATTCGGCGAAAGAAAAAGCAGAAGACCGCATCGGCCACGAAACGAACTCCGACAAAAATCGAGATAGATCCAACGGTTTTAGCTCAGCTGAATCAAGCAGCGAACGGCAACGCAAATCAACCTGGCAATGTAAACCAGGCCGGAAACGCCGGAGGTCCGCCAGACCACGCAGCAATGCTGATCGAGGTCATTCAGCGAACAATATCGCCACAATCGTGGGACGTGAATGGTGGTGCCTCGTCGATTCAGTATTGGCGACCCGGCATGGCGCTGGTGATCCGAGCACCGGACGGTCTACACCGCGAGCTCAATCCACTGCTGCAGCAATTGCGAAAGCAATAAGAAGTAGATGTGGCCAAAGATCCAAGGTGGTGCGAGTGGTAACACCATCGCGTACCAACTAGATGAGTTCCTGGATTGGCTCAATGCCGGAATCGACCAAGTACTGAGGTCGTCCGCTCAAGTCATCAATCGTTGCCGTTCGCACGTCGATGCCCATGTTGTGATAGAGCGTTGCGAAGACTTCTTGGAATTTGACGGGGCGCTCGATGGCGTGTTCGCCGAGTCGATTCGTTTTTCCTATGACCTGCCCGGTTTTCATTCCGCCGCCG
>CAYNJG010000006.1:0-72281 GCA_964397295.1 uncultured Pirellulaceae bacterium
TCCCAAGTTCGATGATGTGTATGCAGGAAAGGAATTTACCAAACCCGCCAATTTCGGCCGGGAGGCTGGCGAGCATTTGTCCGAGCAGAGCAAGCAAGGGCGGCAGTATCCACGTTTTACCGAGTGGAAATATGATACGGACTACGATGGCGAGATGGCCAAGTACTACCAGCAGGTATACGCGATCGATGTTGCTCTCGGAATGATCCGCGAAGAACTCAAAACGCAGGGCATCGCAGATAACACGGTTGTTATTTACACCAGCGACAACGGCTACATTTGTGGAGCCCATGGCTATGGGTCCAAGGTGCTACCGATGGAGGAGTCATCACGCGTACCGCTGATCATCTTTGACCCTCGCACGACCACCGCAGGCAAGCGGCTGCAAAGCTCGGCGCTTACCGGCAACATCGATTTTGCACCGACCATATTGCAGCTGGCCGGATTGCCCGTGCCTGAAAATATGGACGGCGTGAGTCTGCTTCCGTTGGTGAAGGATCCGGCGGTAGACGTTAGAAAGCAATTGGCGTTCATCAACACCTATGGCGCGCTTCCGACGCACAGTCTGACTGTCTTGACCAAAGAAGAGAAATACACGTACTGGTGGTATGGCGATTCCAACATGGAGCCGGCCGAGGAGTTGTTCCGTTTAGTCGATGATCCGTTGGAGATGACTAATCTTGCGAGTGACCCCAAGGCATCTTCTTTGCTTGATTCAATGCGGCAAAAATATGATGCGGAACTAAGTGCTTGGAAAGAGCAAGCAGTGGCTTACAACAACTACCAAAGATACGGCCGACTCTTTGATCGCACTATTCCTTGGGAACAGAAAGACTTTGTCAAACGACCTCGGGCAGCGGCGAAGAAATAACGACTTCAGACGCGAAACGGATTCTAAGTAGCCGCGTTGCTGACTGCGGCATCTATACGGTCGTTACAAAGTACTTACAAGAAATGCGAAGCATACTTGCTACGATGGAGGACATGGGAACAACTTAAAGAAAGGCAATGTAATGACGCTTCGCCATGCTGTTTTCTGTCTCGCGATGCTGTGCTCTGGCATCTCTGCTTCGGCCGATGAGGCGACGCGATCTTGCTTTCGTGATCGCGTTGATAGTCCGCAGGTCGTCGACATCTTACTGAAAGAGGATCTACAACGGCTACACGGTTGGATTAGTGGTCCTAAATCTTTTGCCAATCAGAAAGCAGAAATCCGCTTCACGGATGCAGCGGGAGAGGAACACAAACCACTGAGTATTTCTGTCAGCGATGACAATACGTTCCAGTGGAACCATGACGACGTCGAAGCACGCCGTGTCGAAGTTCGTGTCGGCGATTTGGTGCAAACACATCTCTTTGGCGAAGACCGTCGCGATTCATCTCCACTTGTCGTCCACTACGTCGTGGACCGTACGGCCTATCGTCCTGGTGACACGGTGAAGTTCGCCGCGTTCTTGCGACGCGAAACCAAAGACGGTGAATGGGAGCCGGTCCCGCAAAAATCCGTTACGTGCAAAGTCGTCTCGCAAAGCAAGGCAACCACTGCGGCGACGTTAAACCTCACGTCAGATGACTTTGGGAAGATTAGTGGTGATTTTCAGTTCACAGACGCTGACATGCTGGACACCTACGAGATTTCAATCGATGAGACGAAAGGGGTTGCTGTAGTTAAGTTGGCTGAGTTTCGAAAGGCGAAAGTTCGCTTGAACATTGATGCTAAACGCGATGATGACCAACTGCTTGTCGAGTTCCAAGCATTCGATTTTCTCGACAAACCTGTCAGTGGCGAGTCGGTGAGCTATACATTGAGTGTCTTGGAAACGCTGCGCAGCTCCGTTTCAAAACCGGCACTCTCAAAGTCACGATTTGCGCTTGCCAAATGGCAACTACCATTCGGACGATTTGATCTTTTCGACAGCGATGAGAGTGAAGATTCGGACGACCGATTTCTGCGTCAAGCCGGCCACTTGCTCGTTCCAGGTGTCTCGCGTCCAACTCGACTTGCCTTGGCTTCGAGGGCAGGGCAGGCCGAGATTTCGGAAGATGGCAAAGCTTTGCTGAAACTACCGTTACTTGACGAGTGGCTAGGAAAAAAAAGATGTGAGGTTGTCGTCACTGGCGTATTGGTTGACGCGAATGGTCGAGAGCAACGATCCACGAAAACGATCTCGCTTGACTCTAATCCGTCCGCAGAACTCGTGGTGGCTTGCAACAAACGTGACTTTGTCGTGGGTGAGACTATCAAAGTTCGCGTCGAGGCACCCGAGAATATAGAGCTGTCGGATAAATCGACGACCGTCATAGCGTTTCAGCTTCAAGCTCCGCGGCACGATCATTTCTCTGGCTATAGCAGCAACGGATATGGGTATGGTGGCTACGGTGGAGGGTACGGTGGCTACGGCGGCCATTATCTTCCGTATGGAAATGATATCATCGACTTGAATTCGGAAGAGAACAAGAGTCAAAAAGGGTGGAACCTTTTGCATTCGTTTTCCGTGCCACGTTCGGCGCAGCGAGTGCTCGAATCGGCTGTGGTCGTGAACGATAACGTGGCTTCCCTGCGTCTAGAAAAGGCGGGAGCTTATCGTCTAGTCGCCATCGCGCAGCTCGAAGACGGTACCCAATTGCAAAACGAGATTGGGTGTGTCGTTCGAGCGGAGGCCGCTCAGCCAGCGCTGCTGCTCGAACTTGAGGAAACCGACATTACCTCCGGTGACAATCTTCGTGGCGATTTGCATTGTCGATTCAACGACGCGCGGATACTCCTAACCATTCGAGATTCAAAAGGAGTGCGGCTGCAACGGACGTTGGATGTGAAGGACGGGCACCGCGCGATTGATGAAGTGCTACCACAGAATCTTCGGTATGGGTGCTTAGCCGAAGTTCAGTTTTTGGAAACGAAGACGCAACTACATTCCGCATCGGAGTATTTTCGAGTCGATCCGCAAGACCGCACGATCCAAATCGAGATTGCTCAAGAAGAACAAGTCAAACCCGGCGAAGAAACTACGCTCGAAATCAACGTTGATCGCGATGAGGCGGTGGATCTTGTCGTGAGCGTCTTCGACAAGGCGTTGCTCGGAATCGCACATAACCAGAATTCGGACGTTCGCGATTTCTTCCTCGCCGACGCTCGTGTACGAAAAGGTAGCGACGCGGAACGACTTCGACGCATGCTCAACGGCATTACGCTCGGTGAAGCACTTCAGTCATTCCGCGATGCGTTAAACGAAGACGAACAGTTTCACAAGTCATTGAGAGCTGCCAGGCTCAGCCAACAACTCATCCACGCATGCACTGTGGTATTGCCTCCGGCAGGGGGAGCCGCCCGGCGAGTTCAACTCGACAATCGCAGTCTCGCGATACTGTTGAAGCATTGCGGAGTCAAGATCGCAAGTATTTCGCTGACGGACTACTCGAGCTACGTCTTCCACACACCAGACTTTCTTGATCCGGCCCTTTCGGCAAAAGACGTCGCGCTATTCGACCTGATAAGACACAACAAGCTTCCATTGCAATATCGATTCGTAGGTAATCGATTAGTGCTGTTGGGATCAAACTGGGGTCGATATGGCGGCTACGGTGGAGGAGGTTACGGAGGAGGAGGTTACGGCGGAGGCTACGGTGGCGGGGGCTATGGAGGTTTCGTCTCTGGAAATAGCGCAGTCAGCGCGCAAGCCTCAATTATCGCACCGATCGCAGCGCTTCCGCAAGTCGCGCCGCTAGGGGAAAACTCAAACGGCTCCATCCGGCGTGATTTTTCTGATAGTGCGTTTTGGAATGCGAATGTTCGCACTGACGAAAACGGTAAGGCAACAGTGAAGTTCAAGTTGCCAGATTCGCTTACGCATTGGCACGTGTCGGTGACGGCCGTCTCACGAAAAATGCACGTTGGCAGTGAGACGTCGAGCTTCCGCACTGTAAAACCAGTCATGGTTTGGCCAATGGTTCCTCGTATGTTCACCGCCGGCGACCGCGTCCGCGTCTTCGCGAGCGTACACAATCGAACTGATAAAGAACAAACGATCGAGGCCAACTTAGAAGCGAATCACGGCACGATTCACTCGCCCCAGACTGTATTGGTTACCGTTCCAGCCGAAAGCAACGCACCGGTCTACTGGGAATATCAACCGTCGATTCCGGGGCAGGTCGAACTGTTGATGTCCGTCAAGGCTCCGGGTGGAAGTGACGGTTCTCTCAAGCGAATTCCCGTCTCGGACTGCGTGGCGGAAGAATTCGTTACGGCAAGCGGCTTTTTGAAGGAAGTGGCGGAGCTTGAAATCCCCGCGGCCGCCAAGTTCGACGGCGCCTCGATGAAGGTCACGATGGTTCCTTCACTCGTCGACGACCTGCTTGATTCGCTCGATTACCTGGTCGAGTACCCGCATGGCTGCGTCGAACAGACGATGAGTCGATTCCTGCCGGCGCTAACGGTGAAGCAAACGCTGGATCGCATCGATATGCAAGATCCTGCGCTCGATGAGAAACTTCCGGACGTTATTTCGGCAGGCGTTAAGCGGTTGTTGGAATTGCAAGGCTCGGACGGCGGGTGGGGATGGCACGGCAACGGCGCGGCTCACGAAATGATGACGCCCTACGCGATGTACGGATTGTTGCTCGCTCGAGATGCTGGCTATACGATCCCAAACATAGACGTGCTTGCGCGCGGTCAAGATAGGCTGCAGCGTTTCGTTCGCACCATGAAGAAAACGAAATTTCCAGCGGACCGTATCTACTGCATGTATGTGTTGTCGCACGCCGATGTCGTCAAACAAAAAGAGCTTGAAGAATGGTGGCAGTACATCGACAAACAGCTCAAGGAAGAAAAACTCAGTGACTACGCAATCGCATTGGCACTAGAAATGGCGGTCGAGCAGAAGCAGCATGAACGGTCGGCTCGATTGGTTAAGGCACTACACGGCCGAGCGAAAGTACTTAACCATTCGGCGCACTGGACGACTGCGAAATTCTCACGATGGGGCGACGACAAGTTCGAAGTAACTGCCGCGGCACTCAAGGCGCTCGTTGCATATGATCCCAACGATCCAATGATCGCACCAACGCTAAACTTTTTTGCTGCAACAAAACGAGGCAAGCAGTGGAACTCGACAAAAGACACTGCACAGATCATCTACGCGATCTGCGACTATGTGGCAACGCAGGCGGTAGGCGATGCATCGCGAACGGTTGCCTATTCGGTCAACGAGCAGCCCGCGGTTCGTGTGGAACTGGTACACGGTAAACCGGTTGAAGTTAACGTTCCTGTCGAGCACCTTCGACATGGTAGTAATACTATCCGGTTCGAAGGACACGCACCGGGCGCGATGTACCGAGCGGTGTTCACTCACATTGAGCGAGAAGATATATCTCGGCAAGAACACGGTCTGAAAGTGCAACGAAAGTTCTTTCTCGTTGACTTGGCGGCCGGAAAAGAACGTGAACTAGAGCGTGGCGAAACCGTACCGCAGGGTTCGTACATACGCAGCGTGGTCAAGGTGCAGCACGAATTGAAGCAACGCATGAACTATCTGCTTGTTCAGAACTTCAAGCCGGCCACGTGCGAAATCTTGCCTTGTACAGATTCACGCTTCTCACAGCAATCATGTCCGTGTGCACTTCGGGAAGACAAAACAGTTGGCGTTTTCTATCACCACGAAAAAACGCCGGCGCTAGTTACTGATGAGTGTATTCTGCTGGCGGAATTGGCAGGTAAATATCGCGTCCCGCCGGCGAAGGCTGAACTGATGTACGACACATTAAATCGTGGTCACAGTGCCGATTTTGAATTCACGGTGGCACCAAAAGTTGATTGAGTTCCTCATGCCAAAGTGTTTCGGATTCGTTGCAACGCGGTGTCGGGGCGAGCATGCTGCTAAGTAAGTCCGCAAGGTAGCGGAAGGAAAGCCGCAATTTGGTACTTGCAGTTGTGCAGCCGAAGGGCTACTTTCTTAGCCAAGGTGGAGCAGAATTAATCGAGTTCACCAATCTTTAGGGAAAGCTACTGCAAGTACTTGCGTATCTCTCATTTGCCTGTCGTTTTCGACGGCTGGTTTTCCCACCCCTGATTTTTTTTCGAGTGCACCATGCCTTTTGAGTATTTGCACCAAGGAAACGCATCCAGTGAAATCATTCTTTCGTGCGGTTTTAGCCGCCATTGTAACCTTATTTTTCATCAGTAGCATTCACGCACAAATCATCTTCACTTCAGAATTAGATTCTGACGCAGGCTGGACGATCGTTGCCGACGACGACACTTCTTACGAATTCGGATTTGATTACAGCGAGTTCGGTATCCCTGCAAACCCCAACAGTTCGGCTGCGTCAACGACCGGGCTAAGGATGTCCGCGAACATTACCAGCGGAGTTGCATCTGCAATCGCCGCCTCGCCTGATGGAGTCTCCGTGTCTGGCGATTACCAATTGACAACAGGCTTCTGGCTGAATTTCAATACAAGTGGCGGAACGACCGAATACATCGGCGCATACGTCGGCTACGACACGAGCGCATCGCCATTAAACGGCGTAGGTATCCTTGGGGATAGTGACGGCGATTCTGGCTCGGACTACCGCATCTACAATGATGCTGGTGAAGTGCCCAGTGCTGTACAGGTGGCAGCTCGCAACAATAGCGAAGCAGAGATTTCGGCTGCATTTCCAGGTCAGACAACACCTGAGGCTCAAGGTGATGCAGCGTTGTTCGACCCAACAAACGTCATTGTTACGGCACCTGATGGAACGCTTGGTTTTGGCTGGCACACACTGACGATCGATGTGAGCGGTGGCAATGCTGACTTGTCAATCGATGGATTCCTTATGGGATCGGTCGATGCGAGCGCAGATCCCGCCGCATTGGAAGGCGGAATTTCACTCGCATTTGCTGACTTGTTTACCTCCGTTTCGACGAAACCAGAATTTAGCTTTGGTGTCTTCGATAACGTCACCGTCAGCCAAGTCCCCGAGCCCAATGGGTTTTTGATGAGTATCGTCGGTCTCATGTTCATAGGTATCACGCGACGACGACGGTCCTCCAATTAAGCAAAGGAATTCAAGAGTTATGAGACGTTCTTCATTTTTCGTATTTGCGTTGCTACTACTCGCGGCATGGAGTGGGCGAAGTTTTGGGCAGGAGATCCTGTTTCAAACTAGTTTCGACGACGACACCGGAATGATCGCGTTGGCTGATGATGATGCCGAAGCGGAGTTCAACTATGAATACTTGGACTTCGATGGCATTCCAGAGGCACCGAACTCGGACGCGGTGGACGGTGATCCGAATCGTGGCCTGAGGTTGTCGGCCAACATCCAAGCTGGTGCAATTTCTGCTGTCGCTGTCGCTACCGAGGACTTGAACCTATCGGGCCAGTACACGGTCCAGGTCGACGCTTGGCTGAACTACAACTTCCCAGCCGGTACTGCTGGCACAACGGAATATGGCGGTTTGGGAGTCGGGCATGATGGAGTGACGCCGAATCTTAGTGGCGCTAGTTTCCTCTACAACACCGATGGTGACACTACGACAGACTATCGTTTGTACAAGGACACCACGTTCCAAACGCTTGACTCGGCTCTCTACGCCGTCGAGTCTCTCAACGGTGCCGACGAACCGTTCGTCTCGCAGTTTCCTGGTGTCGACATCGCCGAAGTCGTTCCAGAACAGGGCATTGACGGTCAAACCGACGATGGAGTGGGCGGCTTTCGTTGGATGACGATCGAAGCGGTGATCGACACCGAAGCGATCGGTCTCGGCGATACTGACGATCCTGGGCTCGCCACCTTTTTCCTCACTGACGCGGACTCTGGCAACACCGTGGAGATTGGAACGATCGACAACAGTGCCAATACCGAGGGTGGCGTTGTGAATATGTCGGGAGACGTTTCATTAGTCTTCACGGATATTTTCACATCCGTTTCGAACAATTCCGATCTTAGCTTTGGCTTGTTCGACAACCTAATTGTTAGCAGTGGCGGCGGTGCGATGGACCCGCTCGATTGCAATGGTGATGGTTCGGTGACAACCGCAGATATTGCTTGTGCCACCTCAGCTACGATCGCTGATACGTTGACTGCTGTAGAGATTCCGGTCGGTGATCTGGATCTTGATGGTACCGTAGCGTTCGCGGACTTCCTCGTTCTTTCGAGTAACTTCGGAAGCGCTGGTGGCGGTTACGCCGACGGTGACATTGATCTCGACGGCACCGTCGCATTTGCGGACTTTCTGGCACTGTCGCAAAACTTTGGTGTGTCCGGCGTTGGTGCGCAGGCAGTACCTGAGCCGAGCAGCTTGGCGTTGGTTCTTTGCGGTGCAATGACGTTGGCTTGGCGGCGACGACGAAGTTAATTTGAAAACCACCCGTCAAAAACAGAAAAGGCCACAGACTCTTGTTCGTGGCCTTTTTTTGATTAATGCCAGATTTCCACGGCGCTAGGATGACCTAGGACACTCGAGGATGACGCTATGAAGTGGGCGATTCCGTAACCGCACCACCACATGTTGCTATCTTGCACCCAGTAGTTTCCGGCAGCGATGTCGGTAAGTGCCGAAGCCGTCGAACAGCAAGCCACGCAAAACACTCCGCCTCGAGTGAGTCGGATCGAAAGCCTGCGGCTTCGATAGGCTGCACGTTGCCAAGTTGTTCACGCAACATGGACAGTAACAGCGGATGTTTTGCTCCGCCGCCAGTAACCCATATCGATTCCGGACGTGCTGGCAAACCTTCAACCGCTGAAACAACGCCGGCGACCGTCACCGCGCAGAGTGTGGCTGCGCCGTCACCAGGTTGGAGAGCGTCAACGTCGACAAAACAGAATTCGTAGCGATCTGCTGACTTTGGTATCGGCCGGCGGAAGAAGTCGTGTTCGAGTATCTTGGAAACGATGGAATGATCAACTTTGCCCGTTTGGGAAAGCACTCCATCGCGATCGAAGGGCTCGTTTAGATGACGCATAGCCCACTCGTCCAGTAGACCGCAACCTGGCCCGGTGTCTCCCGCCGCGATCAATCCATCGTGGCCAATCCACGTCACGTTAGCGACGCCGCCTAGATTCAGCACCATTGTCACTTCGTCCGATGTCGCAAACAGCTGTCGGTGAAACAACGGAGCTAACGGAGCTCCTTCGCCGCCGGCGGCGATATCAGCCCGGCGAAAGTCACTCACCACCGTGGTCTTCAATCGCGATGAAAGCAAAGCGGCGTCACCTATTTGCCAGGTCAATTGACGTTTCGCGTCGTGCCGAATCGTGTGACCATGAAAACCAATCACATCGACGTGTCGATGCGGTGCGAATTCATTTTTCAACTGTTCGCACGCTAGTACGTGTGCCTGCGTTAGTTCACGCTCGACCAGCATGACTCTTTCGAGCGGAACATCCTGCTTCGCGATCTTGATCAATTCAGCTCGGAGCTTATCGGAGTACGGCAGCGTTATCGCACCAAGGAATTCAAACATCGCTTCGCCATCCGTTCGAATCAACGCAGCGTCTACGCCATCAGCCGACGTTCCGCTCATGAGTCCCAGAGCAATCAACGGTCCCATCCTCTGTCGGTATCGGAGTCAGAGCCGACGACAAACGACGCAAGCCAGCCGTAGCCAAATGTCACGAATGAACCGATGAGGGGAAACCACGGCCACGCCACTTTGTAGCTCCATGGAGATTCTTCGGGGAGCCCGCCGATCCCGAACTTCACGATTACCAGCGCTAGTACTCCGGCCAACAAACCGGCAACAGCTGCCGCTTGATTGACTCGACGCAGAAAGGTTCCCAGTGCAAACAGGCCGAGCAACAGCCCAGCGGAGAAACCCGCGATTGCCAGTGCATTGCCGACCACACTTTCTTGCCAGTCGGCCGCTCTGATGCCGATCATAATCTGCACGAATCCAAAAAAGATCGTGAGAATCTTGCTGAGCCAAACGATCCCGCGATCCGTGATGTTCTTGTAAGTAGGTACGATCCAGTCGGTCACTACCGCTGTGGCAGAAGAGTTCAGTGAGCTGGAAAGCGTAGACATTGCGGCGGAAAAAACTGCGGCCAGCAACAATCCAATCAGACCGATGCCCTTCGGCATTTCGTTCACAATGAATGAGGAGAATACTCGGTCACCCGATGCGAATTCCTCGGCTGGCGGATTCGCGGTATAGAAACTGGCCAACGCAATTCCAACACACAAGAATAAAGCGAATTGAAACCAGACGACGAAGCCGCTCAGGATGAGTGCTTTACCAGCGTCCGCTTGCGACCGCGCGGCGAGTGCTCGTTGGACAAACATTTGGTCGGTGCCGTGCGTACCGATCGTCAAAAACGTTCCGCCAATGATCCCGGCGAGAAAAGTGTAAGTTTCATCGAAGCGTGGTCCGGCTTCATCAAAAAATGGGAAGTCGAATATGCGAAGCCTACCGGTTGTCTGCGCGAATTCTGAAAGACCACTGAGCCCGCCATCCAGTCTCGCTGCAATCAAAAAGAAAGCGACGATACCGCCGATGATGTAAACCGCCAGTTGAATGCAGTCGTTCCAAATCACACTCTGCATGCCACCGAAGAACGTAAAGACAATTGTAGCGATGCCGATCGTAATAACGCACGATGATAAAGACCAGCCAAGCGTAGCTTCAAGCACGACAGCAGTGAGGAAGAGTCGCAGACCATCGCCCAGATTTCTGGTCACGACGAAAATCAAAGATGCGAGTTTCTGCGTTGGTTTGCCAAATCGCTTCTGAAGCAATTCGTAAACCGTGAATAGTTCGCCACGAAAGTAGAGTGGCAGAAGCCAAACGACAATTAGCACGCGACCAAGGATAAATCCCATCGCCAGTTGCAAGAAACGCAGATTGCCATCCTCAGCAAATGCGATGCTTGGCACACTGAGAAACGTAACGGTACTCGTTTCTGTTGCTACGATCGAACCAAGGATCGCCCACCACGGTGTGTTGTTTCCGCCCAGTAGATACCGCTTCGCGTCTTGCTTGCCTCGTCCCAGCCATGCGCCCAACGCCACAATGCCAAGCAGGTAGGCAATCAAAACAGTCGCATCGATGGCGGAGAGGTTTTTCATAATGCGTTTTTCGTATTGAAGCGGAAAGGGCGCACGCCGCTTACGCTTCATTTGTCACGGCGTTTCGCCCAAGCCCAGCGAAACAGGTTCTTCGCGTCTGCGTATCTGGAAGGTGAGGAACTCGATCCGAGAATCACGGCCAACAGTTCGTCTCCGTCCCGCTTACCGACCGCGACGAGACATGCACCGGCCGCGGACGTTGTACCCGTTTTTACTCCGGAGAATCCTTCGATTTCCAACAGTCGATTCGTATTCTTCCAAACTATGTTTCGGCGATACCCTTGAGCTCCTACCAACTCGCAACCGAACTGCCGTGTATTATTGATCTGTCGAAACAGCTTAAATTGCGTTGCCACATGCGTGAGTCGAATCAGATCAGCAGCCGAGATTACGTGTTCTTTGTTCGATAGGCCGTGCGTGTTGGTGTAGTTCGATTTTTCCATGCCCAGTTCCTTCGCCGCCTGGTTCATGGCGGCAACAAAGTCAGCATACGCTACGTTGGCATCGTCGCTGGCCATTGCTGCGCCGGAAACCCGAGCACCGAAATGTTCGGCGAACGCCACAGATGCATCGTTACCGGATGGCAACATCATTCCGTAAAGCAGATTGCGAACGGAAACTTGCTCGCCGGAACGTACTCCTGCAGTGGAGCCAACCGTGTCGTCGGCGCGTTCTGAAAACGTGATGTTCTCGTCGAGCACTTTGGGGTTTCGTTGCGCAAAGCGTATCACCAAATACGCGGTCATGATTTTCGTGGTGCTTGCAGCCTCAAGGGACGTGTCGGAGTTGGATTCGAAAACGATCTTGCCGGCTTTGTCTGCGATCGCCCAAGCTTTACAAGTAACAGCCGGCGGACCTCCGTCGGACGACTGAGGATTTCGTGGCAGCTTTTGAGCATTGACGACTTCTGGCGAAGGCACTGGATCGTCTTGCTCAATGAGCGTTCCAAGAGCCCTCCAAGTTGCCTCTGTTACAACTCCCGTATCCTCGAGATCATTCTCGCGGTTAAATCTTGCGACCGCAGCGCGTGTTGCTGGTCCGAAATCGCCGTCGATGGATAACCGAGGTGATGGTTTGAGGCGATCGTTCAATGTCCGCTGCAACGCTTCTACGATCTCGCCGAACGCTCCTTCGCGAAGTTGTGTGTCTGCCGTTGGTGTACCAAAACGTTCGACGATGATTTGTCCAACTTTTCCGGCAAGCACATTCGCGGCGTTTTCGTCCGTCCAGGATTGGTCTTTGTTCTTGTTGCTAAGAAAACAAACCGCGACTGGCCCCGACGACGTGTAGATGATTCCGGCATCCGTTCGGACGTTGGCGATCGCACCCGTTTTGTGAGCGAAGTTTACATTTGGTGGCAAACCCGCGTCGATTTTGCTGGCATCGTCGCAGGTCAGCAGGTGTTCTTGCATGGCTTTCGTTGATTTTGCGGATGCTAGTTTGCCAGCTTCCAATTTGCTGAGCAAACGAACCATCTCGTTTGCGGTTGTGCTGCCAATGCCGAACGACTGACTTCGATTAGGAAATACTGTGGTGTCTCCACGATAGACTTTTGAATGCAACTTTGTGTTCGGCAAGCCCAACGCCTCCATGGTAGCTGCCGTCTCTCGTAAACCGATCTGGTCGGCGACGATATTGGTTGCGGTGTTGTCTGAATAGCGAATCATAAGGCGAACATAGTCTCGCAGCGGTAAGCTTACACCGCTTGAAAAATGTTCCGTTAACACGCCCGATCCCGGGACTCTGTCTTTGTCGGTGAGCGTGATCTGATCGTCCAGATTCAGTTTGCCATCGTCGACCAGGCGATAAGCAGTGATCATCATCGGCAGTTTAATCAGACTGGCCGTCGGCATGACTACGTCGCCGTTGAACGAATAAGAGACATCCGAATGGAGGCTTTGAATTGAGAGGCCAATCTCGCCTTCATGTTTTCGTAGAAGTTGATCGAGAGCGTTCGCTAGTTGTGTGTCTTGCGTTTTGATTGCGGTAGGAGTTTGGCAATGCGCGTAGGAGGCTGCGAGCGCAGTGATGAAAAGAGCGGCAAACTTATGCATGAACGGCACCTGCGTTGGTTTATCGATGAAGTGTAATTCCAGATCCCGCCAATGATGAGAATTTGCAAACTCCTTTTTCCAAGTGCGAACCGGTTGCAATGTCTTTTGAAAGCAATGCCGCCCCGTCCATATCAACGTAATCAAGCAATGGCAACAACTGTGCGATCGCTGATATTCCAACCGTTGATTCGGTCATGCAACCGACCATCACGCTCATGCCCAATTCCTTCGCTTCGCGAATCATGCGTCTTGCCGGGGTAAGGCCTCCACACTTTACGAGCTTGATGTTTACGCCATGAAAGTTCCCCGCACATCGTTCGATGTCGTCTTCGACGATGCAACTCTCGTCGGCCAAGATCGGAAGTTTGGACTGTTCGAATAGCGTTTGGTGCCCCGACCAGTTGTCTGCCGCAAGCGGTTGCTCGATAAATTCAACGCCTAGTTCGGCCAGAGTCTCAGCGTTCCGAAGCGTTTCGTCAACTTGCCAGCCGCAGTTCGCATCGACTCGGAAGACGGCATCCGTTTGCTTTCGAAGCTGCCGGATGATTCTTACGTCTTCGTTCGTTCCGAGTTTGATTTTGTAAATCGGCCAACCCGGCATTTCGTCTAACTTCGCAACCATGTTGTCGATCGAATCGATACCGATCGTGAAGCACGACGCGGGTACGTTCTTCGGGGATAGCTGCCAAAGATCCATCAGCGACTTGCCCTGTAGCTTGCCCCACAGGTCATTCGCCGCTTGATCCAGCGCACACTGTGCAAACGGGTCGTCAGTCAAGCTTGAATGCACTTGCGTCCAAAGTTCCTCGGGGCTTGTTGAAGTAAGGGAGGTTGATTCGATCAGCGTACGAACTCCTTCGAGCGATTTTCGCATCGAGTCCGTCGTCGCGCCGTAGTAGCGATTGGTCGTCGCTTCGCCGTAGCCTTTCTGGTCCGCTTCTTCTAATTCGACAATGAACGTTTTTTGAACTGAAACAGACTCGCGAGAAATCGTGAAAGTATGCCGCAACGGCAAATCGAACTCATGCATGCTGAGCTTCACGATCCGAGGCGCTCCTTGAATTGCAGCACGGCGTCTGCCAAGTCGCCAGGGCCATCGCGGAAGACGTCGCAAATCGGCAACGACATTTCTTCGCGGATACGAGACTTTTCCGATTTGGCTTGCTCGACCGTTAGGTTGCGACCGTTCATTGCGATACCGATGACTTCGGTCGGATGAACAATGCGGCCGACCGTTTCGTAAGCGTGTCTTAACGTCGGCAAGTCGTGCAACTTGCGACCGGGAATTCCACCGCATTCGTCGCGACCGGCTTCGAAACAGAGAATCAAACCTTGCGGCTGACTTCCATGAAGCAGTCCCAACGTCACTGCTGAGTACATGGGATGGGCAAGACTGCCTTGCCCTTCGATCAACAAGATGTCGTGTTCTTTGTTCCGCAATACCAAACGTTCCGCGGCTCCGGCAACAAAGTCCGCAACGACCGTATCGATCGGTACGCCTTCGCCGGAAACCATGATTCCAGTCTGGCCTGTAGCGAGAAACTTCGCGTCGTGACCGGCATTTATTAGCGCTCGTTCGAGCTCCAACGTGACGACCATCTTTCCGATCGAGCAGTCGTGCCCGACCGTGTGGATTCTCAAGCAGTCATCGCCAAGCGGCTGCCCGATGGAGACGCCCGTTTCCGTGTTTCGGCGAACGTCGTGGATCTTGGCGCCGCTCTCTTCTGCGAGTCTCGCGAACTCTTCGTCGTCGCCGATGAAGTCGTGTAATCCCGAAACTACATCGAGTCCAGATCGGAGAGCTTCCCCTATCGCGGCCCGCCAACGCTCTGGTAAGCGTCCACCAGTCGGTGCGGTACCGATCAACAAGGTGTTCGCACTGGTGGCTTCGGCAAGCGTGGCAACAACAGGAATGGATTCTCCGGAGCCCAAAATATCGCTGGCTTTTTTGCCTGCGTGCTCTGCATCGAGTACTGCAACGACATCCGGCTCTCGGTATCGAATAACGCTTGCGCCGGTTTTCGCAGTCACCGGGTTCGAGTAGCCCTCGGTGAGAATTACAAATCGCCTATCCGTTGAACTCATTCGGACATCACTCGCAAATGATCGTGTGAGCCGTTTCATTTGTCGCCTGCGGCTGCTTGCCCGCGAATTCTAGCATCGCCAACTCCGACCGACTAGAGTTCACCAAGCTGGCGTTTCCAATTGAGTTTGAAATGCACTAAGATTGCAGCAGAAGGCGGCACCATACCTCGGAGACGCAATTTCATGCTTCAACGCCGTCATCGTCTTGCTTTCACGCTTGTTGAGCTTCTTGTTGTCATCGCCATCATTGCGATGCTCGTGACTCTTCTTCTTCCGGCCGTTCAGTCTGCGCGTGAAGCTGCACGCCGAACGCAGTGCATCAACAACCTTAAACAGATGGGACTCGCGTCGTTGAACCATGAGTCGGCGCAAGGGGCGATGCCCTCAGGTGGTTGGGGCAAAGAATGGACCGCGGACCCGAATCGTGGCTTTGGTCCAGACCAACCTGGCTCTTGGCAATTCAATATCATGCCGTACATCGAGTTTGGGAACATCCATGATCTGGCGAAAGGGAAGACACTAGGCACTACCCAGTACGAAGAAGCTTCCGTTCTCATGCACCAAGCCGCGATTGGAAGTTTCTACTGCCCAAGTCGACGCGAGGCGAAAGTCTACCAAGGTGATTGGCGATTGTGCTTTAACAGCACGGCAAACACGCTGACTGAGTTTGCGAAGAACGACTACGCGGGTAACGCGGGCGACGGTAAGGAGAACTCGGGAGACCGATTCGCGATTCCCAGTAGCTACGAAGAAGCGGACTCGGATACTTGGCAGTGGACGCCCACTTCATCTTCGGCGAGCGTCTTTTACTGTTCCGGGATCACGTATTACCGCAGTAACGTGACAATTGCAAAAATCAGTGACGGAACTTCGAAAACAATTCTGGTTGGCGAAAAGTATCTTCGTCCCGAATCGTATTCGTACGTCGAGCCATCGTTCGGGGACAACCAATCGCTGTACACCGGTTTCGAATGGGACAACACTCGCCTCACTCGCTTTATCGCTGGCGACCCAAGCAGCGAAATATTCATGCCCAGACAGGACCGTGTCGGGTACGGAAACACGTCGGCATTTGGATCTCCGCACACCGCTGGATTCAATGCGGTTATCTGCGATGGATCGGTTCGCTCGATCGGATACGACATCGATGGCGAAGTATACCGACGCGCCGGTAATCGTCAGGACGGTTTGGTCTTTAGCTTCGGCAACTAGTGAATATGGTTCGACGAATTTCTTGCCGCCCCCTGACTAACAACACTAGCACGACGATCGTTATTCTGTTGTTAATCTCGGGCGGATGTAGCCAAGGTCCAAAAGCGATTCCGCCGTTGTATATCAATGCTAATAACGCCAGCGATCGAGCATTGGAATTACATGACGCGGATTCGAATGGAATCATCGACAGCGACGAATTGGCGACTGCGCCAGGACTCGCTTACGCTGCAGAACGCGCAGACAAGGACGGTGATGGTGGTCTGTCTGGTGACGAGATCACTGAGATGGTGGAAGCTTGGAACGCAAAATCAATCGGCCTGCTCACGCTCCGCGCCAACATCAAACTAAAAAAACGCCCGCTCGCCGGAGCAATCGTGCGACTCGAGCCAGCACCGTTCCTAGATGGACAAGTCGAAGCGGCATTTGGCGTCACGGACGAATTCGGTGACGCCTTTCTCACTATTCCGAAAGAAAAACGCCCGATCGCTGATTCGCCACCCGGCGCACAATTCGGTTTATACCGAGTCGTAATTTCAAAGCAAAAAGACGGTAGAGAAACTGTGCCCACCCAATACAATGCCGAGACGACGTTGGGGCAAGAAGTTTCGTTTGACGATCCCGGCGTTCTCAACGGCATCAAATACACCTTGAAGTAACTCCTCCTAGTCACACCCTGCCAGCCACACACATGTCCCACCCGAAAACGCACCAGCACCGTGCAGTGCTCGTTGCTTGCATTTTGTTTGCTCTGGCAACTCTAGCACCGAAAAAAACACTTGCCCAAACCGTTCAATCCAAACGCGGGATGGTGGCGACCGTTCAGCCACTCGCAACTGATGCGGGGATCGCTGCGTTCGAGGCGGGAGGAAACGCCATTGATGCAGCCGTTGCCGCGGCGCTGACGCTGGGCGTTGTCGATGGACACAATTCCGGATTAGGCGGAGGTTGTTTCGTCCTCATTCGATCCGCCGACGGTTCGGTTACTGCGATTGATGGTCGAGAAATGGCGCCCGCCGCCGCGACGCGTGACATGTTTATACGAGACGGCGTTGCTGTTCCGGAACTGAGCACGACGGGGCCTCTGGCTATCGGTGTTCCCGGCGCGTTGGCGGCGTATGACAAAGCCATCATGAAGCACGGCAAGCTAAAAATCTCAGATCTGCTCCGCCGCGCAGCCGATCAAGCAGACAAAGGCTTTGCTGTCGATCGCGTTTACGCACGCAACTTGCGCCAAAGCCAACCGAACCTTCTTCGATTTCCTGGCTCGCGCGCCATGTTGCTGAAGCAAGACGATACGCCGTACTTGGAAGGCGAAATCCTCCAACTGCCGGAACTAGCCAAGTCTTATCGGGCAATGGCCGAGCAAGGCACGGATTGGTTCTACCGTGGAGAGTTCGCTGCAACAGTGGGCGAATGGATGAAGGCAAACGGCGGGCTTGTGACGCGCGACGACTTCGCGAACTACAAAACCGTAAAACGAGATCCGATCGAGACAGACTATCGAGGATACAAAATCGTTGGCTTTCCGCCGCCCAGTTCCGGTGGCGTTCACGTTGGCCAGATTCTGAACATATTAGAGCACTTCGAAATGGAGCAGCTATTGGCATCGGATTCAGTGACCGCCCAACACGTGATTGCCGAAGCGATGAAGTTGGCGTTTGCCGATCGAGCACACTGGCTCGGCGACGCGGACGTTGCCAAAGTTCCTCGTGGCCTCGTTAGCAAGGAATATGCGAAGCAACTTGCAAGTCGGATCGATCTGCAGCGTGCGTCGGAGGTTCCAAGTCATGGCCTTCCGCCAAATTGGGAATCGGACGTTTACGGAAAACACACCACACACATTGCGACCGCGGACGAGGCTGGCAACTGGGTCGCAATCACGGCGACGGTGAATACGTCGTTCGGTTCCAAGGTCGTCGTACCGGGGACCGGCGTTGTTCTTAACAACGAGATGGACGATTTTTCCTCGCAGCCAGGCCAGCCCAATGCGTTCGGACTCGTCGGCGCTGAAGCGAACGCAGTGGCACCCGGAAAACGGCCGCTGTCCAGTATGAGTCCGACGATCGTTTTGAAAGACGGCAAGCCAGTACTAACCGTTGGTGCCGCTGGCGGCCCGAAAATCATCACGCAGGTTTTGCTTGCCATCGTGCGTTACGTCGATGGCAAACAAAACATTGCCGACTCCATCATGCAACCGAGAATCCATCACCAATGGCGACCCGCACGATTGTTTGTTGAACGGACGATGGATGCATCGACGATCCACGCACTAGCCGCCAAAGGCCACGGAATCGAATATCTGACCAGCGCCGGAATCAGCCAAGCGATCACGCAACTTCCCAACGGAACGTTCATTGGCATCGCTGACCCTCGCGTCCCGGGCAAAGCAGCTGGGTACTAATCGATGAGTAGCCCGATGCGATTTACAAAAATGCACGGCGCAGGAAACGACTACGTCTACGTCGATGGTTTTCGTGACGAGCTTCCACCAGATCCTTCGGCCACCGCGATCGAAATATCCAATCGACACACAGGTATTGGTGCGGACGGTCTCGTCCTGATCTGTCAGTCTGACATCGCCGACGCTGAAATGCGGATGTTCAATGCGGACGGCAGCGAAGCAGAAATGTGCGGCAATGGAATCCGCTGTGTCGCCAAATACCTGCATGATCACGGGATCGTCGAAAAAGAGAAGATCATGATCGCGACAGGCGATGGTATCAAAACGCTTGATGTTTTCGTGGAAGGCGGAAAAGTCACGAGTGTTCGCGTCGACATGGGAGTTCCCAAACTCGCGGCAACCGAAATCCCAACGTTGATAGAAGAAAACGCGAGCCAAGTAGTGAATGCCGCAATCGAAGTCGACGGAAAGCAGTTGCGAGTCACGTGTGTCTCCATGGGCAACCCGCACTGCGTGATCTTCGTCGATGAGCTATCGATTGATCCAATCTCCACATCTGAAATGGACGATCTGGTTCTCAGGCTCGGTCCCGAAATCGAAACCGACCCACGTTTTCCCGATCGCACGAACGTCGAATTCGTAACCGTCATTTCGCCCGCGGAAGTAAGGCAGCGGACTTGGGAACGTGGTAGTGGAGAGACGATGGCATGTGGGACGGGTGCGAGTGCCGTTTGTGTGGCTGGTGTTTTGGTCGGACGCACCGAACGTCGCCTCACTTGTCATCTTCTTGGCGGAACATTGCAACTTGATTGGGACGAAGCGAGTAACCACGTTTTTATGACGGGACCTGCACAAGAAGTTTTTCGCGGCGAGTTTGGGTAGATACGGGAAACGGAGAATTGTGGTCCGCGTCCGCCGACGCACCTCTCACTTACTTCATCTCAGCCGCAACTTGTTCTGCGGCGCGGAAGACTCGCATCACGTTTTGCCCCATCACTTTATGGATGTCTTCTTCCGAGTAACCACGATTCAACATTTCTTGTGTGATCAGCGGATAGGTCGATACATCTTCGAGCTGTTTTGGCACCGTTCCGATTCCGTCGAAATCCGAACCGATGCCCACGTGATCAATTCCACAGTTCTTCACCAGATGATCGATGTGATCGATGACGTCGTGAATCGAACCGCGAGGCATTGGGTGCTCGAGATCCCATTTGGCGATTACCTCATCGACTTCTTTCTCCGGCTTTCCGGCTGCCTCGAGTTCGCCTTTTTTCTTTTCGCGTGCACGTCGAAGCGTAACAGCATCCGGCGCGATAAACCCAGAATAGAAATTGACCATGATCACGCCGCCATTCTTTTTGACTAGCGGTAAAACGTCGTCGGGAACGTTTCGCGGATGATCGCCGATTGCTCGGGCTGACGAGTGCGAATAGATGATCGGAGCTTTCGAAACTCGCATCGCGTCACGCATCGTGTCGTCGGAAACGTGTGAAATGTCAACGAGCATGCCTAACCGATTCATCTCGAGCACGATCTCTTCGCCGAATTTCGTGAGGCCTCCGTGCTTGGGTTCGTCCGTGGACGCGTCCGCCCAATCGAGGTTCGCGGAATGCGTGAGCGTCATGTATCGAGCACCGAGTTTGTAGAGCCGACGAAGAACACTGATCGAGTTTTCGATCGAATGGCCGCCTTCCATTCCGATCATGGACGCGATCTTGCCGTTTTTTATCGCTCGATCGATGTCGTCGGTGGTCAGGCAGAGCTCGAACGTATCCGGGTATTGTTTCACCATTTCGTGAACGAACTCTATTTGTTCCAGGGTCGCTTGCAGTGACTCACCACGAAGTCGAGTGCTGACTGGCACGTAGACAGACCAGAACTGTGCTTTTACTCCCCCTGCTCGCAATCGCGGAATGTCCGTGTGCAACTGTGGCTGAGCCTTGTTGATATCGACCTTGCTAAACGGCGGCGTTCCCAACTCACGAAACGCCCACGGTAGATCGTTGTGCCCGTCCACCAGAACTGTCGAGGCGTGTAGCTTCTTTGCTTCTTCGGTGAGTACAACTTTGGGTCGTTCTTCTGCGTACACCATCGATGAAAACAATAATGCAAAAGCGTAGGACGTGGGGAAATAGCTTTTCATAGATTAGTTCTACTTAATTTTTGTAGTGCAAGAATCGAGCTCGCCTTTTCGCGAATGCGTCCAAGTCCGTTCGTATTCCGGTTAAGATTTCTTCCGCCGTCTTGCCTGCTTTGATCCATCGCAGCGTACGTTGGCTGCACAGCAGGCGATTCGCTTTGTCTATCTGCCAATCAGCTTCGTACAAGCGATGCAACGTGCATGCTAACGCAATTCCACAATGCATAGGATCGAACGTCTTGCGATCGGTGATCGAGATTTGAATCCCACCACACTCTTCGTTCGCGAATTTGCTTGACGTCGGCTTGAAGTTGCGAGGCGTAAACCGCACACCATCAAGCCCGGCGGTATTGAGTGCTTTTGCTAGATCGATCGAAGAAATCCACGGTGCCCCAACGATTTCAAACGGCGTATCCGTGCCTCGACCGACAGATAGATTCGTGGTTTCCCAAAGGCCGATACCAGGGTAGAGCAGAGCTTCGTTCAGGTTCCGCATGTTCGGAGACGGATTCACCCACGGCTGACCGGTTTCGTCAAAGTAACTGTGTCGCGACCAGCCTTCGCAGTTGACAACGTGCAAGTCGAGCTCTTCCAGTCCTAGCTCGGCTTTAAACATCCTTGCCAATTCGCCAACCGTCATTCCATGGCGCACGGGCAACGAATGGAAGGCTACGAAAGATTCCGATCCCTCGTCTAGCATTGGCCCGCCAACCTCTTGTCCGTTGATCGGGTTAGGTCGATCAAGCACAACGAATCGCTTGTCGTTCTTGGCTGCAGCCTTCATGGCCAAACCCATCGTCGAAATGTACGTGTAAAAGCGACAGCCGATGTCTTGGATATCGAAAACGAGCGTGTCGATTTTGGAGAGCTGCTCGGTAGTCGGTTCCCGTGTTTTTCCGTAGAGGCTGAAGACCTGCATGCCCGATTGACCGTCAACCGAATCACCAACGATGCTCTGATCGAGATTCCCCGCGATACCGTGTTCGGGGCTAAACAACGCAGCGAGATTTACGCTCGGGCTCTTTCGCAAAAGTTCGATTGTCGTGCGAGATTCGTTGTCGACGCCGGTTTGATTCGTGATCAGGCCAACGCGTTGGTTTTCGAGAATCGCAAATTGGTCCTGGATAAGTACGTCAATTCCGGTTCGCACATGTTTGGCTGCTTGGTTGGCATTCGAACTGGCGTTTGAAACGGGTGTCGCAAGAAGTTCATCATCGATGGCGGAAATGGCAACGGTCGCCATGCGTCCAGCAAGTCGATTGATGGAGCCTTTTCCATTGGGATGCACACGGTTGCTGAGAAAGATAAAAAACATTTCATGAGTGGGGTCGATCCAAAGTACGGTGCCTGTAAAACCACCGTGCCCGAACGCGCGGTCGGACATGTTCTCTCCACGGTTCGACGAGTAACCCGTTAGCTTGTCCCAGCCCAGGCCGCGAATGCTCACTTTCTCGCCTTCGACAATCTGGTAAGCACCCGTCATTAACTCGACTGTTGCTTGCGAAAGAATCCGCTTGCCGCCGTACTGTCCGCCGTTCAGCATCATCTGGGCGTAGATAGCGATATCTTCCGCAGTGGAAAACAATCCGGCGTGTCCGGCGACTCCGTCCATCAAAAAAGCTCGCGGATCGTGTACTTCGCCACGCATCCACCGCGACTCGCGTTGCTCCGTCGTGGCCGCTCGCTTCTTTAGTTCTTCACTGGGCACGTAGCCCGATTCACTCATGCCCAGTGGTTCGAAAATGTTCTGCTTGGAAAACGCATCGACGGTTAGTCCACTTTGTCGCTCGATTAGGTCGTCGAGCAAAATGAAACCGACGTCGGAATAGACAAAACGTTTTCCCGGGTCGTACATGGTGTTTAGGTTATGGATGTTCTTGAACGCCTGTTCGCGACCTTGTTCGTAGTCTCCGATGGCGTTGTCCGGCACGAATCCTGCTTGGTGCGTGAGCAGCTGAGTAACGGTGATGTTGTTTTTTTCCGAGTTGCCGAATTCGGGAATGTACGTTGTCACTTTGTCTCGAAGTCGAATCTTACCTTGCTCGAACAAGACCATTACGCTCGTGGCTGTCGCGACGGGCTTAGTGATCGACGCCATGTCGAACACCGTGTCTTTCTTCATCTCCAGCTTGTTTGGCTGAATCTCGCGATGGCCGTACGCACGATGAAATGCGATTTTGCCTTTCCGTCCGATCAATACGACGCAGCCCGGCATGCGCTGAGCTTTGATGCCTTCCGCTGCCAGTTCGTCGA
The DNA here is from genome assembly GCA_964397295.1 of uncultured Pirellulaceae bacterium. GTDB lineage: Bacteria > Planctomycetota > Planctomycetia > Pirellulales > Pirellulaceae > CAYNJG01. The sequence goes on from CAYNJG010000006.1 coordinate 23,199, forward strand.
TCAGCTCGAGTCGATCGCCATGCATGCCAACGGCTTCTGGTTCAACGACTGGCAATTTCGCCAACGCGACCGAACTATTCACTGCAAAAGCAAAGACAACGCACAGAGTCGCGCACATGGGCGGATGGAGTTTGAGTATCATGCATGGTCTCGCAGGTTTGATGCCTGATTGTCGCTTCAAGACGCTCCATAAACAACCATTGATTCTGTGCTAGATCGTCTAACAACCGAACAACGCAATCCTGCGTCAGAAAAAGTCGATCAAATGTCGACGATTGATGTTGTCCAATTAATGAACCGCGAGGATCAAACCGTCGCGGAAGCAGTCGGCAAAGAATCGACACACATTGCACAGGCAGTCGATGCGATTGTCGCAGCGATTCGCGACGACGGTAGATTAATCTACATGGGAGCGGGCACGTCTGGCAGGCTTGGCGTGTTGGATGCAAGTGAATGCCCGCCGACGTTCAATACGAATCCTGAATTAGTCGTCGGACTGATCGCTGGTGGTCACGGTGCACTTGTTCGCTCCATCGAGGGTGCTGAGGATTTCCAAGAGTACGGAGCACAAGATCTCGATGAAATCGAAGTTAGCGAAAAAGATGTAGTCGTCGGAATCGCCACCAGCGGCCGCACGCCCTACGTCATCGGAGGCCTTGCTCACGCGCAACAGAAAGGCTGCACCACCGTGGGACTCGCTTGCAACGCCGGTTCGAAACTTGAAACCGTTTCGGACATCATGATCTGCCCGATTGTTGGACCTGAAATTGTCAGCGGGTCGACACGGATGAAAGCGGGAACCGCCACAAAGTTGGTACTGAATACACTCACCACGGCAGCAATGATTCGGTTGGGCAAAACTTACGGTAACTTGATGGTCGATCTTCGCGCGTCGAACGAGAAACTCAAAGATCGTTCACACCGCATTGTCAAAACACTTACGGGTGTTGATGACAACGTTGCGTCGGAACTACTGGACAGCTGCGACGGAGAAGTGAAAACGGCGATCGTTGCTTTTCATCAAAAGGTGGATGCGGCGGTAGCGAGAGAGCTTTTGAAGGAGGCGAAAGGCCATCTGCGCACAGCAATGGATCCGTCCGAGTCGTCACCATGAGAATTGTCGCGGGATGTGACGGCGGTGGAACGAAATGTCACGTGCAGGTTTGTCTTTGCGAAGAAGATGGGACAAAGATTCGCACTTCTGAGGCGATCACCGGACCTGCCAATGTTCGCTCGACGCCGGAGCTGGCGCTGCAGAATATTCAGCAAGCGTTCAACGAAGCGTTTCTGAAGCTCGAGCTACCCGTCTCGAGAAAGATTGACACAATCGTGGCGGCGCTCGCGGGTGCCGGTACTGAAGACGCACAAGTCGAATGGCAGGGAAAGCTGACCGAAGCATTTTCCGTGGATGACGCCAAGGTCGTAGCAGATGCCGAAGTGTTGTTCTCCGCCGCGGATACGAATGGTGCCGCCGTGGCGACGATCATTGGCACCGGCTCAATCGCATGGGCTCGAGATCACGCTGGCAACCTTTCACGGGCAGGTGGGCTTGGGCCTGCCATCGGAGATGGCGGCAGCTCATTTTGGATTGGCAAGCGAGCGATTCACCAATTCGAAAGCGGAGGAGCATCGAGCCGCTTAGCGGAGTTTCTTGGCGACTTAGATCTTGCGAGCCTTAGTCATCGAGAAACGGCACAACTTGCTCCAAAGATCTTTGAATTGGCGCAACACGACGAAGCGGCAGAGACGATCATCAATGACGCCGCGAGGAATATCGCCATGCTTGTCGTCGAATCAACGCAACGAATTCCGACGAGTCCGGAGAAACCGTTGGACTGGATCTGTGCCGGTGGAATTGCGTTGGGACAGCCCGCGTTTTTGGATGTTGTCCGCAACAACGCAGCTGAATCAGTGTTTTTGAGTGCTCCGTCTTTGGTCGCAACGCCAGTCGATGGAGCAGTCAAACTAGCGATGAATCGAACGTTCCCGAAAAGGAGTTGACCCATCCATGGCGAAACGGCGATCGGCCAAATGGAGGGGCGCTTGAATCTCCACTGCTAAGAGCGAACGTATCCAGCGGGGATACCGACGAATGGGTTTTGCTCGATTTCCATGCCAATTTTCGTTGGCGGGCCATGGCCAGGAAAGACCACCGTTTCGTCATCAAATCTGAAGAGTTTTTTCTGGATCGAGTGTTCCAGTTCACCAAAATCGCCGTCAGCAAAATCCGTGCGACCGATGCCTCCGTGGAAAAGAACGTCTCCGCCGAAGATCACGTTCTTGGTGCTTCGATAAACGAAAACAATATGCCCCCTGGAATGACCAGGCGTATCAAGGATCTCGAAAGGGATGCCAGCATATTCGATAGTGTCCCCCTCGTTTAGCTCTTGATCCGCAGGCGGGCTTACTAGAGATGCACCAAATGGTGCGGAGAGGTTTGCTTCAGGGTCTGTGAGCTTGTATGCATCGCCACTTCCAATGAGCAAGGGAATCGCGGGCCAGTCGCTTTTCATAGCTTCATTGCCAGCAATATGGTCGGAATGGCCGTGCGTATTTAGAATCGCTACCGGGTTTAATTGCTCACGTTTCAAATACGCAACAAGCTGCTCTGCTTGGAATCCTGGATCAATAACGATGCAATCCGCTTGACCCTCCTTGCTTACGATGTAAGTATTTTCGGCAAAGAGCTGAGATTCGATGGATTCGATGATAAGGTTCTCGATCCTCACTGATTTTGATCTCCGGTCGTGCGCGATTGCTCGCTACACTGGTAATAAGGAGTGGGCTTTGACGGTTGCGTGGGTGTGACTCGCAACGGGGGTGATTGTAATGCTCACTACCACAAATGGCGATACTTCAAGAAAACGGGACACCAGCCTATTCAATTTGGCAGCAACTTACGGCGCATAAGAAAACGCCGCTAATTTCGCATCGAACTTCAGGGAAGAAGTCGCAGGCGATGAAGGAGTAACACTCGTTGAAAGACACTAAATCCCTAAATACCATTCTTGCCGGCTTATTCATTGCCGCAGCGTTTTCGACAACCGCAATATGCGATGAGGCTACTGCGAAAGTTTCGCGAGAGAAGCTTGTCGAACCCGTTTTTCGAGTTACGAAACAAGAGACTGCAACCACGACGGCTCAAGCCTCACTGGTCAAACCAACGGGGGTTCCGCTAGTCAAAAAACCGCACCCGCTAGATGGTGCGTTGGTGATGGCCAATGCGGCATTGAATCGTAGCCAGACAGAAGTCACTGACTACACGGCAATCTTGGTCAAGCGAGAGCGAATCGATGGCGTGCTCAATGATGAGAGCTACATGACCACAAAGATTCGCAACGAAAAACGTGATGCTGCCGGCAACGTCACTGTACCGTTTGGGGTCTATTTAAAGTTCCTCAAACCAAGCAGTGTCAAAGGCCGCGAAGTGATTTACGTCGCTGGTGAAAACAACGGAAAACTAATCGCACACGAAGGCGGTTTCAAAGGCAAGTTTACACCTTCATTGTACCTCGATCCGAATGGCACGTTAGCCATGATGGGACAGCGTTACCCGATCTATGATGCGGGAATCGAAAACCTTTGCAAAAAACTGATCGCGCGTGGTCAGCGTGATCGAGCGGTCGGTATGTGTCAGGTGAACATCACCGAAGCCGTGATCAACCAACGTACGGCAAAGCGTATCGAAGTTGTGCACCCGCAACGCAAGAAGGGACTCGATTTTCACATCGCGAGGATCTTCGTGGATGATGAATATCAATTGCCCGTACGCTATGAGGCGTATGATTGGCCAGCCCGAGCGAACGGTAAGGTAACGCAAGACGATTTGATCGAAGAGTACACTTACATTCGACTGAAGTTCAACGTGGGACTTACGGATAAGGACTTTGATCCAGAGAATCCAAAGTACAACATGTAATCCGATTAGCTATGACAATTCTCAAAGGACGGCTGCAATTTTCAGCCGTCCTTTTTCATGCGCATAGTCGATTGCCATGCGACCATGAGTATCCACGGCGTCGCGCTTAGAACCGGCTTCCAGCAACAACTTGGCGACGCTGGCGTGAGTGTTTCGAATCGCGGCCAGGTGCAGCGGTGTGCGCCGTTCTTTGTCCAGCACATTTGGATTCGCACTATGGTCTAACAGCCACTTTACGGCGTTCGTTGATCCTCGATGGGCAGCGCCGTGTAGCAGCATTCGGCCTTGTTCGGGTCGCATTGAATTGACGTCGAAACCATGACAAAGAATAACTTCGGCAACTTCGTGAAACGCCGGCCCGGAACGCTGATGTGGCTCGAGTGCAAACTCTACCGCTTGATGCAACGAGCCGACATTGATTTCGCCGGCAGAAATAAGGCGATTCATGATCTCCGGATTTCCACCGTACCATGCACATAGCAACGTTGGTGTGATTGAGACTTCATCTTGTACAGCAAGCGTGGTGCTTACTTTTTGCTCGACCAGCCAATCGCAGAGCTTCGTCAGACGATGCTTGGTGTCTTCGTCTCGACGGCCCAGTCCGGAGCCCGCCACAAAGTGTAGGAGGTTGAGTCCGCTCAAGTCTGTTGCTTCGCGTAGCGACCCCATCAAACCGTCATCACCGACCGCGGCTCGGGCGAATAGACTATCTGGCACACCACACTTGGCTGCGACAAACGCAACGAACTCGTTGTTTCCGTATCTCGCGGCCGAGCAAAATGCTGTTTGTCCGAGCCAATCAGGACGCACGTCGAGGGGCATGCCTTGCTCAACGCAGAACTTCAAGATTTCTAGATGGCCAGGAACGCGTTTAACCGTGCGATAATCCGTCACTGCCCGATCGAATACGACTGCTAGGTCGAATCGTTCGCCGTCGTTCCAACGTTGCTGCAATTCTTGGAAGTTGCCAGCCTTGGCGAGAGCCTTAACGTCGGATGAAGAAGGAAGCGACATCCCTTTCGTCTCCGTGGTGTCGCAACCTGCCGTTAGTTAGCTCAGCCGGCCGAAGAAAAAACGAACCGAGTGATGAAAGCGGAAACTAACTCAAACAGATTGGGTTTGGATTCGTTGTTTGGCTCAACGTCCGCAATGATCCAAGTCGCGTCGTCGGAGATTTTTCCCTTGAACCGGCGCGTGAGAACAACCTTTGCATCGATCGGATCTTTGTCTTGCGGCGTGACACGATAGACCTGCTGGACCATTCCGAGGCCGACGGGGTGGTCAAACTGAATCGTGACATTCTTCACCAATTCAATTTTGGCATCTTCACCTACACCGAGCAAATCAGACAACGGCTTTACAGAAAATCGTTTTTTCAGCTCGGCAGCACCTTCTTCGTCTAAATCATAGTACTCGTCGACCGACTTGTTGGAGCTTTGGCGAGCAGTAATGCTCATCATGCCTTGGTGAGCAATTCGTTCTTCACCGGCAACGACCAACTTTAGCCAGTCGTTTGTAATGGTGTACGCCTCTGAATAGAGGACGCTTCGGTTGAAACAGTATTCGGAAACTCCAAACGCTAAGAAGAACAACGCTAGAGCGATTGCCAGCCAAGACGGAATCCCGCCGTTCATATCCTCGCGCCGACTCATCATTAGCGCTGGGATAGCGAAGAAAAGAGTTATGATCGGAACCACCCAAAGGAATGGAGATTGAATCGCGACGAAGGAGGCAATACCCAATAGCAGTGCAAAGATCGCCATGAAATTGACGCGTTTGTACGCGCCAATTTGCTCTTCATCACCACTGCCACTAAAGCGAGTTGGTTCGTTCATCGTTTCTTCCAGCCTCGTAGAATTTGATTAACTACTTGTTGACCCGGACAGCTTCCAGTTCCGAAAACTTTCTACGACGTTCGCCATACTTGAAAATGTACTCGGCATTCTCGTCAAACACATTAGGGCCCGACGTCGCCAAGGCATTTTTTGACCGATGTTGTATGTATCCCAGCCAAAATCGATCAGGAGCTATGCCTAGAAAGTTATTGGACATTGGCTGTGCCTGAAATTCCCCGCGAACTGCGGTACGAGCGAGTGGGGCGGTGTGCAATGAACAAAGAGCGAAGCAAACCAAGATCCAGCCAATCAGCAAAACGCTGATCACCCGGCCAGCCTGTTCGATTTGTGGAATGAACTTCACTCGTGTCCTTGACAGAAGTCCCGTCGCGGTTCGTGCAATCGCAAAAGCAATGAAAAAGATGAACCACATCGACAGGTAGTCCCACAGATAGGTGTAGGAGGGTTGTTTCTCGTCAAGAAAGTCCGCGACTGGCTCGAAATAGTTCATCGCAACCAGCGCCGCCAATAGAACGTTGATCAGCGTCAAGCAGTTGCTCCACATCCCTTCGTTCCATAGGAACGCGATGCAAACGAACCAAATAAAGATGAGCATTCCTGTAAGCATATAGCACCCGTTATGATTTCAACGCCCGTGATAGTTCGGCCAGTGAGGTGATCCCTTGAGCGACCAGTAAGACGCCTTCTTCTTGAAGTGATCGATGACCAGTCTTCTTCGCTATCTTGCGAAGGACTTCGAGTTTCGGTTGCTTGATCATTGCCTCACGAACTTTGTCGTTGACATCCAAAAACTCGAAAATCGACGTTCGACCCATGTAGCCGAGTCCGCTACAGGTTTTGCAAACAGGCAGATCTTCGTCCGTCGGAGGCCGATAGAGATGTTCCACTCGCCCTTTGGGAATCCCGAGCTTCTTTAACAACTCTGGCTTGGGAGCGTATTCTTCTTTGCAATCGTTACAAAGTTTGCGAACGAGTCGCTGATTGACGACGCCCATCGTTAGCGGTGCAACAGTCTTGGCTGGAACCTTCAGAACCAAAACTCTCAACAGTGCTTCGACGGCTTCCTTCGCACGGATTGTTGTCAGAACAAGCTTTCCTTGCGAAGTATACTTGCAGACCAACTCCAAGATCTCTTTGTTCACCAAATCATGGACGATGATTACTTCGGGGTCTTTGCGGAATAGCGTCTGTAACTGCTCGGCGATCGGACTCTTGTCGTCATACGTTTCGATCGCAATGTTTTCCGCGACAGGCTCTGGACTTGCGGCGTTTTGAAACGAAGTGAAGTCACGCATGTAACGGTCCGACATTTTGCCGGCCAATGCTACAGTCGTCGACAAGCCGCCGCCCGGAATCGAACAGAAGATCAATATGCCGCTCGGTTCGGCCAACGTTTTCTTTAGCTGTGCAGCCATCTTTGACCGCATGCCTGCGGCTTCGAGATCATCAATCGAAATTCCATCTTCGATGAAATTGATGAGCGTCCGCTCGCCCGTTTTGGTCCCTTGGGAGACCATTGAGGCTTGGCATTTTTTCTCTTTGTATTTGATTTTAAACTGACCCGATTGACGCTGTCTTCGCTCGGCCGGGTTCACCGACGACAAGTTCTTGAATACCTCGACGACCATGTCGCCCGATTCGCGATCCATCGGATCTGCTTCGTGCCATACGCCATCGATCTGATACCGTACAGTGACATCTTCGGCCGATGTGTCGAGCATGACTTTCAGGCCGCGTTGGTCGATTGCGTCAGCAACCAGTTCCTTTGCCGGTACGTAGCCTTCATTTTGCCGAGCGAGGATCATGTTCGCTTGGTTCTTTGCTTCGGTCTCCGCGCTAATTGCGGTGAAGTCGACGGGCGCGCCCTTTTCATGCGCCGCGGTTTTTTCTGTTTTGATGTCAACACCCATGCCCTTACCGCCAGTTGCAATAAGGTGTCGCATGTGCCCCAACGTCATCACTTTCTCGTGTTCTTCGACGGCAGCGTTTCGTTGGAAGATATAGACGAACAGTGGAACCAACCAGGCAAGCACTAATGCCGAATAGCCGATGGGAAACGGAAGGCTCAGCGCCAAGATCGGAAGGACGAGAAAGACCGGGAAGAAGTTCACTGGATTCCAAAGCATGAAATTCAGCTTCAGAATCTGCGTGTCTTTGTTGATCCAGTCTGTTGTCTTGACCCACGCCAAATACAGCAACCAGATCAGCAGTAGTTTCCACCACGCGAAGTAGTGACCAGGGCCACGCGTAATGTTGTTACCGTTAAGCGGGTAGGCAGGCCATTCCATGTCTTGCGCCCGGACCATGGTGGCCCCGGCAAGGACAAAGTACAGACTGACAAGGCGGGTAGCGGTGTTGGTAATTGAGCGGGGTAACAATCGAGCCATTAAAGGATTCCAGGCTGTTTGACGTCGATCCCTTTGAGGGCCATCTTGAGAGCTTCAACATTGGGTGCAACCGAGAACGCCGTCGCTCGATCAATGAACTCGTGATCAACAAGCCACTTGAGACTCATCGTAAAGTCCTGCATACCAGATTCCGCACCGATGCGGATTGCGTCGCCAAGTTTTTCGTCGTGACCTTCCAAAATCAGCTTTTGAATAATTGGCGTGAACGTCATCACTTCGACCGTAGGCACACGCGGTACCCCGGGTTTAATCGAAGGCAGAAGTTTTTGAGCGACGATTCCCTTCATGTTGAACGCAATTGCGCTACGCAACGCGTTGTGCATCTCTTCAGGGAATAGGTCAAGAATACGCCCAACAGTGGTTGGAGCACTCGAGGCGTGAATGGTTCCGAAAACGAGGTGACCCGTTTCTGCCGCATGGATCGCGGTCATGAACGTCTCTTCATCACGCAACTCACCGACCAGGATAATGTCCGGATCTTCACGAACTGCGTGCTTCATTCCTATCGAAAAGTCTTTGACGTCTTGGCCAACTTCGCGCTGATTGATCAGACACTTGTCTTCGGTGTAGACAAACTCGATGGGATCTTCGAGCGTCAGAATATGCTTCCGATAATGGGCATTGATCCAGTTCAGCATCGACGCGATTGTCGTCGACTTACCGGAACCTGTGACCCCAGCGAGCAGTACCATCCCCTGGTCATACTTGCAGAGGCTTTCCATCACTGGCGGCAAGTTCAGTCCCGCGAAGTTGGGGATCCAGTTGTTCACACGACGTGCAACGAGGCCAATCTTGCCAAGCTGTTGCAGCATATTCACCCGGAAACGCCAGGTGACACCATCAACGTCGACCGTGTAGGCAAAGTCAGCACCGCCTTCATCGTCAAAGATCTGACGATTACGCTCATCCATCATGGGGAAGAGTAGCGAAACCATTTCCTCGACTTCGATCGGAGGACGGTTCAATGCCTGCAATTCGCCTTTGGTGCGAATCATCGGCGGACGACCAACCTTTAGGTGAAGGTCAGATCCCTCCAATTTCACCAAGGCGCGGAAAATCTTGTCGACTTCGCGCTCTTCGCGTTTTTTCAAAAAGCGTTTCTTAAGATCGTCCATGCTACTGGAGCCGTTCTTCGTCGCGCCGTTTGTTTTTTCTTTTGTCTTTCCGTGTGCCATGTCTCTACTTATTCCGTTCCTATTCACTATCCGCCAAGCTTGCTACAGCCTGACGGGTATACCCCGCTGAGCCATCGCCTCTTTTGTTTCACGAATCGTGAATTCACCGAAGTGAAAAATACTGGCCGCCAGTGCCGCATCGGCTTTGCCGATTTCGATGGCGTCGGCTAAATGATCCGGGTGTCCCGCGCCTCCACTTGCCACGACAGGGATTCCCACCGCCGCACTGACTGCTGCGGTGATTTCCAGATCATATCCATCTTTGGTGCCGTCGCAATCCATGCATGTAAGCACAATTTCGCCAGCGCCTAACTCTTCAACTCGTTGTGCCCATTCAACCGCTTCGAGACCTGTCGGAGTTCTCCCGCCATTAATGTGAACTTCCCATACTTCTCGACCGTCTCGTTCGATCCGTTTGGGGTCTATATTGACGACAATACACTGACTTCCAAAGCGTTCGGCTGCTTCTGCCACAAACTCTGGGTTTGTGCACGCGGTCGAATTGATCGAGACCTTGTCGGTGCCCGCGTTCAATAAAGACCGCACGTCTTCAATGGTTCGAATCCCGCCGCCGACAGTTAAAGGCATAAATACCTGTTCAGCAGTTCTTCGAACTACATCTAGCATAATGTCTCGTTTTTCGTGGCTGGCACAAATGTCGAGAAAAACGAGTTCGTCGGCGCCCTCTTGTTCATATCGTGAAGCAACCTGTACCGGGTCGCCCGCGTCACGAAGTTTGACAAAGTTCGTACCTTTAACAACTCGGCCTTTGTCGACGTCGAGGCAGGGGATTATGCGCTTAGCGAGCATGGCTCAATGGACCTGACGACAAAGAAACGAAGGAAAAGGATTACGCAGAAACTCTTGTTACTAACGCCAACTGTGATAGGCGTTTCACCAGTGAAGAGGAGGAGACGAAGTGCGAGAGTCGAGCGACCCATTCCCACGCGTCCCCAGGACATCGGGCGAGCGTGAATCACAATCCCTTAATTTAGGAATGTTAAATTCGCTGGTCAACCAAATCAGATACTAACTTTGCCATGTACCGCAGTTTTCGCTTTCGGATGAACGAAAAAAAGCCACCTTCCCCACAATTGGAGGGAAGGTGGCATTCGAAATTACCGTGCAAGACGAAGCGAAGCTTGTCTGTGTTAGGCGACCGTTAAGGGCTCGTAGCCAACACGCGTTCTTCTTCTTCCTCTTGGATAATGATTCGAGGCGTAACCATCATCATCAGGGTCTGCGTCTCACGACCGGTGCCCACATTCTTGAACAGTCGATTGATGTACGGCAGCTTACTAAGAATCGGCATGCCGCGTTCTGTCCTGCCTTCGGCCAGACGTTTAATGCCGCCCATCAGTACCGTCCCGCCATCTGGCACACTCACCGTAGTGCTGACAGATGTTGTCGCGAAGTTCGGTAGCTGGACGGTCGTACCTTCGGTGAACAACTCTTCGTTAGCGTTGTTCGTCGTGGTGTTGTCATCGGGATCCGTTTCCGTCGAAGAACCGGTCGTCGATGTCGTACTGCCTTCAAAGGTGAACGTATCCACGTCCCCAATCTGACTGAACATCGGCAGCATCGTCAGGCGAACGAATCGACGGTCACTAGAGACCACCGCTTGAACGCTTAACTGCGTACCCTCCGCCAAGACCATGATTACTGGCTGTTGAGCCACCGCAAAGTCGCCGACAACGGGGATGACGCTCGTGACGAACGGTCGGTTCGACGTATCGTTGATATTCGCGAACTGACCATTGAATAGCGTGACCTTTGGAGCTTGCATCACATTGGTTCGCGTATCGCCTTGAATCGCTTCGATCAAGAAGAACGCTTCGATATCACTCAGAATTGCGAAACCAAAGTTCGATGCAATTCCCGGTGCGAAACCACCAAACGTTGGCAAGGCTGCTCCAAAGGAGTCTTGCGTGAAACTCAAATCGAGGTCGGCGGTTAGGTTACCACTGGGGTCCAAACCGACCGTGATATCGTTACCGCTTGCATCAAACGTACCGTCAGCAATGTCGGTGTCCGTAAAGCCGGTGTTGTCTCTGATGTCGAAATCAAAGTCGACGCCGATTCGTTCGAAGAAGTTATCTTGCAAGGTGACAAAGCGGACTTCGATGGTGACCTGCAAATCTTGCAAGCGTCGAAGCTGTGCCAGAAGGTCCACGATGGCGTCGTGAACTTCCTGTGTGTTGCTTACGACAAGACTCAAGTTGCCATCGAACTGTTGAACAGTGCCGGGGCCACCAACATCATCCCACGAGTCTGGCTCGACAGTCGAAGTAATCAGGTTGATAAGCGAATCGAAGTCAGCACCACTCGCACCGCCAGAAGCTTGTTGTTGCGGCGTGGGTATGCCAGGGATCGCACTTGTTGAGGCCATCTGAGCCAACGCTGACGAACCGACGTTTTGTTGCTCTACCGCATTGTCTGCGATTACCAATGGAGCGTTTTGCGATCGGTTCTGTGCGAATCCGCCAGGGCCATAGCCGAGTGCGGAATAAGCTTGTGCGAGTGCTCCCGCCAAGGCGTTGTCATTGCCGGGCATGAAGTTCGGAATTGGAATCACTAGGTCACCGACGTAGTACGGCTGTGTGTAAACATCACCTGCTCGTGCTGTTTCACTGGTGATTCGCAGCACTTCGTCTTGAATGACATAGCCGAGTCGATAGGGACCCAGGATCAAGTTCAATACGCTACGCAGCGAAATCTCTTGCGAAAGGTTCATTGAGACGGGAGTGTCTGTGGTGACGCCTTCAGCCGCTAGGCCTTCGTTGTCAATGAATACGTTGACACCCGTCATGCGACCAAGAGTTTCGATCACCTCACCCAAAGGTGCTTGGTCGAATTGAACTTGGACTTTCTTCAACAATGCTCGTTCAATTGCTTGTTCGGCTTCATTGAATCGAGAACCGCCATCGGCGAAGACTCCTTCGCGACGTGCCCGCAACGTTTCCCAATCTTTGGGGAACTTGTATGGATCGGTCAGCAGATACGCATCTTCGACGCCCATTTCACTGCTGTCGTTGGCATATTCGAACATCCGCTGGTTGCGATCTCGGAGATTCATGTTTACATACATACGCTCGGCGAAGCGACTTTTCCAAATCATCGATTCGGTGATCTCGCTTCGTGGGGCAATCTCACGTGCTTGTCTCGCGAGCACATAGGCTTCCGAGTAGCGTTGTTGATCCATCAACGTATTGAATTCTTCAACAGTTGAAGCGAGCTGATCTTGAACTTCGACTCGCATGCGACGCTCTCGATCAACTATGGCCAGGACTTCTCGATTTCGTTCGTCGAGTTCGATCTGGCCACGATTCGTTTCAATGTAGCGCTCCATCTCCGCAGTATCTTTGTCCAACTTCGTCATCCATCGACGACGAGTATCATTGGGCAAGTCCGCGTCGTCCAGCTTCTCGCGTAGGGTCTTCATCTTTTCCCACGCGACTTTCGGATTGACTTTCAGTTCACGATTGATTGCCATTTGCTCTCGGCTGACGTCCGCCAACATGCGGCTCAATCGAGCGGCCTCTTCGCGTTCTTCCGCGGACGATTCCTTGCCTTCGCGACTGAGATCCGTACCTACTAGTTGCAAGTGATCCTGAAGACGCTGCTTCGTGTTAGCATCCAGCTGGTCCTGCATTGCAAATGCTTGGCGGAAGTAGTCGCGTGCTTCCTCGAGTTCTCGATCGCGAAGTTTCTCTTCGCCCATCTTGATCAACTCTTGAGGAGAGATTCCGTAGTTGCCTGGAACTGCCGTAATACCGGTTTGGCTTGGAATGCCTGGCTGGGTGTAAGTCTCATACGGTTGCGAGGGTGTCGCAACGGTTGGCTGCGGCAGTGTCTGGTTCTCGTACAACTGTGATGGAGCGGCTTGAACAGGTTGTGTCGGAAACGTTGTTGGTGGTGCCTGAAATGTACCAGGGTCAGCAATCGGCGTTGATTCTGGCGAAGCTTGGAAAGTCGTCGCAGGTGGTGCTGGACTTATTGTTGTTGGCGCCGAAGTAGCCGGTCCAGGCAACAATTCGTGCGGCTGTCGTGTGGCAGATCCGCCTGGTACGGTAATGCCAGTGCCGGGTAGGCCTTGCGTTTGCAACGTGACGGGTGCCGGCTGTTGCATCAGTGGATTCAATCCAGGTAGCTGCTGAGCGACTCTCTGGACGCCTGGTAGCAACGGCTCCTCTGCTGCAACTTGGCGAACGTAGGTTTGGTCGGTAGTCGGATCAAACACTGCCGGAGCAACTTTGCCCTGACCATTCGCGCCCACAACCGGAGCAATCGTGCCGGCCATGCGGCGTTGCTTTTGAATTTTCATGTTCAATTCCCAAGGCGTATCACTGCCTGAGAATCCGACATCAGGAACCTGCAATGCGGCCGCCTGGCGAACGAGCTTATCTGCCTCGTCTAAAGCACCGCGATTGAAGGCCGCTTTGGCTTGTGCCATCATGGCCCGAGCTTGGACGGCTGGTTGCGTTGGCAAGGAAACAATGTTGTCTTTGAGTTGACTTGGCATCAACTTGCCAGGCTGACTCGCAATAGGTTTTCCAGTCGCTTTGGCCTGAGCACTCTTCAATCGGTCCAAGTCTTTTCGAGCCTTTTCAGGACTATCAGAAAACCTGCTAAGCAAGCCGCCCTGGTCTATGCCCAGTTTCTCGGATTGAAGAATGAACCGTTCGGCTAACTCAAGGTTTCCACCCTTCATTGCTAAACGTGCACGGCGAAGAAACTCGTTCGCTTGCTTTTTGGAATCTACGGCTCCAGCAACAGTATCTGATGCGGTTGGCGATTGAGCCAAAACAGGCGAACCAATCACTCCAAGGCACAGTATCAAGAGCAAGCCGATTGTTTTCGCGTTCATATTCAACGCGAGCCTCCTTGCAGATTTTAGAGAATGGTGAATTGACCGACCGGACACACCGCAGGAATCTGTTCGACGAATGTCTAACAGACAATTCATCATTCGTTGCTGATCGTTATTGAACATCCTTGTTCCTTGCTTGGTGCTCGTGGCCTACTCGACAATGAACCTGGCACCCGCCGAACGCTCATCGACTCACTTTTTGCGCGTAAGACTCCGCAGAAAGATAATTGAGTGGGCGTTAATTACTGGGCAGAAACAGGCTAGTCAACAGCAGTTTCTGATCAATCTAAGAATCTCTTTTGCGACTTTCACTAGCACCATCAGCAGCATGACACAGCATGCAGAAACTGCCGTCACGGTAAGAATGCATTGCAGCCACATAACTGCTAAATCGCTATTGAGAGCGAAGAAAACTTCGTTTTGGCCGATGGTACCGTCTCACAAAGCCGCTTTGAGGAAAGAGGCTGGGAGCGGTTACCTCTGTCGATTACTTAATTCCACACGAGAATCCGTGGTCCAAAGTATGGACCACAACAAAAAAATCCGGCGACCACTGAGTGATCGCCGGATCAAGATTTATCAATTCGTTGCTACCGCAGTTTACGACTGCTTGCGACGTCGAACGTAGATCAATCCGCCTAGGCCGAAGAGCCCAGCCATTACCATCGCCGAAGATGGCTCAGGAACAGCTTGTGATACAGCCGGCTCAGCGAACGTGTAGAACACGCCGTTAGCGCCTACCGATTCATGGTAGCCGATCGAGATAGCGGTAACGTCACCCGAAAGTTGCAAAACTGCATCGCCTTCTCCGTTGAATCCAGCATTGCTGGATTGCAAGAAGTCGTTTGTCGTTCCTGTTCCAGGAATAAGCGAGATACTTGGGCTTGCATCGACAAGCGCCAAGGTTCCGCCGACGACGTTGATTTCTGCAAGCGAACTTGAATCAAAGTTCTCGATGTAGAACAACGTTCCGTCCACCAAAGGTGAATCGAACGTGAAAGTTTGAAATGTGTTGACTTCAGCCAAAACGGTGAGGCCGACTGCAGAGGGCGACAATGGCAGGCTGCCGTCCCACTGACTTGGACCGAATTGGCCAGGTGAAAGACCGACGATCGGTGCCGTCGAGATTGCATTAATGTTGATTCCACTGGGTAGACTGCCACTGGCTGTACTAGCCGTGGTGGCGGACCAAGTGGCTGGTGTAACAGAAGCGTTTGCAGTCGCAACGCTTGCCGCTAACACCAATAAGGAAAGTGCGTACTTCATTGTCCTCGACTCGTAAATTAAATAGTGGTTGGAAACCCCAGCTTTCCAACGTAGTTGCAACTTGCCACAGCACCTAAATATTTACAAATAAAATCCTGCACTAGCGCCAGACGGATGAAAAACTCTCTGAACAAACTGTGTGTTACGTACCAGTTCTATTACAAACCGTTTCGCGGAATTGATTAAATCCTCACAACGCACGTCGATCAGAATGCGAATCATGTGCTTGTAAAAATAGGTGAAGCCCGGCGCACGCTGTCTTACTTTTGCATCAACGATCGACTGATATCGCGTCTAAATCTTTGCAGAGAACAAACGTGGAAAGCACGCGGCAATTCCTTTCGCACAGGCACTCGCTTACCAAGCGTTTGAAACCGGAGCTGTCGCTAATTCGGCTGGAGCTCGCGAACGACCAAGGTCTATCAACCAAATGTTGCGATATCGCACGGGGTTGCTGTGGTCTTGCAGCTTGATGGGGCGATCCGTATCAGCTTCCTCGCGGCCCGCGCCGGTTTTACGTTCGAGTTCGAAATTGTCGTGGACGGCAACACCATTGTGGAGCAGCGTGATACGTGCGTTTTGAATCTTGTTGCCCTCGCCGTCAAATTTCGGCGAACGAAACGTTAGATCGTAAGTCTGCCACTGCAACGGCGGCAGGCACATATTCTGATTCGGTCGCTGGTAGCGATAGAGCGCTCCGCATTCGTTTTCAATACCTTCCAATCCAAATGAATCAAGCACCTGGACTTCGTAACTGCTCTGTAGGTAGATACCGCTGTTTGCACGGTCTTGACCACGTGCGTAAGGCATATAGGGCAGGCGATATTCGACGTGCAGAGTAAAGTCGCGAAAACGAGAAACCAGCTCGGTTCCTTCTACTAATAGGCCTTTGTCTGTCATCTTTCCATTTACGAACTGGGTCGTATCGTGACCATCGAAAAGCGTATATGCGTTCGAGGGCGCGGGCTTTCCCAGCGTTGGGCTGGTGCGAGTGACTTTTGAGAGTTCGCCAATGATTCGGCCATCCTTGTTGTAAACCGATGGTCCGCCGTTCACGATCTCAAAACGTGCATTGTCACTTTCCAAAACCAGCAAGTCGCCATCTCGCCTACCGTTTACTTTTTCTCGGTCGACGCCGTTCCAGCCTGTTCCAGGCAAGCCACCTTGATAGTACATTCCGCCGAACACGCCATCGCCCAACGCGGTAATTTGCAAACCAACCGGTTGTTTCACGCCATCTTTGTCGACCTTGCCCTCGTATTCACCAGCAAGGCCGAAATCGCGATCGACATTAGCTATGTCGACGACCGCGAATTTCTTTCGTTCTTCCGGTTCGTCGGCCAGTGACATGCTCGCGAATAAGATGGTTAGCAAAAGCGTGAGGCACGAAAGCAAGCTCGAACGAGAGGAAGTACGAAGGTAGGCGTTTCCAAACATGACAAGGTCTTCTAAAAAAGGACACGGACTCAAGAACCTAACCGTGAAGGATAAACCAACCACTTGCTGACTTCGAGCAGTAGTAAGGGGTTTTAACGCCAATGAAACAGCCACATATCATTCGACTTCGCGGACCTTGGCAACGCCAACTCATTGAAGGTCCCGATCTCCCAGTCAAAACGATAACGATGCCAAACAGTTGGGCCGAGGACTTAGGCGCCGACTTCGTGGGTGCTGTTGAGTACCAACGCTTCTTCAATTGCCCAACGGGAATCGACGAAGCAACCAGCATCCAGCTGGCGTTCACAGAGATTAAGGGCCAAGCCACCATTTGGTTGAACTCGGAGCAACTCCCAACCACCGACATCGCGCCAGTCGTCTCGTGCGACGTCACCGGACAACTAAAAAGACGGAACGAACTTCGCGTGCAAATCGTTGCAATCGGCGAACCCGACGGTGGAATGGTAGGTGAAGTCCAATTGAAAATTGGCTAAGCTCACACTTGCCCTCAAACAATTAAAAGGAAATTCGATGCGAACTGGTTCACGATGTGTGTGGCGGACTCTTATCTGCTTAGCGATCTTCTTTTTTCCGGTCGTGACGCTTTCTCAGACGCCCGATAACTTTCTCGGTGAAAACGGAATCCTCACCCAAGAAGAGCTGAATGACGGTTGGATTGCCCTGTTCGACGGCGAGACACTGTTCGGCTGGCGTCCTCAACCGGCCGCAAACTTCTTAGTCGAAGACGGCGCGATCGTAGTCAACAAAGGCGCGCAATGTCTGCTCTGCACAACTACGCAGTTCAGTGACTACATACTGAAGGTCGATTTCCGTTGTGACGAAAGTACGAACAGCGGGATATTCTTACGAACGTCGCCCAAGCCTTCCGACGTCGAGAAAGATTGCTTCGAACTAAACATCGCACCGCCAGACAATCCATTTCCAACTGGCAGTTTCGTGAAGCTCCAAAAATACGACGGCCACAAGCCGGACGGCGAATGGCATAGCTATGAGGTCACGTTGTTGGGCGGGAGAGCCACAGTCAAGCTCGATGGTGAGGTTGTGTTGGAATACGAAAAGCCGGATGCCGTGGGACGTGGGTTTATCGGTCTGCAACACAATAACGGTCATGTTGAATTTAAGAACATAAAGCTCAAGCCGCTCGAAACCGAACCAATATTCAATGAGAAAGATCTCACTGGTTGGAAGACGTACCCGGACATGGCCAGCAAATTTGAAGTCACGCCAGAGGGCACTCTTTCGATGACCAACGGCAAGGGAATGCTCGAAACTGAAGGACACTACGGTGACTTCGTTTTGCAAATTGAAGCCATCTCACACGGTCCTCATCTGAATTCGGGGGTCTTTTTTCGCTGCATTCCTGGCGAAGAAATGAATGGCTATGAAAGCCAAATCCAGAACGGCATCGTGGACGGCGACCGTAAAAAACCGATGGACGCTGGTACTGGCGCCATCTTTCGCCGCAAGAATGCTCGATACGTAGCGGCCGACGACCACGAGTGGTTTGCAAAAACCATCATCGCGGAAGGCCCGCATTTTGCGATTTGGGTAAATGGCTACTTGGTCACGGACTGGGTCGATCGACGCAAAGCCGACAAGAATCCACGTCGCGGATTGCGAACTGAGCCGGGGTCGCTCATTCTGCAAGGTCATGACCCGACGACAAATTTTTCGTTCCGAAATCTACGCATTGTCGAAATGAAACCGCGATATGAGTAGGGTACCGACGGATCGAATCCAAACGATCCAGTCGCCCGTCATCCCAATCGTAGGCGAATGGATCGCGGCACACCCGGGCACTATCTCGCTAGGGCAAGGTGTCGTTCACTATTCCGCTCCCGATACAGTCAGCCAAGCTGTTGTCGAGAGTGTGAGAAATGATCCATCAATCGATCGCTACAACAGCGTCGTTGGGATAGAGATGCTGATTGAGCGTATTGGTCAAAAACTGCTCAGAGAAAACGGGCTGCAACTCGATAATTCGAGCATCGTCATCACACCAGGATCGAATACGGGATTCATGAATGCCGTGTTCGCCATTGCGGACGTTGACGACGAGATCATTTTGCTCAGCCCGTTCTATTTCAACCACGAAATGGCCATCGACTTGGCTGGCTGCAAGCCGATTCACGTACCGACAGATGCGAACTATCAAATCGACCTAGACGCAATTGAAAACGCCATCACGCCACGCACTCGGGCGGTCGTCACTGTTTCGCCCAACAACCCAACAGGTGCGATGTATTCGGAGGCATCTCTGACGGCAGTCAATCAGCTTTGCAAAACGAAAAGCATCTACCACATTAGCGACGAAGCCTACGAGTATTTTACATACGGCGATGAACATCATTTTTCTCCAGGCAGTCTTCCCGATGCGAGCGAGCACACGATCAGTCTATTCACGCTGTCGAAAGCGTATGGAATGGCCGGTTGGCGAATGGGTTACATGGCATTGCCCAAGCACCTGAACACGGCCGTGAAGAAAATCCAAGACACGAATCTCGTTTGCCCGCCGATCCTCAATCAAATCGCAGCTGCCGCGGCGTTAGACGCGGGTGCCGAATGGTGTAAGCAGAAAATCGCGGGTTTCGAGTCGGTACGTAACTTGGTACTTGAACAGTTGGGAACGCTTGGCGATCGCTGTCGAGTTCCGAAACCTGACGGCGCGTTTTACGTTTTGGCTCAAGTCAAATCTGATCGCAACGATCTCGATCTCGTCCACGAACTTATCCGCGATCACGGTGTCGCTGTGATGCCGGGCACGACGTTCGGTGTGAAGACGGGTTGCTCACTTCGGATTGCTTACGGCGCGTTAGCTCAAGAAACCGTCGCGGAAGGAATGGGCCGCCTCGTTTCAGGTTTGAGTAAGTTGCTGTAGAGCCCAAACCGCCGAAAGAGGAATTACAATGGACGTTATCGCCGTACAGCTCGACTCAACGTGGCAAGACAAGCCTGCGAACCACGCACAGGTCCGCAAACTCTTGAACGCAACCAGTGTTCCTAAAAACAGTCTGATCGTGCTGCCCGAGATGTTTGATACGGGCTTCAGCATGAATGTCGCCAAGACGGCGCAAACTGAGCTACTTGAATCTGAAACTTTTTTGCGGGAGATAGCTGCCGAGTTCGAAAGTACCGTCTTAGGTGGTGTTGTTGGCCAAGCAGTGAAAAATGTCGCCTCGAACTTGTCCGTCGCGTTTGCACCGGACGGAACGGAACTCGTTCGTTACCAGAAAATGCAGCCGTTTACACTAACCGGCGAAGATCAGCACTACACCGCCGGTGACGGTTTTCAAACGTTTCAATGGCAGGGCGTCACCATCTCACCGTTTGTTTGCTACGACCTACGCTTCCCCGAGATCTTCCGCCCAGCAGCGCAGGCCGGCGCAGAGTTCTTTGTTTTGATCGCGTGTTGGCCGACGGCTCGATCTGAACACTGGGTTCGCTTGTTACAAGCCCGGGCAATCGAAAACCAAGCGTTTGTCTTGGGCGTAAATCGTTGCGGAACTGATCCGAAGTTCGTCTACGACGGTCGCTCGAGTGCATTCGATCCGATGGGCAAGCCAATATTTGAGTGCGACGCTGCGGAACAAGTGCGTCATTTCAAGATAGACGTCAACGTCGTGCGCACGTGGCGAAGCAAGTTTCCGGCGCTGCAGGACATCCGGACATCCAACTAGCGTCGGCTCACTACTTTGCCAGACGCTTGGCTTGATTGATCCACTTCTCGCGGCGGATTCGGCCGCCGAGGTTCAGTTCGTCGTCTAAGTAATCGATCGTCTTTTTGCCCCAGTCTTTCACCTGCGAGAACTGGTAGATGCCAGCCTTGTTCAGCCGCTTTTCTAACACGGGGCCAACACCGCTGATCTCCTTCAAGTCATCAATAGACTTGGGACGCTTGGTGTAGACCATCCCCAAGTTGGGATCCTTCTTTCGCGGAGTAGGGTCTTTTGCCACGACTTTCTTAGCCGGCTTAGAAGCTGGCTTTTTCGTCGCCGTTTTACTTTTCGTTGACTTGGCAGCAGGGCGAGTCTTAGCTGGTCGCTTTGTTGTTTTCTTTGTAGCTGGCTTCTTCGTCGTTGTTTTCTTACTCGCCTTCGCTGGCTTTCCGTTTTTTGTGGCTTTGGTTGTTGTGCGTCTTTTTGCGGGTGTCGGCACGTCTTCGCCTTTGTTCAAAGCTCGCACAACAGCTTTTTGCTCGGCCACTTCGTTTCGCAACGCAGACGCTTCGACACGAAGCTTGCTTAATTCGGACGCGAGGTCTTGGAGTCGATCGTCACGGTCGTGCAATTTCTTCTCTTGAGATTCGATCTTCGTCGTTAGCCGTTTGACGTCGCGGACAGCTTTCGTTCCTTCTTTTCGGTCCTTTGGTGTCGCCTCGATTTCCTCTCGCAGTTCGCTGATCGTTTTCCGCTGCTCATCGCGTTCGCGTTTTAATTCTGAAGCCAACTTCTTTAGCGTTGCCAATTCTTCTGCGTTCGCTGGTGCTTTCGCTTCGTCGCCTTCGTTTGATTGGTCCGTCTGGGCTTGAAGTTCTTCCAGCTTCGTGGACAACTCGGCGTTCGCTCGTGCAGCTTCCATTAGCTTTTGACGCGAGCTTTCTTGTTCACGAACGCGTGAGAGTTTGAGTTCCTCGAGTTCGTTTACCGAAGCATGCAGTTCTGCCACGCTACGGCGGTATTCACGGTTCTCTTCTTCCAGTTTCGAAATCTGATTCGCGTCTACCTCGTTCGACTTGAGATCATTGAGCTCGCCCATCAGTTTCGCAATCGTCGCACTTGCTTCGGCGGCTGAAGCAGCAGCTTGATCGCGTTCAGCTCGCAATGTGTCTTCGGGATCAGACGCGTCGTCATGCAATACTGACGCTTCGTCGCGAGACGAGTACATTTCGTTGAGCGATTGAAAGCGTTCGTTGAGCTTCTCGATGGCCTCGTCGCGTTCGGCCAGTAACTTGGTGAGTGCTTCCACGCGTTCGGATTCGCCATTCTCAGCAGCGTGCAGGCTCTCGTCATCGAGTGGTTCACCGTTCTCGTCTAGACCAAGTCGTGAATAGAGCGAAGTACGTTGCGTATTCCAAAGTTCTTCGGCGTCAATAAAGTGTGCGAGTTGCTGCTTGAGCTCGATTTGTTCGTCTTGCAACCGCCTTAGGTCGGCCGCGCGTTCTTCCAAAGATTTCGAAAGCTCACGGCATTCGGACTGCGAGGCAGAAAACTCGCTTTGCTGTTCTGCAGCGGTCGAGGCTTGCGATTGAGCTGCCTGTAATTGCTCACGCATGCGACGCATTTCTGCCGCTTTCACGTTGATATCTTCTTGCGATGCCCCCAGTTGGTCCAGCAAATCTTGCCGTTCTGTCTGCAGGCCAGCAGCGTATTGTTCGTGTTGTTCGATGACGGTTTCTAGTTCCGCGATCTTTGCTGTCGTGTTTGAAAGGCTGTCGCTTGATTCGCCTTCGCTATTGCTTTCTGCGACGTTTTCTTTCGACGAATCCCGCAGCGACTCAAGTCGCCCTTTCAACGCTTCAGTTTCGGCGGTAAATCGAGCCTTCAACGTATGATGCTCGGCCTGGACGGCGTCGAATTCTGCGGACTTCTCAGCGAGCTTTGTCTTCAGTAATTCCAATTCTTCCCTTGAATCATCGTTGTTTGATGTGTCTTGAACGGCGTGTGCGAGATCAATCTGCAGCTTGTCGTAACGAGAAAGTGCACTATCGCGCTCGGCGGTGAGCTTTTCGATCACACTCGCATCGTCGCTTTCAGCGACTTTTGCTCGAAGAGTTGCAATCTCGTCCTGTCGGTTTCGTCGTTCGTCCCGAAGCTGCTCGATCACGGCGGCCTGCTCGGAGACTTGTCGCTGCGAAGTTTCGGACTCTGCTTTGGCTCCCGCTTCCGAATCCTTCGCTGATGCTAATTCCTCATGGAGTCGCTCGCGTGCTGATGCGAATTCGTCACGGATGCGATTTCGATCCGCTTCCAGTTCCTGCAACTTCGTTTCCAGCAGCGTCACTTGTTCGCTGTCATCATTACTCGAGTCGGACTCTTCGGCAGCCGTGAGCTGTGTTTGAGCGGATTGGAGTTCGCGACGCAGATTAAAGAGTTCCGCGTCACGCTGCGTTAGATTCTGATTGAGCTGTCGAATCGTTTCGTTGGCTAGCGAGTGTTCGGGGCTTTCTTGTGAAGCGGCATGCGCAGCCTCATCTTTGGCACCGGCCAGTGCTTCCTCGAGCTGAATCGTTTTCTCGCGCAGTTCATTGGCTTCTGCTGACAGTTTTTCACGCTCGGAGGCAAGCTTAGCTCCCTCGGCTTCGCGCTCCTCGATGATCGACCGTAGCTCATTGACGGTTGCCTTGTGCTGTGCTTCGATTTCCTCAATCACAGCTGCGTCGGGCTCACTCTCGCTTTCTGTGGCGGCTTGCTCGGCCTCGGCAAGTTTCGTCGTTAGGCTTTGAACCTCGTTTCGCAGGGTCATCAATTGAGCATCGCGTTGGTTGAGGTTCTGGTTTAGCTGCCGAATAGTTTCGTTGGATAGCGATAGCTCGGACGCAGACTGCTGATGCTGCATTTGAAGCGACGCGAACTCGTTGGGGTCAACTTGCGGAGCGTCGCCCGTTTCGACTTTCCGGCGAAGATCGTCGTTCTGAGCAGCCAGGTTGTCACGCTCGCGAGACAACGAGGCTTCCGCCGCCTCTCGCTGACCAATGATCAAACGGAGTTCTTCTATCGTTGCCTGATGTTGTTTCTCGATCGCACGAATTGCTTCCTCGTTGTCACCGCTGGCGGCCTGCGAACGAAGTGTTTCGATTTCCGATTCCAGCTGTGCAATCTTTTGACGGTCTTGTTGCAATGCTTCGCTGGTCGCGCTGAGGTTTTCGACTTGCTGGCGTAACTGTGAAAGTTCCTCCTCATGCTGTACCGCGCGTGACAACGCTTGGTCTCGCTGAGTGGTAAGGTGTGTCAGTTCGTTATGGCTGGCTTCCAAAGTTAAGCGAAGCTCTGCCAACTCCTGCTGCTCGGCTGCTGTGGCGCCGCCGGTTGATTGAAACGACGCAATGTGTGGCGCGTCGAGCACTTCAATTTCGTCGGGCTCGGGCACAATCGCTTGAGGCTCAGTCACTGCGGCTTGAACGGTTGGCTGGCTGGTTGACGGTTCACGACGTGGCGGAATCGAACTGCCCCGTGGTGGGATGCCCGACGCAGATGTGCCGGGATTAGGGGTGCTGCTCGAAAAAGAAGACTGCGTCGGTGCCTGCGGTCGGGGCGGCGGAACTGCTGCGCCTAACGTTGGAGTGGGAATTGTTGGATTTGGAATGCTGGCGTCGGAAGTTGGCAACGGGTCTTTGATCTCAAACGTGTTCTCGTCGGAGAGAATATCGTCGGTGCTCGATTCAACATTAGGGGGTTCGATCGATTCAGCGGTTTCGATCGATTCAGGTACCTCAACTTCGGGTAGCTCAATTTCCGGCACGTCAGCGTCGAGCAAATCAGCCGCGGGTGGCTCGACATCATTCGGGACTTCAATGTTCGGCAGCTCGACGTCGGGCAGTTCCGCGTCGCCCGTAGCAGCTTCGACGGCATCCGCTATGTCTTCCGTTGGATCGTCGCCAGTAAGTTGTGAAACGCCGTCCTTCAACGACTCCGTGCCGGCCTTTGCTTTGTCTGCCGCATCGCCCGCCAGCGATTTCGCTTTGTTACTAACGTCACCGATTACGTTGCCGTCGGACTTCTTCTTGGTCCAAACGACCCATAAGAGAATTGCGGCGCAGACCATAAATCCAAGAAACCCGGAGATTACGGTGGGCCAACTAATGGCGGCGAACAAAGTTAGTAACAACATAAATCAATCAGTTCCCAAAACCGGTCGATCACTCCTTTGGACGACATGCGGATTCAATCGTTGTGTGCGAAGCCTATTCGCGAGACCCTATCTGAGGATCCATTTTGTTGGAGTAGCTGCTAGAGGTCAAAATTTCCAAGCGATGCTGCCGCCAAACCTTACCTACCTATACTTTCGTACATTTCAACGGTATCGTGTCGCCGATACCGCCAGCAAAAGGAAGTTCCTCACTCATTAGCAAGATCCCCAGAGTTTAACACGATTTGGGGGATTTTTAACGATTGTCGGGGCGATTGGAGAAGCTTCAACGAATATGCCCGCTTCGAACCCGTTTAGCCCCCACCCTCTGTTTCGCGGCGGCCATCTCCAGACGTTGGCGGGGTTTTACTGGCCCACACGCCAGCCCAAGTACCAAGCAACACCGCATTTGCTGGATGTTCCGGGCGGCGACAAGATCGCCCTTCATGACGACCAACCCCCGAACTGGCAGGCCACTGACCGCGTAGCATTGTTGCTACACGGCTTAGCCGGGTGTCACGGCAGCGGATACATGTGGCGTTTGGCTGACCGATTGTGCGCTCGCGGCATCCGTTGCTTCCGGATGGATATGCGAGGAACGGGTGCGTCGACCGGCAAAGCGAAGCTACCTGGCCATGCGGGAAGAACGGAAGACGCCGAGATCGCTATCAACTGGATAGCCGAACAAGCACCGGACGCGCCGCTAACAATGGCTGGCTTTTCGATGGGAGGCAACATTGCCCTTGGGACGGCGGCCAACGCTTCCACGAAATCGATCGGCAACTTGCAACGCTGTATCGCCGTCTGTCCACCGGTCGACTTATCAAGGTGCTGTAGCGAATTGCGAAAAGGTACTGGCAACTTTTACGACAAATACTTGATCCGTTTTTTGGTCAAAAAGTGGCAGCAAACTGGTGGACAACTCAACGGCGCAGCTCCTCGCAGCATCTACGAATTCGATGATCAAATCACGGCTCCACTGTCTGGCTTTCGCGATGCCGAAGATTATTACGCAAACTGCAGCAGCGGCCCGCGGCTCACGGAAATCAAACTGCCAGCAAAACTCTTGGCGTCGAAAGACGATCCCGTTGTTGCCTACTCTGCCACCGCCGCGTACAAGCGATCAGCTTCCGTCGAATTGATCACTACCGAAAGCGGAGGACACCTCGGGTTTCTTTCCACGTGTGGCAAAGTCCAGGATCGGCGCTGGATGGACTGGCAGCTCTGTGAATGGATTGATTCCGACTGGTAAGCTGACTTGATCGAAGCTGGACCAACGTAAAGGATTTTCGTCAGCTACTCGGTAATCATCCGTAACAAGTCGCCGATGCTGCGATGTGCTTCGATCGGATGACGAAGCGGTTGATTCTTTAAAACCTTGTAGTGGTTTTGGCGGCCGATTTTCTCGCGTTCAAGAAAGCCACTCTCTTCGAGGTCTACGACGATACGTTGAATAGCACGCTCCGTGATTCCGACACGAAGTGCAACTTCTCGCAATACCATGTCCGGTTCTGAATCGAGAACGGTTAGCACATGTGCGTGGTTGGTGAGAAACGTCCAACGTGGACCCTTCGTTTCTTCCGTGATAGCACTGCCATTGCGGGCGACGTTGCGTCCGTTCGCTACTTTGCCGTTCGTAGCTTTCTTCACTTTTTTCTTGGCCACGTAACGTCCTCCCAGTCAGGGCACTGCTTCCCAGCACAGCACCGATGAAGTTTTGATACTTAAGTATACACGATTATTCGCGAAATAAAATTCGTGATTCCGTAACCACGAAAATATCCACTCCTTTCAGCCTTTCGTCATTTTTTCTCTAAAAAATGAACCTTAAGACATGAATCGTAATTGACGACATATATTTCGTGTAATAGGATTCGCGTAGATTGTTTCATGAAGCGGATTGCTTGATAGCGTCC
Source organism: uncultured Pirellulaceae bacterium (assembly GCA_964397295.1). Classification (GTDB taxonomy): domain Bacteria; phylum Planctomycetota; class Planctomycetia; order Pirellulales; family Pirellulaceae; genus CAYNJG01. The sequence goes on from CAYNJG010000006.1 coordinate 49,912, forward strand.
GGTCGCCGCAGGAAAGCCAGATGCCGAGCTTAGAGATAGATGAGAAGGATCGTGGATTCGCCACAATCCACCGGGAGGAAGTCGTTCGACGCGTTGTCCGAAGAGTTGCGGCTGTCTTGGACTTGAATGACTTCGGAGGTCGCCTTGATCTCAGCGGTGTGCCAGATTGCCAGCAGTGGGAACGAAACGTTTTGGAGGTCGGTTGTCGGCAGCTTGGTGTTTACGCTACGCAGCTCGACTCAATTTCGGAAACCCACGCGTTAGATTTCGTTCGCGAGGGGCATGTCGTTATTGTTCCGCACAAGGATGGTGACTACTCGATTATCGAACGACAGCTGGGCAATCGTGTTGAGATTGCAACCGTCAACGGTTCCACGCGACACGGTACCGTCTCACGCACTACGATCTCATCACTGTTGGGCGACACTGATTCTGGTGTTGTTGTCGCGAAGTGCGAATTGGGTTGCGATTCACTATCGGCTCACGACGAAGACGGCAACGGCGAACACCCAACGCCACTGAGGCGATTCCTTCGTTTGTTGAAGCTCGAATCGAACGACATTTGGACCGTCGTTTTGTTTGCGTTAGTCTCTGGTGTACTTAGTTTGGCAACGCCATTGGCGGTCGAGTCGCTTGTCAATGTCGTGAGCTGGGGGACGTACCTCCAGCCCCTGGTTGTCTTGTCGTTGATCTTGTTGGCGTCACTTGGGCTGTCCGGCATCCTAAAAGTGATGCAGGCGGTCGTTGTCGAAATCATTCAGAGACGACAGTTTGTCCGCATTGTTGGTGATCTGGCTCATCGTTTTCCGCGTGCCAAGCAGGCGTATCTGAAAAAGTACTACCCGCGCGAACTAGCGAATCGTGTCTTCGACATTATGACGATTCAGAAGGCAACAGCGGTGCTGCTTCTGGATGGTGTGTCGATTTTGTTGACGACATGCCTCGGTATGCTGTTGCTGGCGTTTTATCACCCGTTCTTGCTTGGCTTTAATATCGCTTTGTTGCTGACGATGATTTCGATTACGTGGCTGCTTGGGCGTGGCGGCATCAACACGTCGATTGACGAGTCGATCGCGAAATACCGAATCGTGCATTGGCTGCAGGATGTGATTTCGTTTCCAGGCGCATTCAAAATCAATGGCGGCGAAGACTTGGCGATTGAGAAAGCCAACAGTCTTGCGGCGGAGTACTTGGAGGCTCGTCGGAGTCAGTTTCGTGTCGTGATTCGACAGATTGCGTTTGCGATTGGGTTGCAAGTGTTCGCGTCGACTGCATTGTTGGGACTTGGCGGATGGTTGGTGATCGGCGGGCAACTGACGCTTGGACAGCTCGTAGCCAGTGAGCTTGTGGTAACGGTCGTCGTTGGAGCGTTCGCAAAAGCAGGTAAGTCGATCGAGAAATTCTACGACCTGATGGCGGGTATCGATAAAGTCGGGTACTTGCTAGACATTCCGGTTGATCCACGCAGGGGAAGACTGTCCGTGGCGGACGAGGCGTGCACTCTGGAATGGAGTGATCTCGGCGTGCAGGTCGGGGCGAACAAACGTTCGATCCCAGCGGGTAGGATTGCGGCGGGCTCGTCTCTTGCCGTCACTGGCAATGATTTGGTGGCTAAGAGTCTATTCACGGATGTCGTTGCCGGGCTTGTCTCACCCACCTCTGGCATTGTCACGGTAGCTGAAATGGACGCCCCGCAGGCTGCCGTTGCCGGCAAAGGTCGGCTGGTGGCCGTTGCGAAGCGGATCGAAGTCTTTCACGCATCGATTGCGGAAAACGTTGAACTTGGTCGCGCTGGCATTGGCGAAGATCGTGTTCGTGAAGTGTTGAAAGCGGTCGGGCTTTGGAACATCGTCCATGAGTTGCCGGACGGCGTGAATGCCGACTTGGCTACTGGCGGCTATCCCTTGTCGAGAGATCAAGTTGCGAGGTTGATGCTCGCACGCGCAATTGCTGCTCGACCTCGCATGGTCGTGGTAGAAAGCTTGATGGACGACCTGCCGCCGTCTGAGAGAGTCGAGGTGTGGGCTGCGATGCGAGCCGTTTGCTCGCCGTGTACGTTTGTGGTTTCGACAAACGACGTGTCATTGTCAGCCGCGTGCGATCGGCAGTTTGAAGTGGAAGGCTACTAAAGAAGGCTGAAAACATGAGCACAAAAACCAAAGAAAAGCCAACGTCTATTTCAAAAGACCTGTCGTACGAATTCCCTTCGCTGCAGCTCGCGCGAACAGGACGCGTCGTTCGCATCGTCGGACGAGTGACGTTTTCGTTATTAGTCTTTTCGCTGCTGGCGATGTTCTTCGTCCCATGGCGGCAGACGGCGCGTGGAGCTGGCACGGTAACCGCGCTGAATCCGCAAGAACGTCCACAGCCGGTAAAGAGTCCTTCCAAAGGCATCATTAGCGAGGTCAAACCGGGGCTACGAGAAGGTAGCCGTGTGAAGAAAGGAGAGATCCTTTTGAAGCTCAAGCCATTCGCGGAAGAAGGTGTGCAACTGCTTCAACAGCAGGTCACCACGGCTGAGGCCAAAAAAAGCAGTGCCGAATTGAATGTCCAAACGACGAAGTTGGCGATTGAGAATCAGGCGGGTTTCGGGCAGAGCCTCCGTCTTTCGCTGACTGAAGGATTCGAAGCGGCAAAGAAGAAATACGAACAGGCAGTTAACGAAATCGATGTTTACTCGGCCCAGTTGGAAGACAAGGAAAACCAAAAACGGATTGCTGAAGAAGTTGTGACGAAAGGGATTATTTCCCAGCAGGAGCTTTTCTCGAAGCAACGCTATTTTGCGGAAGCAAAAGGTAAGCTCGACAAGGCGAAAAACGCAGCCGACGAAGCCAAGCGAACGTTGGAGGAAAAACGTCAGCGAATTACCGCGTACGAGCAAGAAATCACGCTGAAAAATCAGTCCGCGGAGCAGAAGCACCAAGATGCGATTCAAAAACTCGCTGCGGCTGAAAAGGAGCTGATCATGCTGCGAACAAAGCAAAGCGAACTCGATCGACTCGAGATTCCTGCGCCGTGCAGCGGAGTCATCCAGCAGTGGTACGGCGTCGAAGGCAGCGACACCGTGAAGGAAGGCGATCAGTTGTTCGTCATTGTTCCTGAGACAACAGAACTTGGTGTTGAAATGAAAGTCAGCGGAAACGATATGCCGCTGATCAAAGAAGGCGACACCGTACGTTTGCAATTTGAAGGTTGGCCGGCGGTTCAATTCGTTGGGTGGCCTTCGGTTGCCGTTGGAACGTTCGGCGGGAAGGTCAATCGCGTCTTCCCAACCGACGACGGCAAAGGCAACTTCCGGGTTCTTATCAGCCCCATCGACGATCAAGAAGATTCGGGTTGGCCCGGCGATCGCTACTTGCGGCAAGGCGTCCGCGCAAATGGTTGGGTGTTGCTAAAAGAAGTTCCACTGGGCTACGAAATCTGGCGGCAGCTAAACGGCTTTCCTCCAACGGTTGACGATGGCGAGCCAGAAAAGAAAAGCAAAAAAGGTGGCAAGGTGAAGCTACCGAAGGCGTAGCAAGCTTCCAAAGTTGTAGGACCGGGCGATGGATGACGACGACTTCATGGCATTTCTTGTTTACGTCGGTCCCAGCTTTTGACAGGCGGGCTCCCTAGACGCTCTGTAGCAATACCCAACGCCGCTAGCGGGCCGCCGGCAAAGTCACCCGAATCGGACGCTTTTAAGATACCGGATTTGTCTGGTTGAATATCCCAGGCTGGATAACGCCGTCGATGCGAATGTACTTGAGCCGACTAACCGATACTACCAATACCTCAGAGCCCGCACACATTGAGATCCGTCGCCAAGGAACGCTGTCATGCTTTTCGTCAAACCCAGACACCAGCATCGCAGCGTGGATAGGTTTGTGTTCGCATGTATCTCGGTCCTCTTTCTGGCCTGTAGCCTATTAACAGCGAATGCCCAGTCGATCGATCCACCCACGTCGCCACCAGAACCTAGCTCTGCTGTACCAACGCAAGAGAGTACGACGCTGACGCGTTTGCCTGAAGAAACGCCAGTTGTGCAATCTGTTGCTGAGCCAGATGTCGAATCTATTGCAGAGAGCGGATACGAAACACCAAACGCTGACGCCACACGTTTTCCTGATGGTCTATCGATTGCCGACATTGTGGCGAGCCTCTACCAGTGTTACCCGGTAGTCCAGCAAGCACGGGAAGAGTACCGACGCACGAACGGCGAGCTTCTTTCTTCATGGGGAGCGTTCGATACGAAATTGAAGGTTCACTCGTTGAATGAACCGACCGGTTTTTACGAAAACTATCGACACGGCATTGGCGCGGCGCGGCAGACTTGGTGGGGCGGTTACCTTTCAGCTGGCTATCGCATCGGTCGCGGCGAGTTTCAGCCGTGGTACTTGGAACGCGAGACCGAGACAAGCGGCGAGTTCAAAGTTAGTTGGGTTCAGCCGTTGTTGCGTGGCAAAGCAATCGACCTCAATCGCGCCGCCGTTTTTCAGGCGTCACTTGCGCGGGACGCTTCGCAACCGATGCTCCAGCAAGCGATTCTTGACGCAGCCCGAGAAGCGACCGAAGCCTATTGGAAGTGGGTTGCTGCAGGGAACGTATTGGCGGCACAGCGCGAACTGCTTTCGCTGGCGGAAACTCGTGGTCAGCAACTCGAGGACGGATTCAAAGCCAACCTGTTCGCGGAAGTCGACGTCATACTCAATAAGCAACTGATTGCAGAGCGTCAAGTCAAGGTGCTCGACTCACAACGCAAGTTTCAGGCGGCAGCATTCAAGCTGTCGCTCTACTTACGTGATGCGTCCTGCCAACCGATTGTCGCGACAGAAGACTGGTTGCCCCGACGATTTCCGATCACTGACCAGCCGGTAGAAGGAGATTTGCAGACGGACCTTGCCGAATCGCTTTCGCGTCGCCCTGAACCACGCGTATTGCAAATTGAAATCGAGAAGATGCGATGGCAACAGCAACTCGCTGGCAACGATATGCTGCCGTCACTGGACTTCGTAACGGAGGCATCGCAGGACATAGGGCTTGCCGCCACTTCCTCGGACGATAAGGGCCAGTTCGTTTTGGTCGTAGGCGTGCAAGGCGAAGTGCCTCTTCAACGACGAAAGGCACGCGGTAAACTCCAATCGACTTCCGCAAAGATCACACAGTTGCGACAGAAACTATTCTTACAACAGAATAAAATCGAAGCCGAATTGCGAACTGCGTACAATGCTCTGCAACTGAACTCGCAAATCGTCGAACAGGCCGAGTTATCGCTCCGCGCTGCGTTGGACACACTTCGTCGCTATCGATTTGCCTTCAACCGAGGCAAGGCTGACCTTATCTACTTGAACATCCTGGAAACGAAAGCCAACGAGACCGAGATCAAACTCATCGAAGCGCAAGGCAATTGGTTTCTAACGCTCGGCCAAATGCAGGCGGCACTTGGTCTCGATCCTCTCGAACAATCGCTATTGGTTTCGCAGCTGCCGATGTCAGACCGCCCAGGTCCCGGGCGGCAATCTCCGCTGAATGAAGAAATTGACACTGAGCAATTGGAGCGTGATTGGGATCGAAAGACGACCCCTCGTTAGTCTGACACTCTCGCGGGATGCGGGAGCTTTTGCAGAATAGATTCTATTCTGCGGCGGATTTCAGGATCGTCCGTTTTCTCACCAGCTTCTCGCAACCAGGGGCGTACATTGCGGCCCAGTTGTAGCAGTTGCTTATCCGCTTTGTTTCGGACCGAGAATCGCCTGTCGCCAAGATCAGTGACGAAGCGATCAAACCTCGCCCGATCATCGTAGCCAAGTTCGAATGAATATTTCATGGGAGCCACCCGAACGACCCCAATTCGACTTCCCAATTCAACCTCGAGCTGATGTTCTTTTGCCAATAAGAATCCAGGCTTAATAGGCTTCTTGTCGGTCCATCCTGACCACGGTCCTTGGTCAATACGAAACCGATAGACTTCGTCGTTTGCCGCGAGTGACGACTTCCAAGTTGCGTTGAGAATCTGCTCAGGGTTTTCGATCACCCCTAACTGTCGGGGGCCTTGCTCCACGGTAAACGGAACAGGCGGCAATATCAGATACGTGTACAACGGTTTGACGCGAACTAGCGCGACGATGGTTCCATCTTCAGCGATCGCTAAACCTCGCAACGACCAAGTCGAACGACCATGATTACGATTGGCATACTTCGCGACTAGCGCTAGTGGCCAACTCATATTCGGAGTAACTGACCACATGCCGCGTTGATAGATTGCTATCTGGGTATCGCCGATGGCCAACGCTTTTCCGTTTGTGGAAATGAATGCGTAAGGCTTTTCAATGGGCGGTTTGGGTGGGGCTAGTAGGGCCTGCGCGCGATTTGAAATAAGATTCGTTCGTTGCCATTGGTTCGTGGAGCGATCCAAGCGAAATCCGTTGTCGGCGTTCCGGATGACTACAATCTTGTCGTTGAAGAACGTTATGCCGCGAGCTATTGAATCTGGAGTTGTGGTTTTGTGCCATTCCTTGCCGTCGAAATGTGCTACGCGGTTGTCACTTACGACGGCAACTCGGCCGTCGCTGCCGAAAGCCATCTGTGGTGCGTAGTCTCCTTCGCCAAATCCCTCCTCTATTAGCTTGCGGGCTGTTTGTTCGAGGCAGTTCCACTTCTCCCCGTCCTCGTCAACAAATTCGGTGATCACTTCCCACTTGCCATCACGGTGCCGAGCAAGTCGATCGGAGCCTTGGGTCACCCACACGTTGTCTCGTGAGTCACGATGAAGCTGATACGCTCCATGTTCCAAATTGAATTGACTTGGGTCAGGCGGGTCGATGCGGCTCTTTTCCGTACCGTCACTATCGAGCACGATAAACTTACCCGAAACGCCTAGCAGAGGAGGTACGTGAAAGGGAGGTACTCCAAACCCTGCCATCGGTTGCTGGGCATCGTACACTCGTAATCTGCCGGGAGCTTCCACACCGTCGTTCGGTAGTTGTTTCAGTCGGGCAGTATCGAAGCGATTGAGTTCGCCAGATTCGCCGAACACCCAAAGCCATTTTCCAGTTAGCCGCATTCGCTTCGCGACGAGCGGCGGGATTCCGTGTCGGTAGTCGAATTGGCGATACGTGCCTTCGGGCGAGCGGTAGACCAAGCAATCTTCAGCCGACATGACCCACCAACCTCCATCCGCATCGACGACAGAAGGATGTGACTTGGCAATCTGGCGGTCCAAGCCGATGGGTGCGATTTCCCAATGATCTTTCTTCCATTCGACGATTCGATAGTAGCGATCGTTTTCGAAGGCATCGATGTCGTTGGGACGCGGAGATCGGTAGAGCTTTCGCCATAGCGACAGCAGCGTGCCATCGGGCAGAGCGATCACGTCCGTTGGGCTGACTTTTTCGTTTCCTTTTCTCGGGATGGGGAATTTCTCTTCCGTGACTGATCCCGTGAGCAAATCAACCTTCGTCCAATGGTTGTAATTCAACATGCGAAACGTATTCGCGTCGGGCATGCATCCAGGACCTGTCCGTCGGCGCGTACCGTCTTTCTTCGCGAGTGAAATGCGCCGCCAACCGTCTTTGTCTGAAACTAGCAAATCGTAAAGCGCGCGCTTGTGGTATCTCGGGTCCGCGATCGAGTAGCAGCAAACCGGGCCGTTTGGAGCTGTCGCGAAATCAATTCGGCGAAAAAATCGCTGAGAGTCAGGCTCCAACAATTCTTGACTGGCTTGTACGGAAAGGAGTTTGCGACCGTCCCAGCGATAGATGGTTCCCGTTCGACAGCCAATGAATGCATCACCGCCAGGGGCTTGGAAGAATGATGGATCCTTCACTTGCCCCTTAATGTGCGCGACGAATTTGTGTTCGTTGCCTTCGTACCGATAGATACCAAGGCCGTATTTGCGAGCTGCATCCATATACGCGACGGACAGGTAGGCTTTGGGATTTTCTGGTGCGCGGAAGAATTCCAAATGCGTTTTGGCAGTCCTGCCGGAAAGCTTGAAAATCCTTTGAACTGTATCGTCTAGATTGGCGGGGCCGAAACGGGAAAGAAGCACCACATCGTCTTCTCCTAAGTCATGCACATCGACGAACGAACTGTTCATCGAGATGCGAGGAATCGACTCAATCTGTTGTTGAGCGCAGGCAAATGACGAATAGGCTATCGCTATCAGAATTACGCCGACGATCGCAGACGTGAGGTTTCGCAAAGCGATGCTCGAACAAGTGAGGATGCATGATTGATAACGGCCGGCTGAATGCCTTCAAGTCGGCACTGACAATCTTAACAGTCCGCTGCGGCGCTTGCTAACGCCGCTCACTATGAACGAGAACTTGCACTACAAGTACGAAAAAAAGGCACCCATTGAGGTGGGTGCCTTCGCTGGTTTTGAACGCGAGTAGTTCGAAGTTACTCGACGATTTCTTTTTCAACACTTGCCGAGATTACCCACTCACCGTCTTTCTTGCCGATTGGAATCCAGCCCACGCCGTTGTTGCGGTGCGTGATTCGCAAGACTTTCGTTACGTCGATATTGGGAACGATAAGCTTTCCATTTCTCTCGACACCACTTAGTTTTTTTGCCATCGATGGTGGAACATCGTCAATCACGATTTCTTTCATGCCTTCGCCAAACTCCATCGCGGCGAGTTGTTCTTGGTGTTGCAAGGATCTGCCTTCGACACCATCCCAACAGTAAAGCTTTTTCACAGCGTCGGCATCTTGAGCCTTAAACGCTTTCTCGTATTCGGCAGCAAGGCGCTCGGGCGAATCTATCTTCGCGGCGACAGGCGTTACTTCCGTTTCGATGTCAACGGCGGGGCCGTCTGTTTCACCACAACCGACCAACAGCAGCAGGGTTGAAATAAAGATTGTTGTCAGTGTTTTCGTCATGGAATGTCTCCAGCTTCGCTCGTTAGGAACCTGAAGGTATCTAGCTCATTACGCCGCCAGACGCGGTCGCAAAACCGGAATCTTCGGTGGGAATGCACTGTGTTACACGAGAAAGTCTCGATAGAAGGCGTACTACCGGACCAACAGAGCGAAAAACCACACTCGTCCGATACAACACCTACTCTCGACTAGCGACCACTAGGTCTGGTACAGTGCGGGACTTGAATTGGGCCATTCGCGACGTCCCCTCGCATTCACCCAATCTTGTAAATCAAGTCAGCACGTTCGCACGTACAGGAGTCACTTCGTGAGACGCCCATTTGTTGCCGGTAATTGGAAAATGAATCTCAGTCGCTCCGAGTGCGAGGCTTTGGCCAAAGGTATCGCGGAAGGAGCCAGCGGTGACGCCGTTGAAGTTGGTGTCGCGCCGCCGGCGTTGTATTTGGATGCCGTCGTTGCAGCGACGAAAGGTTCGGTCGTTGGTGTGAGTGCACAGAACTCGTACCACGAAGCCAGCGGCGCTTTCACCGGTGAGATCTCTGCTGGCATGGTTAAGGACATCGGTTGCCAGTACGTCATCTTGGGGCACAGCGAGCGGCGAAACATCTTGGGTGAGTCGAACGAAGACGTCAACAAGAAGCTGGTAGCGGCACTTGCGGCTGGCCTGACTCCAATTGTTTGTGTCGGAGAATTATTAGAGCAGCGAGAAAGTGGGCAAACCAAGTCTGTGATTCAAGAACAGTTTGATGGATCCTTTGCTGGCATTTCCGCCGAAGATCTTGCTAAGTGCGTGGTTGCATACGAACCAGTTTGGGCAATTGGCACTGGAAAGGTAGCCACGCCCGAACAGGCGGAGGAAGTGCATGCCGACCTACGCAAGTTGATGACGGAGCGTTACAATGCCGAGACATCTGAAGCGGTTCGAATCCAATATGGCGGTAGCGTCAAACCGGACAACGCGGCAGAACTGATGGGACAACCCAACATCGACGGAGCGTTAGTGGGTGGTGCATCGCTGAAAGCAGATAGCTTTTTGGCGATCATTGCAGCGGCCGCCGGTTAGTAACCCGCGATTTTACGTAGCTATCGATCACGCTCTGGCAAGCGTAGCTACTAGAGCAACACGCTGTTAAGCAGTACACATCGTATCGAGACAATTCAATGCAATTCTTTTTCGCATTCATATTAAGCGCTATCTCCCTATTTCTCATTCTGCTCGTGCTCGTACAACGAGGACGCGGTGGTGGTCTTACCGGTGCACTCGGTGGGATGGGCGGACAAAGTGCATTTGGCACGAAGGCCGGTGATACGTTTACTCGAGTTACGGTCGTATCGGCAACGATTTGGATCTTGTGTGCGATTTTGGCCGTGAAGTTACTGGGTACGCAGGGCGGACCGTTGGGCGACGCTAACGCAGCAGCGCCACCGACTGCGCCAGGCGCCGCTGATCAGGGTGCTGGTGCCGGACTTGAAGGTATTCTGCCTCCTAGCGGTGCAGATGCTGGTGCTGGCGGAGCAGCAACAACAGGAGCAGGTGTAGGTGCTGGTGCTTCAGCAGTCGACGGCGCAGCAGGCGGCATAGGCGGTGCGGTAACTGGCGATGCAGCTGCAGGCAACGCAACAACAACTACTGCTGAAGCTGATCCAGTAGCAGAATAGGACGCCGTTTAGCGTCCTGGAATTACGCGATGACCGACATCGACACGCACACGTTCGACGTCGAGCCAAGCGATGCCAATCAACGGCTGGATGCCTTCCTTGCAGCTCGTCTCGTGCAGTTTAGCCGTACGACCATTCGGCGCGGAATCCAAGCCGGTCAAGTTCTCGTTGATCAGAAACGCGCGAAGCCCGCATTCAAACTTCGCGGTACCGAACACATCGAAGTGAGCATCGAGCCCACGGAAAAGCAGGGGCCGGAACCGGAGTTCGTTCAGCTCGACATCCTGTTCGAAGACGAGCATTTCGCGGTGATCAACAAGCCAACCGGGATGGTAGTGCATCCTGCGAAAGGGCATTGGGCGGGCACTCTCACTAGCGCATTAGCGTTTCACTTCAAGAATCTCAGCACGATGGGCGGTCCTCAACGACCGGGTATCGTGCATCGACTCGACCGTGACACCAGCGGCGTCATCCTGATCGCGAAGAACGATCAAGCACATGCGGCACTCGCGAAGCAGTTTGCAGATCGCGAAGTTGAAAAAGAGTACTTTGCCCTTTGTCGTGGCAAATTCGATTTAGATCGCGACTGGGTGCGAGAGCCCATCGGAGTGCACCCTTATCAGCGTGAGAAGATGGCAATTCGCGCAAACCACGAAACTTCGAAGTCCGCAGAGACGTTCATCGAAGTCAAGGATCGCTACGACAAGTACGTCGCGTTCCGTGCCTTTCCGAAAACTGGCCGCACGCACCAAATTCGCGTTCACCTAGCACATGTCGGTTGTCCTGTGCTTTGCGACCCGCTCTATGCCGGGCATAAAAAGATCACTGCTGCGGATTTCAGCTCCAAAGCCAGTGCATCCCAAGACGATGTGTTGCTTGATCGCTTGGCGCTGCACGCTCGGCGGATCAAAATCAAACATCCGGCAACAGGCGAAGTAGTCGAGTTCACGGCGGACATTCCCGAAGAGCTAATCAACGTCACCAAGCATTTCAGTGCCTAAACTCCAGACGCGTTCCCTCGCTCTTGCAGTGGTTGTGATTTATGGAACTAGACCTCAAAGACAAAGTCGCACTCATCACAGGTGGCGCCAGCGGTATTGGCGAAGCGATAGCGCGAGCGTTTGCAGGTGAAGGAACCAACGTCGCCATCGTCGACAAAGACTCCGTCCGAGGAAATGCGTTGGCTACGGAACTAGAACGAGTCACGTTTATCGAAACGGACCTTTGCAGCGAAGCCGAATGTGAACGAGCAGTTCAGCAGTCGATTCAGCAACTCAGTCGCATCGACATTGTCGTCAACAACGCGGGCACGAATGACTCAGTTGGAATCGAGCAGGGCGTCGAAGCATTTGGGGAATCGCTCAAACGAAACCTGTTGCACTACTACTCGATCGTTCACCATGCGGCCGCGCAATTGAAAGCCAATCGCGGCACGATCATCAACATTGGTTCAAAGATCAGCTCGACCGGACAAGGCGGCACGTCGGGCTACGCCGCAGCCAAAGGAGCCATCAACTCCCTTACCCGCGAATGGGCGGCAGACTTCGCGTCCAGCCACGTGCGGGTCAACGCCGTCATCCCCGCCGAAGTCTGGACACCGATGTACGAACGGTGGCTCGATCAACAACCGGACGGCCAGGCCGAGCGGCAACGCATCGAACAGCGTATTCCATTGGGCAATAGGTTCACGACCGCCGAAGAACTGGCGAACTCCGTCGTCTTCCTCGCCTCATCTGCCGCCAGTCATACCACTGGCCAAATCCTCTACGTTGATGGTGGTTACGTCCATTTGGATCGCCGAATCTCAGGCTGATGGACCTCGATTGCCCGGCAGCGTGGGGACCGGTTGTCGTCGCTTCGCGAGGTAGTCATGATGATCGCATGGCGCAAGAAGACGGGAAACGAAACGCAAGGCTTCATCAGCGCAGCTGGCTGAAACGGGCTAGCTACGATTTCTCTCGTGTCGCTGTGCGTACGCTGGGTTGGTTGTTTTTTCGATTGACATTTAAAGGAAGCGAGAATTTCCCCACCGACGGTGCCGCACTGGTTTGCTCTAATCATCAAAGCTATCTCGACCCGATATTGGCCGGGGCCATGTGCGACCGAAGGCTCAACTACCTCGCGCGTGAGAACTTATTTCATTCGAAACTGTTCGGTGGTCTCATTCGTTTTTACGACGCCATTCCCGTAAAACGCGATGGCATGAGTCTGGCGGGTTTGAAGGAAACGCTGCGGCGTCTCAAACGCAAGGAAATGGTTTTGATTTTTCCGGAAGGTACTCGCACTCCCGACGGAGAAATCCAGACGTTGAAGCCTGGCTTTTGTGTACTCGCGCGGAAATCGAAAGTGCCGATCGTACCAATGTCGATTTCTGGTGCATTCGATGTTTGGCCCAAGGGAGCGAAACTACCTCGGCTCGCGCGGGTTTGTTTGACTGCGGGCCAACCGATCTCCGTCGAGCAAATTGCGGCGATGAGTGACGAGAAACTCATGGAATTGATCGAACAACGAATTCAGGAATGCTTTCGAATTGGCAACGAGCAAAACGGCAACAAGACTTTGGCGAACGCGGAAGCAACTTCATGACGAGGTGTTTAGTAACTGGTGGTGGTGGGTTTCTTGGGCAGTACATCGTTGAGCAATTGGTCGACCGTGGTGACGACGTTCGCTCGTTGTCTCGGATGCGTTACCAGGCGTTGGACCGATTGGGAGTGAAACACGTACAGGGCGACATCCGTGACGCCGATGCGGTGCGATCCGCTTGCGAAGGAGTGGATGTCGTTTTCCATACTGCTGCCATCGCTGGCATCTGGGGACCTTGGGAAAAGTACCATTCGATCAACACGTACGGATCGCAAAACGTGTTGGCAGCCTGCCAATCGGAAGGCGTCGGACGGTTAGTCTTTTCCAGCAGCCCCAGCGTCACTTTTGACGGCACGGATCAGTTGAGCGTCGACGAGTCTGCGCCGTATCCGAAAAAATGGCTGTGTCACTATCCGCATTCCAAAGCGCTGGCCGAACAAGAAATCCTCGCGGCGAATAGCAACGAGCTTCGGACTTGCGCGTTGCGACCGCATCTGATTTGGGGACCACGCGATCAGCACCTGATTCCTCGCTTGCTCGATCGTGCTCGCCAAGGAAAGCTGCGAATCGTCGGCGATGGTACGAACTTGGTCGACATGATCTACGTCGAGAACGCCGCGATGGCTCACCTTATGGCGGCCGATGCTTTGGCGAGCGACGGCGCGATGCCCGGTGGCAAGGCATATTTTTTGTCGCAGGGTGAACCGGTGAATTGCTGGGGCTGGATCAACGAAATCTTACAACTCGCGGAACTTAGTCCGGTTACGAAAAAAATTCCGCTACGCGTCGCATGGTATCTTGGTCATGCGATGGAAATTGCTTATTCACTTCTTCGCAAAACCGACGAACCGCGAATGACACGATTTCTGGCGGCGCAGTTAGCTACTTCGCACCACTTTGACATCTCCGCCGCCAAGCAAGACTTTGGTTACACGCCTCAGATTTCGACCGCCGAGGGCATGCAGCGGCTTGCCAATTGGTGTGGAACTGGGTAGCTTCAGGGATTCAGGTTTTGCTTCAGGATCTCCCTATGATTGCCGGCTCGTCCACGCCACCGCAACATCAGCGTATCGTCATTACCGGCATCGGCTTAACGTCGCCGAACGGTAACGAATTGGCTGAATATCGTGAGAGCCTGCTTGAGGGAAAAAGTGGCGTTAGCCCGTACGAGATTCGCTATTTCGGCAAGACTCTCGCCGGCGTCTGTGACTACGATGTCAAACGTCATCAGTCCAAAAAAGAAGTCCGCCGTGGCACTCGCGCCGGATCGATTGGAATCTATGTAGCCAACGAAGCCATCAACGCTGCCGGACTCGATTGGGAGAACGTTGACAAGAGCCGCGTTGGCATTTACGTCGGAGTCACCGAGCACGGGAACGTCGAGACTGAAAACGAGATCTTCGAGATCAAAGGCTACGACTACGACACACAATTTTGGTCGCACCATCACAATCCGCGAACGGTTGCCAATAATCCGGCTGGCGAGATTGCCTTGAACATGGATATTACCGGTCCGCATTATACGATCGGCGCCGCGTGTGCTGCCGGTAATGCTGGACTCATTCAAGGTGCCCAAATGCTTCGACTGCACGAGTGCGATGTTGCACTGGCGGGTGGAGTTTCCGAGAGCATCCATACGTTTGGTATTTTTGCCAGCTTCCATAGCCAAGGCGCGCTTGCGGCTCATGATGATCCGGCGAAGGCCAGTCGTCCGTTCGATAAAGACCGATCAGGCATTGTTGTGGCGGAAGGCGGTTGCCTTTATGTGTTGGAGCGCTATGAAGACGCTGTGGCTCGTGGTGCCAACATTATCGGCGAGATAGCGGGGTATGCGATGAATACCGATGCGACCGATTTCGTATTGCCCAATCCAGAACGGCAAGCACAGTGCGTTGACCTTGCATTGAAACGAGCCGGTTTAGCTGCAGAACAAATTGATATCGTGAGTACACACGCCACGGGCACGGCAAGCGGTGATACTCAAGAGTGCGCGGCATTGCGGAAGGTGTTCGGCGAATGCGAAACAACTTACTTCAACAATACAAAGAGCTTCATTGGTCACTCGATGGGAGCTGCAGGATCGTTGGAGCTGGCGGGCAATTTGCCTTCCTTCAACGATGGCGTGGTACACGCAACGATCAACGTCGATGACTTGGATCCCGACTGCGACTTAAAAGGTTTGGTGACGAACCAACCTCGCGAGGTCGGTAAAGTTGACTACGTTTTGAATAACTCATTCGGCATGCTGGGGATTAATTCAGCAGTCATTATTAAGAAGGTTTAAGTCGTCTGTGACATTGTCACGGTGCGCTAGGGAGAAGAAAACGGATGACACCGGCTGAGATTCGAGATGAAATCATCGACATCCTCGAGGACATTGCACCCGACGAGGACCTTAGCAGCATCAAGGACGAGGTTTCGTTCCGCGACCAGCTTGAGCTCGACAGCATGGACTTCCTCGATATCGTGATGGAGCTTCGTAAGCGTTACCGAGTACAAATTCCGGAAGAAGATTATCCAGAACTAGCGAGCATGGAGAGTACATGCAAGTACCTCGATCCGCTGATGAAAGATCTGGAAAAAATCGCACGCTAATGCGTTGCGCGTTGTAGATAGGGGCGCCCGACAGTCGTGTATGACACCATCATTATCGGCGCTGGTATGTCGGGACTTGCAGCGGGAATCCGACTCGCTCACTACGATCAGCGAGTCTGCATTCTCGAACGCCACAATACCATCGGTGGCCTGAATTCGTTCTATCGCATGAACGGTCGTGACTACGACGTAGGTCTTCACGCCGTCACGAACTTCACGCCTAAGGGTACACGCAAGGGCCCGTTCGCGCGTCTACTTCGGCAGCTGCGTTTTCGTTGGGAAGATTTTGCACTTTCTCCACAAATCGGGTCGTCGATCGCGTTTCCGGATATCGAACTTCAGTTTGGAAACGATCTCGACGAGTTTCGTGCCGAGATCAGCAAATCGTTTCCGAAGCAAACAGACAACTTCGAAAAATTGCTTTTGCGGATCGTTGAATACGATGATCTCGACCAAGAATTGTACGAACAGTCTGCCCGTGAAGTACTGAACGAAACGATCACCGATCCGCTATTAGTCGAGATGATTTTCTGCCCATTGATGTGGTACGGAAACGCTCGCGAGCACGATATGGATTTCGGTCAGTTCTGCATCATGTTTCGCAGCATCTTCATGGAAGGTCTGGCTCGCCCCTTCGCTGGAGTGCGTCTGATCTTGAAGAATCTTGTTCGGCGTTTCCGCGAAGTTGGCGGTGAACTGAAGCTTCGCAGTGGTGTGAAGCAGTTGCACATCGAAGACGACGAAGTACGTGGTGTTGAGCTCGATGATGGGACTCAAATCGAAGGCAAGCGAATCCTGTCGTCCGCCGGATGGGTTGAGACGATGCGAATGTGTCGGCACACTGACGACCCGGTCAACCGAACGGCCGGCCAGATGTCGTTCACCGAAGCGATTTCTGTCTTGGACTGTAAACCGGAAAAGCTTGGCCATGATCGTACGATTGTCTTCTATAACGACAATCCAAAATTCAACTGGCAGAAGTGCGACGAACTGAATGACTTTCGTACCGGCGTGATCTGTTCGCCAAACAATTTTCTCTACGGCGGTTTCAAAGACGACGCAAAGCGTGATTACTTGCCCGACGGTGTGATTCGCATTACGACGATCGCAAACTTTGACCGATGGAACGAGCTGCCCGAAGAACAATATAAATTGGAAAAGATCAAGGCGTTCGAGCGAGCCAACGAATCAGCGATTCGATTCATGCCTGACTTCCGCAGTCACATTGTCGAAACGGACATGTTTACGCCCACGACGATTCGGCGATTTACGTGGCATGACAACGGGGCTGTTTATGGTGCACCAAAAAAACAGTTTGATGGTAAGACTCATTTAAAGAACCTGTTCGTCTGCGGAACCGACCAAGGTTTCGTTGGCATCATCGGAACGATCATCAGCGGAATCTCGATGGCCAATCAACATTGCTTGAGGGAGTAGCCGTTTAACCCGCCTCGGAATCCGGCTAAACAATAACGACACAATGCCAAAAGACTTTTTAAAAGACGCCAAGGACTACTATGACGTTGTCGTGATCGGCAGCGGACTTGGCGGACTCACAACCGCCAATGTGCTGGCTAGACAAGGTCGAAGTGTGTTGCTCCTCGAGCAACACTACAAGCTCGGCGGAATGGCCACGTGGTTCAAGCGTCCGGGCGGCCACATTTTTGATATCTCGCTGCATGGCTTTCCAATCGGCATGATAAAAAGCTGTCGCCGATACTGGACCAAGGAAATCGCTGACTCGATCGTTCAGTTGAAAGGAGTGCGGTTCGACAATCCGATGTTCTCGTTGACGACGACGTTCAATCGTAAAGATTTCACCCAGTTGCTAACGACTGATTTTGGCATCGAACAAAAAAACGTGGATGACTTTTTCGATACCGCGCGGGGAATGAACTTCTACGACGATCAGGCGACAACCACGGGTGAGCTTTTCGAGAAGTTCTTTCCCGGACGCGAAGATGTGATCCGACTTTTGATGGAACCCATCACGTACGCGAACGGTTCGACATTGGAAGACCCCGCAATCACCTACGGGATTGTGTTCTCGAATTTCATGTCGAAGGGCGTCTATACCTATGAAGGTGGGACCGATCAGCTAATTCAACGCATGGAAACGGAGATGCGAAGCAATGGCGTTGATGTGAGAATCAAATGCGATGTTGAAAAAATTCTAATCGAAAAGGGGCAAGTCGCTGGTGTCGAGGTTAACGGACGGAAAATCAAAGCCGGCACTGTCGTGTCCAACGCGAACCTAAACGCGACCATCTTCCATATGATTGGCGAAGAGTACTTCGACAAGAAATTCGTTGACGAAGCGAAAGAAGTTCGCCTGAACAATTCCAGTACGCAAGTTTACATGGCGCTTAAGCCAGACGAACGCGTTGATGAGTCAACCGGCGACTTGTTGTTCAGTTCCACTGCACCTCTTTTCCGTACAGAAGCTCTGCTGAGCCGAGACATCACCAGCCGAACGTATTCGTTCTACTATCCGCGAACACGCCCTGACGGACGCCCACGGTGCTTGATCGTCAGCAGCACAAACGCCAACTATTCCGATTGGACGGGGCTGTCGAAAGAGGACTACGAAGCGAGCAAAGAAGACCTTATCGAAACAACGCTCGACGCACTCGAAAAATACGTGCCCAACTGCCGAGACAAGATCGAACACGCGGAAGCAGCAACACCAGTGACCTTCGAGCACTACACGAAACACATCAACGGTTCGAGCTTTGGCACGAAATTCGAAGGCCTCGCAGTCAGTCGAGCTTTGCCAGAACAAATTCCGGGGCTTTACCATGCCGGTAGCGTGGGCATCATCATGTCGGGATGGCTGGGAGCAATCAACTATGGCGTGATCGTGGCAAACGATGTTGATTCTCACCTCATGAAGAGCTCGAACAAATCGGCAGCGGTGGCCTAACACATGACGACGGAAGAAATTAGAAACGCGATTCCACACCGCGAACCGATGTTGTTGGTTGATGAGGTCGTTGAAAAAACCGAAAAGCATATAGTCACTCGCAAGACCTTCCGCGATGACGAGTACTTCACTCAAGGACATTACCCTGGCAATCCCATAGTGCCGGGAATCATCTTATGTGAGGTCGGCATGCAGTCGGGCGCGATTCTCCTTTCGCAGTTTGCGGGCGAAGGTGTGCCGGTGGCAACGCGGATGAATGACGTGCGATTTCGACAAATGGTGAAACCTGGCGATACCGTAGAAGTGTATGTCGAATTGATCGAGCAACTGGCCAACGCGTTTTTCATGAAAGCAAAAATGACGAAGGACGGAAAACAAGTCATGCGTTTTGAATTTGCCTGTGCAGCTGCGTCGGGTACATAACGATGGCTGATTTTCTGAAACTCGAAGGCAAGACGATCGTTGTTTTTGGTGTGGCGAACCGAAAAAGCATCGCATATCACGTGGGCAAGACGCTCGAAGAAGCCGGCGCAACGGTCGTCTACGTTGTGCGCTCGGAAGCTCGCAAGGAATCGCTAAGCAAGCTCTTGGGCGATTCCGAAGTCCTCGTTTGTGATGTCGAGTTCGAAAATCAGATTGATGACGTTCGTGCTGCCATCGCTGAAAATCATGAGGTTATTCACGGCGTACTGCATTCCATCGCGTTTGCAGACTACGAAGGTGGAATGAAGCCGTTTCATGAAACAACGAAGAACCAGTTCTTGCGTACGATTGATATTTCGTGCTATTCGTTCATTGCGATTTCGAATGCGTTGAAAGACTTGCTGGACAAAGAAGCTTCTGTTGTAACGATATCCATCTCAACGACTCGTATGGCCAGCGAGAATTACGGATTCATGGCCCCAGTCAAAGCTGCACTTGATTCATCACTGGCGTTTTTGACGAAATCATTTAGCAACTTTTCGGAAGTTCGGTTCAACGCTGTTTCGCCAGGACTGCTTAAGACTTCTGCCTCGGCAGGAATCCCAGGCTACGTTGACTCGTACCTGTACGCCGAGCAAGTCATTCCACGCAAGCGAGCTGTGCAAACGCAAGAGGCAGCAGACGCGGTGGTCTTTTTGCTAAGCCCACGCTCAAGCGGCATCGTTGCTCAAAATGTCGTGATCGATTGCGGCATGGGCATCAACTTCTTCGATGCCGAAGTTGTGCGTCGTTTTTGGAGTGCCGACGATTCTTAGTCGGCTGCTATCCGATTGCCCTACGCCCAGCGGTAGACAGTCAGCTTGTCCAGATCTCGAACAAACAGTTGGTCACCAACCATGGCGAGGTGAGCCCATGAATTGCTGGCTACCTTCTGTTTTCCAATCAGGTTGAACGAGTCTTTGTTGGGCTCGACCAACAGCAAGTCACCGCGTTCGTCCAGGGACAACATGCGATTGCCTTGTGCAATGGAACTCCAGTATTTTCCGAATGGTCGACTCGACCAACGTTGCTTGCCGGTCGCCAACTCCATGCAGGTCAGCCGCCCATTACCGAGGTGGAGGTAAACATAGTCTCCGAACACCATCGGATTGGACATGTAGCCCGCCGCGCGGTTCTTCCATTTTTCCTGCACAGAGAATTGTCCATCGCTGCTACGAACGATTTGATAGCCGAACGATCCGTTCTTGTAGCTGCTAGTGAAGACCATGTCTTTGAATGGTGTGGGAGGCAAGATGTTCATGCCGCGGAACGCGGGTACTTTTACCGACCAGAGTTTCTTCCCCGATTCTGCGTTCACTCCGACCAACGATTCCCTCGTCTGCACAAGTAGTTGTCGTTCGCCGCCCAAAGTCGCGAAGACGGGTGACGAAAATGCGCTACCATACATACCGCCGCCATCGTCTAAGCTTCGCCAGATTACTTTTCCAGTGCTTAGCTCGATTTTGAGCAGTGCGCCGCCAGCTTGAACGAAAGCAAATTCTCCTTCGATCAGTGGTGATGAGACGAAGCCGAATGATGGGACTTTCGAGTTTTGCGTCTGAACAAAATCGTTCGTCCAGATCTTTGCTCCCGTTTCTGGGTCCAGGCAGACAAGCACATCGCGGATACCACCCACCAACAAATGGCCATCGGAAACTGCGGGAGTCGAGCGAATCCAGCTACCGTTCGACGCAGCGAAAAACGGAACTTTCATTGCGCCAGCCCAGCTCTCCTGCCAAATCTGTTCTCCAGTTTCGGTATTGAAAGCAGTGACTCGCTCGTCCTTCTTGCCTACTGTTTCGGTGACAAACACCGTTCCATCC
Source organism: uncultured Pirellulaceae bacterium (assembly GCA_964397295.1). Taxonomy (GTDB): domain Bacteria; phylum Planctomycetota; class Planctomycetia; order Pirellulales; family Pirellulaceae; genus CAYNJG01. Next base: position 70,822 of record CAYNJG010000006.1, read on the forward strand.
TTGACGATTGGCCCGGAATAGCTGGGGCTCAATGGCTTCTCCCAAACTTTCTTCAGCGATTGCTCGTCTAGCGTTTTGGGCCAAGGATAGGACTCATCCACCATGCCATCGCGGGAAGGGCCTCTCCACTGCGTCCAGTTGGCGTTGGCTTGACCGGACATCAACGCGAGACCGGCAGTCGTGGTAAGAAATTGACGACGATTCCAAGTATTCATTTTCAGTCCTTCGGTGAATAAATTGCTTTTACGAATGTCTCGAGTCGCTGTAGGTTTTCGCAGTAGCTGGTGTACTGAATTCTTGCACGCAGTTGTTCTGTTAACGCGCGACCACCTAAGACGATGGCAAGGTTGTCGCATGCGTCGAACAGATCGAGGTATTCCGCGACGAATGTCTCTTCGTCCTTGATCGAAGAAACGCTAAGCCAAAACAAGCGAGGTGACTTTTCTAGAATCGCCTTCTTTAGCGATCTCAGCGGAACCCCACAGCCAAGCGACTCGGTGTTCCAACCTGACGCGGTCAAGGCAATTTCAACCATTCGCGTTGGCAGGCTATACGGGTCGGCTTCGACAGACGCTCCCATTGCAAGTGGAGCATCATTCTTCGGGCGGGGAATCATCGAGTGCATTTCGAATAAGAGGCGAATGGCTATATCGCAGCCGCGCCGTTCTTCGAACACTTCGACTGAACCGTCACACCAACCGTCACCAATCGCTTTCATCGCCGGCACGATCACTTCATCGCAAATCGAACCGATCGAATGTCCAGCAAGAAACAACTCGAGTGTTGTCCTGCGGCAGATTGGGTAATTCCCAGAATGCAACGCATCACTGAATTCTGACTTACAGCTTTGAAGCGACTTACGTGCCAAGTTCGTTTGCGTTGGTAGGCCAAGTTCTTCCGGCACAACGAGCTGATGCTTTTTTTCACGGAGAAAGTGAAGCACTCCCGACAGAGCGACCCGGCGATGTCCGCCAACGGTTTTCACGGTCTCCAGCAACCCGCGGTCACACCAGCGCTTGACTGACGATTCGCTAGCTCCGATAGCTCTAGCCACTTGCTTGGGTGAAAAAACTTGCTGCATCGTTTTCTTTTCGACTACAGTTGTGGCTGTTTTGAATGTTTTTTGTTCGCGGTTAACAAAGTATTGCTTCCAGCGAGGAATCGAACACCACCAAATATAACGCAAAATCGATGGAAACGGTTGCTTGTATTCGAAGATCTACGCCGATACACTATGTGAACGTTTTGAACGATATGGACGAATTGAACGTTTTCGGGGGAACCTGTGATAGCTACAAAATCCGCATGCGAAACTGCTTCTACAAAACGACGAAATAGGCCGAGCAAACGCACCTCGACAGCGAGCCGCCCAAAGCAATTGAAGGCGATGTCTGGTATCGATGAAGCTCTGCGCCAACGCGCATCAGAGTTGTTGAAGTGCGAGATCGCTTTCATTGACA
>CAYNJG010000007.1:0-70327 GCA_964397295.1 uncultured Pirellulaceae bacterium
ACTTCGCACTCGCCGTTGGCAGTCCATTCGGCCTTAGCCATTCCGTTAGCTATGGAATTATCAGCGCCAAAGGCCGTTGGGACCTGGCGCTAGGTCAAAGCGCAGTTCGTTTCCAAGACTTTCTGCAAACAGACGCAGCCATCAATCCCGGAAACAGCGGTGGTCCGCTTTTGAACCTCAAAGGCGAAGTCATCGGTATCAACACTGCCATCGCAAGCAGTTCGGGCGGCAACGAAGGTATTGGGTTCTCGATCCCAATTCATCTTGCGTTGCAAGTCGCGCGACAACTGATCCGAGACGGTGCCATTTCGACGGCCTACCTCGGCGTGAGACTCGATCACGATTTCACGGCGAAACTGTCTGGCGATCGCGCATTGACCGAGAAGCTTGGATTGCCAAGAAACGAAGGAGCGTTCGTCAAAGCCGTTACGCCTAACTCACCAGCAGACGACGCTCGCCTCCGTCCTGGCGATGTGGTCACCGAGTTCAACGGTATCCGGGTTGAAGATGATGATCACTTGATCAACCTCGTCAGCCTAACTCCGATCAACAACGTCGTGTCAGTCGCAATCGTTCGCAATCGGCAGGCGTACATGGTGCAAGTTCGAGTCGGTCGCCGACGTGACTTTGAGGTCGCAGGAAAAGCGAAAGCTCGCTAGTCAAAGTGCTGCAAGAACTCCCGCACCAGATGCAGGAACACGTGCGGTTGTTCTCGATGAACGATGTGCCCGCAAGTCGAAACGATTCGTGCGTCGATGTTGGAAATCGCGCCCATCCGCGTGATCATTTGTGCGTACTTTCGGTCCTGCATCCCGGCGATGGCCATCACGGGCATCGACAACCTGTCTAAATCCGGCCAATAGTCCGGCTGTTTGGCCACAGAATATGCACGCAAGATCGAACTCCAATCATCTCCCGATCGCGCTGCCTTTCTCGCAATTTCGTCGTCGCGAATTCGAGTTGTCAGCGACTTGAATACAGTACTCTCGCTGTACCAATGTTCCAAAAAATCTCTGCGGCTATCGGCTTCAATGCGATCAGCAATTTTGCAGTCGTTCGCATACCGAGACTCACGTTGTTGTTGATCTTCAAGACCAGGATTTCCAGAACAGAAAACCAATCCTGCGCAGGCATCTGGATTCGACAACGCCAACGCCAGGCTAAGTCTTGCTCCCATTGAATAGCCAACGATGATGGATCGCTCAGGCAACTCGTCGGCCAACTGTGAAACGCCAGCTGCCCAATTTGCGGCGGGCTTTAGCAACGGTGTCACCACCTCGTAGTCGGACAATTCGGCACGGATCAAATCCCAATCCGAGGGATCACCCATGAAGCCATGCACAAACGTCAGCGGCAGTTTTTTCATTTGGAGATCTCCGCTCGCAGTTGTGATCTTACTTCTTCGTTGTAAGCGCGATCAGTTTTCACCTCGATTACCTGACTGGTATTGGATTGGCAGCCTTTCGAATAAGCCTCTACGAACTCAGATAAGGTTGCCACACTTTGGTACGCCAAGCCAAACATGGATGCAGCCTTTTCGAATTCGATCGCGTGAGGCGTCGAGAAATACTGCTCAAAGTGTTCATTCTGCTTGATAGGGAGCAAATCGAAAATCCCACCGCCATGATTGTTGATTATCACAAGGAGGATTGGAAACGCTGACTTTGCCACCAGAGCCAATGAGTTTAAATCATGCAATGCCGAAAGGTCTCCTAGTACGATTGTGGTCGGACATTCCAAACCACTCGCCGCGCCGACTCCAGTCGCGATCAAACCATCAATGCCGCTGGCACCACGATTCGCCAACACGACAACATTCGTTTCTTCGGGCCAGAAACCGTACCAGTCTAGATCACGAATGGGAGTGCTATTGCCGATCATCAATGCATGCCCGGATTGAAGAAGGCTACTTATCTCAAACGCTAATCGCGGCTCACTCAGTTGATCTCCCTGCGAGTCGAAAACACGCCGAACGGCACCTCGTCGCGACTCTTCGGCTGACACCCACGCTTCACGGAATTCAGCCGCAGTGCTACTGACCGATCGGACTTCCGCCGAATCGATCCGAGCAACAGTGCGTTCTATCTCCAAGTGATTTGGATTGATGACAATATCGCGCGGCGTCAAATGAATAAAGCGAGTTTGCTTCAACTCCGACGTATAAGTCAACCAGTTTTTGGAGACAATTCGTCCTCCGACGTGTATCACCGTATCGGGTTGTGGCAACTTGGCATTGGTGACGACATCGGGCGCAATTCCTCGCATACCACTGGTAACGTCCGTCAGTAGCGGGGCGCCAATGCGCGTCGCAAGCTGCTTTATGGTTGCGGCTTCCTCCGGCCGACACCCACCAGCGATGACAAGCACGTTGCCCCTGACTGCGATTTGCTTTGCCAACGAAGGTTGTTCGTTTTTCGCCAGCGTGGGAATCTCACCTATGGCTGGTGAAGGCAGCGTCTCCAATCCAAACGGCTCACGAAACATCCAATTCAGATGGACCGGTCCCGAATTCGACTCAGCAATCGCGCGCATCACCTTGTCGCAAACGTATTCATTGCCAAGTTCCTGATTGGGACAAGACATGTCGAAGAACCAGCGTGGGTAGCTCCCGAAAATTTGTCGCTGTTCGATCGTCTGGTTGGCGCCGCTGTCCCGCAACTCAGGAGGTCGATCTGCAGTGAACAGCAGCATAGAAACACATTCGGTAGACGCTTCGATCACAGCCGGCATCGCGTTAGCTACAGCGGTTCCGGAAGTACAAACGAACACGCCCGGTTTACCCACCGCTCGGCCGTAACCCAACGCTGCGAACGCGAGCGCTCGTTCATCAAAGTGCTGCGTCACCTTTACATCGTTGCGTTCGGCAATCGCCAACGTCAGCGGTGTACATCGGGAACCCGGAGCGAGGAAGAAATGATCGATCCTATTGCGCACGCAAATCTCGATAGCAAGTGCGGCCCAAAGACGATCTAACATACGATATGCGGACGAGTTCGAACTGAGAGATGAAAGGACCTGTTACTTGTACCGCAATTGCGGATTCCGCGCAACTACATTATGGCAAGACGACGACCAACATTGGCTAAACTTTTTTCGCTATGATGAAGAGATGAACAAAAACCAGCAAGATAAGTCCGCCGCAACTCCCAAGACCAACGACACAAATATGGAAGTAGTCGAGCAAGTCGATTCGAATCAGCTTCAACATTTCGTCACAACCATCAAGACCGCAGAGCAACAGGTTGGTGAGAATATTATCCAAGCTTTGCAACACGACGGTACAGTCGCCGTGCTTACGACAGTAGTAGTCGGGCCAGACGGACAGCAACGTGTTGTCTCGGCAGCGTTGAAGCCTGAAATGATGCAGCAAGTGCAAACCATTCTGATGAAGGCACAAACGGAACGCGAAGAAGAAGAGCCTTGCGTTGGCTTTCATTGTCTCGTCAAACCGAAACAAGAAATCGCCAGCTCCGACACGACTGACGAAAAATCTCCGAAAGCGTAAGGCACAAACATGGGTTTTTGCACCGCACTGTTCACAATCGTTCTGGGCTTACTTCCCCCAGTCGACAAAGCCGAACAAACCCAAATTCTAAAAGTGTTTCGCTCCGAGTTCGTTAAGATCACTCCGGGCGAGGGTCAATTCCCAAAGACATTTTTGATGGGCTGCCAACAAGCTCAAGGAAAAACGGCTCAACAAGAAATCACGATAAAGCACCACTTTGAAATTAGCAAATACGAGGTGCCGCAGAATCTCTGGCGAGTCGTGATGGGTTCAAATCCAAGCGCATGGAAGGGACCTCGCAACTCGGTCGAAAAACTGTCGCTGGATGAAGCGATCTCGTTTTGCGAAAAAGCTACTGAACTCATGAGGAAGTCGAAGCTCATCAGTGACGACGAAGAGATTCGACTCCCGACGGAAACCGAATGGGAATACGCCGCGCGCGCTGGCACAACAACGAAGTATTCGTTCGGCAAAGACAAGACAGAGCTTAACGAGTACGCATGGTCAACACACAACGCTGCGGGCAACGACCCACCCGTAGGCGCGAAAAAGCCAAATCCCTGGGGCCTATACGACGTCCATGGGTACCTCTGGGAATGGTGCTCGAAGCCCGAGCAACTAAAGAACAAGGCGAGCGAAAAAGCAAACGGGGGCCACAAAGAAAGAACAGGAATCATCCGTGGCGGAAGTTGGAAAGATGCCGCAGAGAAACTAACCAGTTGTTCGCGCAGCGAAGTGTCCGCCGAATTGCGAGACTCGGCGGTAGGATTGCGATGTGTTTTGGCAAAAGCAGGAAACGCCCGCTGACAAATTGTCAGTCACTTCGCCGAGGAAATCGATGACTGCCGACGATTCTCATTTGCTTCCGAGTTTAGATTGTCGATGGCAAGATTGGTTGATTCCTATCGACTGCCAAAACGTTACGCTTCAATCGGCATTGGATTCGGCGGGTCATATTGCCGCAAAGCCCGAAGAAATACCTCTGATTATTCGCCTGTGTGAGAACCCAACATTCGAAATCCCCGGGTTTGGATTTGAGGGCGCCGTTACGCTGCAAGACCACGACTGCATTCATGCGCTGCTTGGCCGTGGCCTACTTTCGAAAGACGAAGCATTCGTGATTGGCTTCACGATGGGTAGCACAAACCGGATTTCTACAGCTCAAGAGAAAATCTTCCAATGGGCGGCGCGGTACCTTTATCCCAAGAACTACAGATTCGACGACGAAGACATTCACATTTTCAAAGACGCACTACGACTCGGATTCATCTCGGATTGCCAACCGCTCAACAGAGTTGACTATCAAACCTTGACGTCAAAAACACTGCGCGATATCCGCAGCGAATTGGGAATCGAGGTAGACCTGCTCAAGGCCTACTATCGCATTGAAACTCGGCGATATGAAAAGTCCAAGGCAAGCCAACGACTACTTCGTGCTAACTAGTTGACGCCAGACGCCAACTCCGGTGCGCTCAGTACATCGTGAACAGACTTGCCGATGGGCAAATCAACAATCGTTCCGTCAACTTCGACCAACACGGAGCGAGGCTGTACGTCAATGACTTCGATACTGTGCACCGAAACGTCAATTCTCTCACCGCGTTGCAGTCGCTTCGTTTCCTGCGACTGCCCCACTTTGAACCAAGCCTCCGGTAGGCCTGACTTGTCAAACGTGACCGAAGACAAAACAATCCATTTCAAAGTGGCGCCCGCCTCACGGGAAAAGACATTGCGACGCGTGATCTGGGCGTAGTCTCCGATGTCATCGAAAGCAAGTCGTTGCCCAATCTCGGACGAGAGTTCCGATTTTCGATCACACCCAGGAAGCCCCAAGGCCTCGCCGGAAACACTCATACTGAATCGACCACCTGCTAACGGCGTAAGGCTGAATGAGTTTATTTTCTGAAGATGCCCGCCGCGATAGAATCCAAAAAAGAACCCACTGACATTTTCCAAACGTCCCATCCCATTGATCACAAATCGGTATCGTTTGAAAGCCTCTTTCTGTTGTCCATCGGCATCTTTTACAGTGACGACTTCAGGAATCTTCACGTCGACCGAAGACTGAGAAATGCTGTTGCTTTCCACGAGCTTCGTCAGCCAATCGTGATACTGTGACTTAGCAGCTACGGTGTCGTAAGGCAATGAAAACCGATCGAAGTCGCTTAGCGCATCGTCAACATGGATACCTTGCTGAATCAGTTCTTCCGCCTTCTCTGTTTTTCGAGCAACTACATCAGATTCTGTTTCCCCACTTGACGCTGAGCCGTCCAAAAACGCCAGCAACCCAAATTGATCACCAACCCAAGCACCAACGACTAATACCATCACTCCCAACAAGATCTTTGTTCGATTATCCACGTGGCACCTCGCGATCGTCCGAGTTCGGCGTGACCTTGGGTTCCAACGTGCGAACGGGACTAGGTGCGACGGATATTGTTGTTTTGAATCTCCATGCGGCATTCGCGCGATTCGATGCGTCGACGATTCGTCTACTGGTGATCGCGTGACGACTGTCTCTAATTCCCTTTTCCAAATCCAATCGAACGCTTGATTCCGTAACCTCCACGGGCAACTCGATCCGCCCGCGTTGGCCGGGTTCCACTGACATCTCTAGGTTGCCAATAACCGTGGCTTTGTTAGCCGGCGGTAGTTTTTCAGAGAGAAAGTGTAGCTCGTCCAGCCAATTGATTTCGTTGGCTTGCCATGCCTCGACCGCACTAAGCATCGCCTGTTTTGTCTGTGCCCGCTTCAACGGTTTTATGAGTTGCTCGAGCTTATCTTGTTGGAGTTTCAATTCGATCTGAGCATCGGCGGCTTGCTCCCATACCAAATAGCCAGCGAACGCCAAGACGGAAGCAGCTAACATGCCCCAAAACCCAAACCGGCTCCATAATGTTGGCTTAGCTGGCGGCCGTTTCGGATCGAGCAAATTTACGTGCATCGCTTTCGCATTCCATGCACAGGCCGTTCCGATTAGATTCGCGAATCGAGAAGGCTGCCCAACCTTCGAAACCTGCTTTGCGTCGTCTGCGAGTTGGTCGAACGGATTGACCAAGTTTACCGGTAGTACAAGTTTGTCGTGCAGTGTTTTCGCAGCGTCTTTCTGATCGGCATCGCTTGTTCCGATCAGATAGACGCGTGGTTCTTCGTCGTCTGGATGGCCTACCAATGTTAGCGTACGCTGAATTTCGCCAGCCAATTGATCGATTACCGACTGATCGTCGCCAGTGCCACGCGGAATCGTGCGAAACAGAATAGGTTTTCCTTCTTCCACCACCGCCAAATCCGTGTCTTGATCGGTCGTCGTTACCACGATCGAACTCCGCGCAGGATGTTGAGCGACTTGGTTAAGCAAACTCACCGCCCCAATACCGCCGAACGTAATCGCTTCCAATCGAACACTCTGTTCCTTGAATCGCTGCACCCACGTTTCGATTGACTTGTTCGCTATCGTAAACGTTAAAACGTCTCGAGGTTCGGCATCGTCCACCTGTTGACTGAGCACAAAATCATGAACGCATTCAGCGCTGTCATCCGCCATCTGCGAGAGCATATTGCCGACCAACTCAGGCAACTCGGCTTCCGTGGCTGGTGGTAGATTCAACGAATTGACGTCCAGGTCACCTCGTGGCAACAGTAGAACGGCACGTGTCACGCCTACGGACGACGATCGCAACTCGTGGCGAATGTTCTGTATCAGTGTCGAAGGATCGCCGTGCTCAATTGAACCCGCCAAAACTAAATCCGGTCGATTCGGCGACTCCCGTACGACGACGTAGCGACACACGGGTTGCGTGGCTTGGACAAATAGACAGGTCGGCGAGGAAGTTAACTTATCAAGCATCGTTTTAGAATTGTGACCGACCATTCGTTGCAGTACCAAGCGTCGGTGCTTGAATGCCTAGCGATGAAAACTCTTCTGCCGTGAGAACTTTGATTTCGTCGCGTGGTGCATCCAGTTCGCGATAGTAGACAGCGTGACACCGTTTGCCCGTGCCATCGAGCACGGTCTCGAAATGCACCATTGGCGAACGCTTTTCTTGGCCGGAACGACCCCAAATCTCCGCTCGATACACATCGCCACCACAAGTAACGTGCGGCAGAATCGCTCGCATGGTTTCTAAGTCCACAAGTCCTTCTACCAACAACCAAGCTGGATGATAGCGCGTGCTCATTTCCTTGTTACCCTCGCGGGCCGAAACGATAGAACCGACGGTGTCGTCGCTTAACCCGGGCAACGCAGCCAACACCTCAACCGGCGCAAGATTGACGTTCACGCGTCCGATAAGTTTCTTCGTGGTCCTCGTCGTTACCAAATCCAACAGCTCCAACAAGTCCGCGTTGCGCAACGATACGTCGGACCCAAACGGACTTTCCACGACCTGCTCTCGCTGTTCTCCATCTTCGTCTTCCGCGTTACCGTCTTCTTCTGTTTCTTCTTGCTCTTCTTCATCGGCTGGAATTACGACCGATGCACCAATTAGGTCCAATGGACTTTGAATCGGAAATCTAGCCTCCAAGTCGAAATTAATTGTAGTCTCGGCCGAGTCCGAATTCTGTGAACTCTCCGATTCATTCGAATCGTTTTCACGTGGACCAAATTGACGGTAAAGCACAACGAAATCTGCCCATTCTTTCGATAGTGCGTTCGACAGTTTTTCGTGCAGCTCCGCTAAGTCCTTGCCGTTCAGGAATATCCGAGGGCTGCCTGTATAACTTTCATTACGCTCAGCGGCGTAAACCGTCAAATACTCAGACCATGGCAATGCTTCAGCAACCGAGAACGAACCTGACCCTGTAGTTGCGGTTGAGGATTGCGTCGCGTAAGAAACTGCCTGCGTTGGATTCGCTTGTCCTGTACCAATCAGTCCCGTACCAGCACCGATTGCCGTCGTTGGCAACCCTGTTTGGATTCCGAACAGTCGAAGCGGCGTAACTCCTTTGACGAACAGTAGCTCGCCGATGTCGGGCGGCAGTGCGTTCCGCGGTGCAATCGGTCGAGTAAGGGTGGAATAGAATTCTGATTCCGCGCCATTAGTACGCGGTTCATCGTCAGGGTCGATCCAGTCGAGCAACGCTTCTGCTGTCGCTTCGTCCATGCCAGGCAACGACATTAGCGAAGCGACACCAGCGCCGGGTTCCGCCAGCTCGAATCGCATCACTTTCAATAGATGCAGTTTCTGAGACTCATTGATTGCGCCATAGCGCGTCGGTGGATACAACGTCGCATCGCCCGTGACGTTTGCAGCTCCGTTGACATTCTGTGGAGTGGAGTTCGACTGCAACGAGTTCGTTGTCGAAGTACTAACCAGCGGCTCACGTTGTAGACCATATGCCACAAGACCAAACGGAGGAGTCTGAATCAGCTGCGAAGTTGAACTTGTTTGCAAGCCACCTTCTAGTGCCTCGATGTTGCCCGCAAACAGCGCAGGGTTGTCTTCCAAACCACCCAACGCTTCTCGTTCAGATCGCGACTTTTTCAACATCAACGCAAACAAATCTCGCGCCGACTGGGCCGATTGCTGAGCTTGCAAACGATCGCCGTTGATGGCCGCTGTCATGTGCTCCACTTCCATCGTGAGCATGTATTTGTAAGCCGCTAAGCTCAACAACATGACGATGACAACCACGATTAGTAGCACTGTACCGGAACGACGCGATTGCATTATCGACTCTCCTCAAGAGAAAACGATAGCTCCTCGGTCGACTCGCTACCTTCCATCCCTTCGCGTTCTTGCTCTTTCATTGCTCCCTGCGGTACGCCAATTACAAATCGATATTCCGTAACGATAGCCGTCGGATCTTCAAGGTTCAGCAGAGCAAGCGGATCATCCAGTTCATCGGTCAACTCGTCTGGCGGCGGGAGAACTTCGGCTAGTGTCGCACCGGCGAGCATCGCGGTGTGAGCAGTCTCGAACTCTTTCGCGCGCACCGCGGGGGCATTCGCGTCCAAATCAAAAGCAATTTCAATCGCACGAGGCAGCGACTTAGTGTCGGTCCACTCCAACTGCCATGACTCGCCATCAAAGTATCGAAATTGCAGTTTTGTTACTTCTGGAATGTGATCACGTTTGTGTCGCAACTCTGGCGGAGGCATCCAAGTTGGCAGCAAAGCTTGGCCGCTGAGTTCCCCTGATCGCTGCGATGTTTGCGATGGCTCTTGAAAGCTTGTTATGTCGGGACGGTTCGGTCGTAACTCCCAAGCGAATTTTCCGTCGGTCAATAATCCGGCCGCATCCGCTTGCTCTCGCACTGCATTGCGGCGTTGGTCTCGTGTGATACTCAGCCACGATTTACTTTCTCGAATCAAACCCACGTTATCGTTGGGATTCAAACGCGTCGCGACAGGTGGAGGTACAACGGGCAGGCGAGGGTCACGAAAAGGATCGGGCTTGGGCGGCGCAAACTTTGATGGATTCAAAACCGGATCGCTGGTTAGCAACGAGTTCAGACCACGGACATCTCGCCATTCATAGACCACCCATTGATGCGTGCCGTATCGCGTTTCCGCTCCGAGCAGCGCATTACCGGTAGGCACGTCGACCGTATAGGGCATACGCGTAATGAGTTCGAGCTTGGTTGCAGAGCCACGAATAAAAGTTTGTTCTAGCAAACTCGCATTAAATTCCGGGGCAGTTTTCAAGGCGAGTGAATCAAGTCCAGAAGGTTCTCCAACATCAATTTGTACGGAGGGCGCAATGAAACTCTGGTCTCCCGAAGTTACGTCTTCAGAATCACTTTCGGTCCCATCTTCTTCCGTTGGAATGTCGTCATTCGAATTGCCGTCGGGGCTTCTTGACCCTGAACCCTCGTTTGGTGCTTCGTCACTATTCGATTCGGTCGCCTGAGTAGAATTCGTTTCTGGCGGAACGACTGGCGGCATCTCTGCCAGCAACGCAAAATGTTCGACGTCCGATCGCAACTGTTTCGAAACAGATCGAATAAGTTGCAACTCGACGGCAGTACGTGAACTGCGTTCCTCCAAACGCGTGTACGTATGAAACAACGACCACAAAACGATCATCAATGTCGACAACAACGCCGAAGCGATCAGGATCTCTAGCAACGTAAAAGCTTTTCGTGCACGCACCTAGAAGCCTCCACCGCTCGAGGACGATGCACCGCCGAGTTCTGCAAGGCTTGTTACGTCACCTTCGAATGGCAGCCATCGCACTAATTGGAAGGTTGGCTTCTCGGGAACGTTGGACGCAACCGCCGTTGCCGTCGAACCTCCTTCGCTGACGTTCGTCGCCAAATCAAGATCTGCGCCAGTTTCCGTTCCAGGAATGTGTGTCACACTGACGGTGAGCTGAACGAACCCTTCCAATTGCGTCGGCTTCAAAGAAACGGAGTAGACCCACCCCGGGTACTGACGAATCACTTCCGCTTGAATGGGCAGCAAGTCAGACGGACTCGCAAGTAGTTCTTCGAGTTTCGACTGGCAAAGCATTTGAGCAATCGACCGCTCGTCGGCTCGCTGCGTATGTCGGTCACCCATGGAAAAAACGCTCATCAACATCAGGCCACTGGCAGCCAATATTGCCGTCGCAATGATGACTTCAAGCAAGGAAAAACCGTGTCTCCGCCTCATCGCTGACTCCTCGCTGAAGGAGTCACCAGGTCTGGCAATTCAGGCGTGGCGGCATCGTTGATTTTGTAATTTGGATCGGAGCTTGGGTCTGGCTCCAACAATGCATCTTCCGGAAGCAGCCCAGGTTGAACCGGTGGCTTACGTTCCAGTTTGTCGATCGTAACACCACCGGTGAAGCCACGAATACGCAAGCGGATTTTATTCTCTGTCGCTTGTTCTTTGAGACGAATCTCTGATTCGGTCGCGCGCCCATCGGGTTGAAAGATGACGGCGAATTTCCAATTGTCGCTGGTCGCGAGAGTCAACGCTGGCACTGCCTGCCCAGCGGGCACCAGTTGCAAAGTAGGGGTCGCTGGGAGCGTCGTTACGTTGGGAGTGGTCGCGCCAAAAGGTGGCAGCGTCTGTGCCTGATTCGGATCCACCCGAACCGTGTTTACGTCACTAACTTGATGTGCAAAGCCGTCGTCAAATACCATACCGGCGGGCAGTTCGTGTCGGCGGATTCGCACTGGCTGAATCAATGTGCCCGGAGTAGTTCCAAGCGTCGTTGTGCCGGTTGCAGTCGGGCTAGGGTTCTCGACAGAGTTCACGAATTCCGCGAACGGATCTTCACCGCCCAGTGTCTTCGATATCGAATCGCTGAACATCTCTTCGCGTATTTCAGAGACAGGACCTATCTCGTACTTTGCACTTCCGCGTTGGACGCGAATGACCCAAGCTTCACCTGAGGTAACAGCAAGGTCACGGGCTTCGGCTAGATCGGCCTTTAGTTGAAGCGCAGCTTCACGAGGTGCGATGAGCTGCATGCGTTTGGATATGCGAGGCCAAGAAACCGCCATGATCGAAACGAGAATGGCAAGCACGATCATCAACTCAAGCAAACTGTAGCCGTGCTTGAGTTGACGTATCGTTTTTCTGACTGGTGCCACGCGACTTAGCCTGAAACGTTGTCTAACGCGCTAACGCCTGTCCCTGGGCTTGAACTTCCTGATCCAGATTCGGACTCGCGCCAGTTGATAATGTCGTCATCGGTATTTGCTTGACCATCGGGACCATTCGATCGAATCCGAGGAAAATCCCGCGCACCATCTTGGGCGCCGAGGTATTCGTACGAATAGGCATTTCCCCAAGGGTCGGCAGGGATTTCCTGGTCATCCAAGTAGCCATCCGACCAATTGCGAGCTTTGTTCTCATCAGCGGGTGCTTTGATGAGCGACATCAGCCCTTCGTCGGTTGACGGGAACGACTTGATGTCAGCGTAGTACATTTTCAACGCCGTATCAAAGTTTCCGATTTGCGCCTTGGTCAAACGAATGTCTGCTTTCTTCTGCGAGCCCAACAGTCGAGGGCCAGCGATAGCGAAGAGCATTACAAGGATGATCAACACGATCATCAATTCCAGGAGCGTCAAACCCGCGCGTTTACGGTGGGTCCTCATCGTCTTCTATCCTTAAAAAAATCTTCGGTGGGAGTTGGGGTGGGAGTCACAAAGCTTCCAAGCCTTGCGAGTACATAGTGTTTGCGATTCGTCAGTCCTAGTCAATCGCGGAGTTAATATCGAATACGGGCAAAAGCACGCCAATAATTATCAATGCGACAATCGCACCAATAGCCAACAACATGAGCGGTTCGATGAGCCGAACAAGCATATCTAGCCGTCGTTCTGTTTTTTGATCCATTCGGTCAGAAATCTTTATCAAAACTTCGTCCAACGAATTGGACTCTTCGGCCACGCGAATCATAGCCATGACTTGTGGCGGGATCAGGCCACTTTCAGCGAGGGGCTGCGAAAGCAGATTTCCGGCCGAGATGTTTTCGGCGGATCCCTTCACGGCTTCCTCAAGCAATACATTTCCAGCCGAGGAACTACTAATGTCGAGCGAACGAAGAATAGGAACTCCATTTTTCAAAAGAGTTCCGAGTACGCGGCAAAACCGAGATACCGACGTGTCATGAAAAATGGGACCAACCAACGGGGCTTTGAGTTTCCACTCGTCAATAAACCTGCGACCTTTTTCCGAGGCAATTAGTTTTCTTATGCCAACAACCATAGCCACCACTCCGGCAGCGACAAAAACACCGTAACGCACCAAGGCATGACTGAAGAACAACAACACGATAGTAATCGTCGGCAAGCCAACGCCACTGCGTTCAAGACGCTCGAAGAACGGTTCGAACATCGGAACAATCACCGTGACCAAAATCACGGTCACGATACAACCGACAACCGCCAGAATTGCGGGGTACGCCATCGCACCGACTACCTTACCACGGACTTCATCCTGTCGGCGTAGGAAAGAAGAAACTCGCTCCAACGCGTCTTCCAAGAACGCACCTTCTAGTCCAGCACGTACCATGCTGACCGTTAGGTTCGAAAACACAGTTGGATGAGCCGCCATCGCGTCATCAAGATTGGTACCCTCTGCCACGGCATCACGGACTTCGCCCAGGATCTCACCCATTTTTTTGTCGGTGGATTGTTCTGAGAGAATCGTCAGAGACTCCAACAACGCGACACCGTTGCCCAACAAATCACTCATGCCGGTTAACGCATCCGCAATGGTTTCGGTCTTCACTCCCGCCCCGAAAGAGAACGCCAATCCAAACCCTGGCTTATTCGTGTTTTTGTCGACTACCTCAAGCGGAAACAGAGAACGTTGCGTTAACTGCGTGAGTGCCTCGCGGTGAGTGTCCGCCGTGAGAACACCCTCGGCTAAGGCGCCGGTGGTGGTTTTCGCTCGGTAGGAAAAATCGGGCATAGGAAAGCGGAGTGAGTTTTTGCTACTTCGCGTGGTTAGTGGCGGATGATTTGATACTTAGGATTCGGACACTAATCCGTGTGAGCCAAGTGTCTGGATGACCCTTTTTCCATTTTCGGCAATGGGGGATATTGCGTCGAGGATTTTGCAGGGCCGTGTTTTCTTCAGCTCACTCCTTCGTAACACGCAGGACCTCGTCAATCGTGGTCACTCCATCAACAACTTTTTGCCATCCATCGTCACGCAGAGTTCTCATTCCCGACGCAACCGCGGCTTGCTTGATTCTGTTCGAAGCAATGCGCTCCGTCGCAAGTTTCCGAACTTCGTCATTGCTAACCAATAGCTCGTACACGCCAATACGTCCTCGGTAACCGTTGTTGCGACAACTCGGACAACCGACCGGACGATAGATCGTTTTCCCAAGATCTTTCATTCGTTCCCAAGGAAAGTCTGTTGGAATGTCTGCCCGGTTAGGTTCCACCGGTTCACAGCAATCCGGGCACAGCCGTCGTACTAGTCGTTGGGCCATCACACCTTCGACCGTGCTACTGACCAAGAAAGGTTCAACACCCATGTCGCACAGACGGACAAACGCGCTAGATGAATCGTTTGTATGCAGGGTGCTAAAGACAAGGTGCCCGGTGAGAGAAGCTTGCGTCGCGTTTTCGGCGGTTTCCAAATCGCGAATCTCACCCACCAACACAACGTCCGGATCGTGACGCAAAATGCTTCGCAAACTTGTGGCGAAGGTGAGGCCAACTTTCGAGTGAACCTGAATTTGGTTGATCCCTTCAAGTTGATACTCGATCGGATCTTCCGTTGTGATGATCTTCGTTTCTTCGCTGCGTATTTCGCTGAGCGCACTGTAGAGCGTTGTCGTTTTTCCAGAACCAGTCGGTCCGGTAACCAACACAATACCGTGTGGCAATCGAATTAGGTTCTGGAAATTCAAGTAGACGTCTTCTGGCATTCCGATGCCACGCAGCGAGAAACTCAAATTGTCTTTATCTAAAACACGCATCACGATGCCTTCACCGTGCAGCATGGGTATCACGGAGACACGAATATCAACTTCACGTCCTCGCGCACGCAGTTTGATGCGGCCATCTTGCGGCACTCGTTTTTCTGCTATGTTCAAGTTCGCCATGATCTTGAGACGGCTTACGATCGCTGCGCGGAATTGATTCATCTCCGCGGCAATCGGCTGCTTGTTGAGAACGCCGTCGATACGGTAACGCAACTTGAGCCCGTATTCCTGCGATTCAATGTGGATATCACTCGCCCGAGCTTCGATCGCTTCCATCAGAATCTCATTCACCAGCCGCACGACGGATGCTTGCTGTGCCTGCTCAACGTCCTCCAGATCTTGCTGATCTAGTTGCTGAACTTCACCGTGCGTTTCTTTCTGCAATGCGATCAAGCCGTCGATCGTTTCCGCACCAACGCCTAGATAGGACTTAATCAGTTCGCGAAGTTGATCGGCTTCGGCCAAAACGGGTTTGACGACGGAACGCGTTGCGGTGCCGATCGTATCGATCGCTTGAAAGTCAAACGGATTGCTGGTGGCGATAGTGAGACCTTCATCATCCCGTTGTATCGGGAAGATCTCGAACCGATGAATTAGTCGAAGTGGGAAATCGTCGAGCAGCTTGACGTCCACGTCCACGTTTTCAAGATCCGCGAACGGCATCCCCATGGATTGGGCGACCGATTCGAGCAAACTTCGTGATGAAACAAAGTCTAACTCTTTGGCAAGCGACTGAAGTTCGGAGCCCGTTTCAATTGCTTTAGCAAGTCGTTGTAGGTCGCGACGATCCAACGCCGGACTACTATCGGTAGTCGAAGATGGTGGGTTCATAAGGTGGTAGGTTCGACCCAGATAAGTAGGCCGACAGGATTTAGGTAGGAAATTCGGCATCCATCACCGAAAGGTCACTTTATTGCTTGAGCGAACCGTAAGCAAGGCAAACGCTTCACAAGGCTGTTTTTATCCGGAATTTATCGTCTTCTGTACGATTATTACCCGACAGTTCACACTTGAGAATCAATTTGTATCACGGCGGTCCAGAATAAATTGTTCGAGTGCTTCGCGAATCTGATCTGACTTTCCGCGTTGAATTTTAATCACGCGAACATTGCGGCTCCGATTTCCACCGGCACCCGTGTCGAGCGATTCGACAAATCGTTTTATTTCTTTGCGAAGCTCGGGGGGAGCACGCATGACGATCGAGTTAGTTGTTTCATCAACATCTAGCGACAGAATTGGTGAGCCTGCCGTAGCATTGATTTGTTGAAGCACTGACGCAACCTCGGACGAAACTCCTTCAGGTATGTCGACTTTCTTTCGACCGCCTCCCGACGAGAGCTGCGACTTGTAGACGTTACTCAGAATACCTAACACACGCTGAGCTTGAGTATTTTTCAGCGTGACGAGCTCTGGCTGGTAGACGACGATGGGGTTCGCCAAATCTTCGGAATCGAGCACGCGTAACAGCTCTTCAATTAGTTCTCGTTCCTTTCGATCGCCATGAATGATCAACGCATTCAACCGATCGTCCGCGACCACCGCGACGTTTCCAAAGCTCGGTCCGAAGAGGCTGCCGAAGCCACTCATGGAACTCATCGAACTTATTCCGCCGGATCGTGAATCGCTGGATCGCGAACTACCAGAACGTGAGCTACCTCCACCGCCGCCACCACTATTCTTTCGAAGTTGCTCGAACAAATCGCCAAGCAATTGGCGCATGTCTGCCGCACCTGTGTTGCGAAGAAGATAGACCGCAAAATCAGACCCCATACTCGTTTCACTGGAATCCGTGCGAGCCATCACACTTAGCAACTCTTCCAGTTGGTCTAGTGCTTCATGGTCTGAAGATGCAATCGTAATGCGATCATCTTCCGGCACAATTACCACCGGCGTGTCTGTGGGCGTTTCCGCAGCGGGCTCTTGTTCGTTAGATGGATCAGCCACTTTTTCATCAGCAGCAGGCGCCCGGGTACTAGTTTGTAGCGCTACGTAGCGCAGTGCCTTAGGGGTCGTTGCCTCAACGCTGTTACCATCTTCGCCTTCGTCCTCGTCGTCGTCGTCCAACCTAAGCGGAGAATTGGACGGCGCTGGAGCCGGAGCTGGCGCACGTTGGGTGCCTTGAATCTGGAACCCCGGATCTGACGGCGCGACGACTTGAATGCGATTCTTACGAATCCGAGGCCAGATCTGTTGAATCTGCTCGACTGCTGCTGTTACATCACCACGAAACGGAATGGTACGAACATCACCATTGCCCTTTTCATTTTTCGCAAGGACAGAACGTTCGCCCATTTTCTTCAAGAGGCTTTTGACCTGATCGATTTGTGCGGTGCTGCCTCGAACAAAAAGCCGATTGGAAAAATAGTCGCTCGTGATCGTCGGAGAAGCACTGATTGGCTGATTCGCGTAGAGTGCGTCCACAGCACTTTCCACGGTCCACGGATCAACGTATGCCAACTCGAAGACTTCCAAGTCCGTTTCGGTACCAGACAGTTGCCCCAAGGAGCTGGCGACCTTTTTCTGCTGTTCTTCGGTCCCAACCACAATCAGCGTATTGCCGAAGTCATCGAGCTCGACGTTTGCTGGCGGTGTGGAACCTTGCAACAGCGCAGTGACCGCCGCTTTGCCAGCGTTACCGGACATATTCGCCAATGCGTACGTCTTCGCGGTTCGATTCGAGCCCGCCAGTAGAGGATTGTCGAGCTGTGTTAGCAAGCCGCTGAAGATTTCGTGGTTCTTCGGAGTTGCGACTAAGAAAATCGTCTTTGTAGCTTCTTGGAACGACAGTGAAAAATTACCATTTCCGTTGAAGGTACTTTGCAACGATTGGAAAGTTTGCTTTCCATCTGCGTTCTCAACCACGTAGGCCCGCATGACCGTTTCTTGCCCTGGAGCATTGTCCAACTGCATCACCAATTGTTGAACACGCGCTTGATCTTGGTCACTTCCTGACACGATCAGTGTGTTGGAGTCCGTGTCGCTGGCTACGCGAACTTGTGGCATCAGTCGTTCGATCGAGTTTTGTATGTTCGCGGAACTAGCTGATTTCAACACGTAAACGCGATCAACCGCCTTACTGTCAACATTGTTCACGCTATCAATCGCTTCTTTGACTCGAGCATGCTGATCTTCAGAAGCGGTTACGATCATGACGTTAGTCTCGTCGTCGTAAGTTACCTCGCCTTCGCCCACCATGTCTTCGACGATGTTATCCATGTGACGAGCTGGAAACGAATCGAGGGCATATATTTTCGTTTTCGTTCCGGCCGACAAAGGTTGGTCCATTTGCTCAACCAGCGATGCGATCCGCTGCTGGTCGTCGTCGGAAGCACTCACGATCAGCGTATTGTTGTCATCATCAAAACCAATCGTTGCGTCATCGAACACATCGCGAAGTACATACCGTGCAGACCGCCCACCGCCGTTCTTAAATTGGTAGACCTTCGCAATGCGCTTGCGCGTCGCCGGCACCTGTGAGATAATCTCATCAATGAGTTGTTGCATCTGGGCCTGATCTTCTTCAGCACCGCGAACGATCAAACCATTCATTGCCTCATTGATGCGAACCGACATTCGCGACATAAGCGAATCGTCAATCGACGCCAAAACGTCTTCGGCGTCGATTTGATCGCGGTCGAGCGGATAAACTTTCGTCACGCTTTTGCTACCGCTGCCATTGAGCTTTTCGGCGGTCTCACGAAAAACCTTGTGTTCGGCATCGGTCGCCGTGACGACAACTGAGTTGGTGCCGTCAATCCGGCTAACACGAGCTCGCGGCAGCAAACGTTCAAACGTCATCTCGGCTGCGCCAGCGTCCGTACGATCAAAGCGATAGATCTCGGTTGTCTGTTGCGTTTGTTGACCGGGAATATCAAGCTGCTCGAGAACAACGGCAATCTGTTCATGTTCATCAGGCAAAGCGGTCACGGTGATCGTACCGGTTTGTCGATCATCCCTTACTCGAGCGTCTTCCAACAAATCTCGCAATACATCAGCGGCAACGTACGGCTGAGCGTGCTTAAGCTGATAAACCTTGGCTGTACTTTTTTCTTTTGGCGGAACCTGAGCGATGATTTCGTCAATCAATTGTTGTATAGCCGCCTGGTCTTCGGCGCTGCCACGAACGATGAGGCTGTTAGTTTGCTCGTTCATCCGCAATGCAAGTCGCGAAAGCAGCGAATCGTCGATCGACTCGCGTACGTCTTCGACATCAATTTGTTTCTTGTCTAACGGATAGACTTTCGTGATGCTGGCTTTTTCCCCACCGTTTATCTTCTCCGCCGCCTCACGAAACATTTCGTGTTCCAACTCGGATGCCGTGGCTACCACAGAATTCGTACCGTAAAGTGTGCTAACACGCGCTCGTGGCGCAATCCGTTCGAAAACGTTTTCGGCGGAACGTGCGTTCGCCCGATCGAACCGATAGATCTCAGTCGTCTGTTGCGTGTCGCTCGCCGAATCCATCTGCTCGACGACGTCCGCGATCATTAGATGTTGCTCTTCTGTAGCCGTGGCTATCAACGTGCGAGTGTCGCGGTCATCGATGAACCTCGCATCGCCTATAAGATCCCGCAAAATGTACTGTGCTGCATTTGGATTGGCATGTTTGAAGTGGTAGACCTTTGTTTGCTTCTTACCTTCTGCAGTCGTGAATTCTTCGATCGCTTGTTTTATGAGAGCGTGATCTTTTTCATCCGCCCATACGACTACTTTATCTTCGCCCGCGGAAACGGTTGCTCCCGGAACCAATTGCATCAAGATGCTTCTCACGCGTGTCGGACTCGCCGTGCCAACGTCGTAACCTACGACGGTGCCGCCCCGATCATCGTTGTCGAGCTGCTCGATTGCTTTCTTGAATTTCTCATGGTCAAACGCTGATCCAATCGCCGCAACTTGTTGTCGACTATTGTTCGGTGTCAAACGCATGTCTGGAAACGTTGGCGAAAGCAACTGAATCACCGTCGTTGGCGGCATAGCCTTCACGGAATACGACTGCACAACATCGCCACCGTTTCCTGGTGCCGTATCGAGCTGTTGAATTACTGCTTCGATCCGTTTTTGTTCAGCCAATGGCGCTGTAACGAGGATCTTGTTCGAGCGTTTGTCGGCGCTGAATTGTGCATTGGGGTAAAGCGGAGTCAACATTTCCACGACGGACGCGGGATCGCCGCGGTTGATCGTATAGCCAAGCAGCACGTTTTCGAACTCTGCTGGATTGACATCGTCGCCTTGGAACGCGGCCAACGTCGTCGCCATTTTTTCATGCTCTTCTTCTGTCGCCCAAATCATGAGTCGCTTTCGCTGCGAGTCAGATTTAAACTGCGCAGACCGAGCGACTGTGCTTAGCAAAGACTGCATTTCGCCGGCATCCATGAAATTCGTCAAATAGCTTTTCCATGTTTGCGGCGTCGAACCGGCCAATTCCAACTCGATGTTTTGCAGAGCTTGAGTGATACGTCGAAAGTCGGCGGCCGTTGCCACAATTGCTAGTTGATTACGATCTCGCACTTCGGAGATACGCGCTTTCGGCGCAAGCTCGCGAATTGTATCTAAATATTCAGCATCTAAAGGCTGTTTGAGCTTATGGAATCGCAACGCGGGTTTTTCAGCCACTTCTTCAGCCGTCACCAATTGTTCGATCGCGCTCTGTGCAATCTGCTGATCTTGCGAGCTACCACGAACGGCGATCCGTCCAGCAGTTTGCACAATGCTGGCGCGCGGAATTAACGGCTGAAGGAGTTCGGCAATATCGTCGGCCAATTCTGAATCGACGTTGTAGATTTTTACACCATTGCCCTCGCCCACGACTTCTACCGCGTCGAGTTTTTCGAGCGTATCCACGACGCCTTTTTGTTGTTCAGCGTCACCAACGACAAGTAAGCGACTTCCTGCTTGGTCACCAGAAATCTGCACGCCCGGGTTTGCTTGCGCTAAAACATTCTGCAGTTGGTCAATGTCTCTGTTGACGACGGAGTAGATCTCAAGCCTCGGCTCGTTGTCTCCCGATATGTTCGCTGTCATCTGGGCGAGTGTCTTGGCAATCGCGTCTTGCCGCTGCGGCGGAGTGAACGCAGTGAGCTGCTCGGCTTTTCCATCTCCCGTGAATTTTGCATCGCCGTAGAGTTTGCTAAGCGTCTCGATTGTTGCGCCAACATCCAAACCTTTCAACGAGTGAACTTGAAAGACGGGAGCTGGCGGCTTTGGCTTTTTTTCAGGTGGCTTCGGTTTTGGTTTCGGTTTCGGTTTCTGCGGAAGAGGAATCGAATCGATGAGCTTCCGAATGGCGTCCACACGACCGGCAGTATCGACGACCATCAACTGGCCCGTCGCTGGTAGAGGAGTTACTCTAGCGTTCGCCCCAACAAAGGCACTAACTTCGGTCGCCACTTTATCAATCGGCCGACCCTTGAGCGAAAAGAGAACGCTTACATATTCGAAGCGCCCACGTGTAACCAGCTCTTCAGGTGTAACCTTGGGCACCATGTCGTACGGAATGCCGTCGGACGTCTTAGCGACTATCAACATTTTTTCCCGACGCACAAGCGTAAAGCCTTTGCTCTGCAAAACACTGTTCAGCAAGTCAATCGCTTGCGTGGGTGAATGGTTCTTCGCATCGCTGTAGGTGAAGTTGCCAGCCGGAACTTCATTCATCACCAACGCCAAGTCAGCTTGTCCTGCGAACCACTGCAACACGTTGTTCCATGACTCGTTCCGGAACCTGAATCGCAGTTTGCCCCCAGCGACGAGTTGGCCGAACGCTCGCTTCTGAGTATCAGTGAGCAATGCAGAGAGTTTCGCGTTTGCGTCAGCAAGAATTTGCGCGCGATTATCAGGCTGTGCTGTGACAATCGCGTTGCGTCTCTCATCAAGAACCGTTGCTACCTGCGCGATCTGTTCATCACTGAGCCCTAAACTCTGAGCGTACGATGGATCGCCGAGAGCCGTGAAGTCCGCCAGCTCTTGCGCATGCGTTGCAGAGTCACTCGTTAGCGAAACCGCTGCGCAAAAAAAACCGACGAGGCAAAATCGACTGAAACACGGCAAGACACGTAAGCAAACATGGAGAGACATAAGAAGACTAGTCTGGCGAGGCAAAAGAATGGAACTTTTGAGTTTGGCGAGAACCTCAACTTATTCCTTTGCTCAGGGCATGTCGAGTTGCAATGGTTTCGTTGCTGAAATCAAACGATGAAATCAGCGAATTACCGGCAAAATCTGGATTCGCGATGCTAACAAATTTGGCGTGTTGGATTTGATTCTTGATCCACCGCCATTTTTTCCATGGACCAGTGAAGGCCGCCTACTGCAATTCAAAGTTTCAGTTGAACAGCTCATGCAGTAGTGCTTACGCCAAACAACTGAGTCGATCGCATTTGTCGTAGGACCAGAATTGCGATCTCATTTCGACAGCCAGTGAAAGTAATCGAAGCGATCGAGCCAGCGTTGCCATCTATCCAATGCATCGACTTGCAACAAACTAATTGATGTAGAATTTTTTGGACTGCCGGCAACTAGTTTAGAGGTAAGGCGCACTTCAACGAACAATGTGTGAACGCAATTGTTTGCGTTGCGTTTTGCCAAAGTTCAATCGATGTTGAAAATCCGAGTCGAGTGGTATTCAAGGAGGAATCCCATGAAAAAGTCATTAATAGCGTTTGCGTTTGTTTCGATTCTGGGTGCGTCATCTTATGTAGTTGAAGGCGCAACCGCCGACCTACCTCCATGTTCTGGCACATGGTGCACGGTCTATCGCGTATTCGGCGAAGATACGTTTTGCTGCCCAACCGGTACCAGTTGTCCCAATCCGGACGGCGCTAGCAGCGAGTGCGTCGCAGAGTCGAGCTAGGCTGTCATAGCTCGGCCACTACGAAAACCAGTGGGTCGCTGTCGCGAAAAACCGCATCGCCTTTGCGTTGTGCGTGACAGCGACTTACGAAGCTACGGAAAACCACATCGATGGTTGTTTCCCGAACGTCAAATCCATGTCTGGATGCATTTCCGTTCATCCAGTAACAACGAGTCAGACTGGAGCGAGCATGGCCAAATCAAAAGTAATCAATTGGACAATCGTAACCGCTTTCTTGGCGTTGAACCTTGTCGGATTCGGCCTGTCCGCAAAGCGGCGTCAGGCGGAAGCGGCGACTCAGCGTTGGCTGATGGAACTTAAGGGTCGGCAAGGCGATGTTTTGGCAAGATGGCACGCAGCAGATTCCATCCCGATCGAGTCAGCTTTGTGCAAAGGCGCGATTCGAGATATGCAATTAAAGTACGATCCGTCCGGTAACGCTGATGGATCGTACACGGAATTAGACGACAGACAAGCGGATAAGCTAGCCGACGCAATTCATGATTTGGCCTCGGCCTATCGACGCGGTACGGCCCGAGCGCTCATGAAGTACATGGGTTCTCGTGGAGAAAAACTCAATCCCATCGATGTAGCCAAATTCACTAGCTACCTAGTCGAAAAGCACGGACTGGATTCTTCCGAGCTCGAAGCGCTTAATCTCGAGCAGCAATTCGTTACGTTTTGGGATGCCTACGGAATCTCACCAGAATGGAAAGCGGTCGTTCCTAAAGAATCAAGTGTTCATGTCTGGACATGCCATTCCGAATCCAGCGAATCGATTTCCGAGCCGAGCCAAATGGATGGCGTGACGGCCGAATTGTGGCAACGTCGCGGCGTCCGCCATCACAACTTCGAAAACACGGATGACACTGCTGAAATGAACCTTGCAATGCACGGCAATGTCACCATCGCCGACGTGCGACTCGTCATTCAACACACGGGGGAAGGCGTCCATACGATTTGTCCCTACACGGTTCGGTTTTGGTACAGCCAGCAGCGACAAGATTGGATTCCTCATCTTCTGTTTCAGTTTCGTACTTCGAGAGACATTCCTGAGGAAGTACTTTTCTAAGCCAAGCGACCTGTATCGCGTTTCACACTCCACGAGACACGCAATGTTCTCTCCAAAAGTCGTTTTCTCCGTCGTCGTTGCTACTTTGGTGGTGGAGGTCCTGATTTGGAAAATCCACGAGCCAGTTTCTTTCGCGCGGCAATTCGATCCGGTGCACCGAGAAGACATTCACTTCGAGCCATCGGAATTCGATTTAGGCAACGTGACTCCTAACGAACGACAAAGCCTCGCCGTTACGGTTACTAACCTAAAAAATCGAGCCATTGTCTTTCAACAACCCCAATCGAGTTGTGGCTGCATTCGGTTCAAGCTGGATGGTCCCCTCGAACTCGCTCCTAACGAAACGACTGTGTTGAATCTGGACTACAAAGCACCGCGAGCGCCTGGTGAAATATCCAAAAACATATTGTTGCGAGTGGCTTCCGCTAACTCGACATGGCGTATCCCGTTCAAGTGCAAGGTTGTTGCGGACGCGTGGTCCGACCCACAAGACCTTGAACTGGTAACGAACAACAATACCGCAA
Source organism: uncultured Pirellulaceae bacterium (assembly GCA_964397295.1). Taxonomy (GTDB): domain Bacteria; phylum Planctomycetota; class Planctomycetia; order Pirellulales; family Pirellulaceae; genus CAYNJG01. Next base: position 24,328 of record CAYNJG010000007.1, read on the forward strand.
CTGAAAATGGCCTATTGCATTTTACCAAAAGCAATTCGATAGGCTTTGTCATTTGCTCAGACCCTGAAATCATGGACGTCCAACTCGGCACTCCATCGAGCAAAACGCAATCGTTTGACATCACTGTGCGATCCGATTTTGGAGAAGGATACGTCGCGTTTCTTGATACGAATGCCAACCATGTCTTGACGGTACCGGTCACCTGGCGAACTCCACGATGGATGGAATGCTGTCCGGCAAGAGTGACACTGGAGCCCGGTCTTTCGCACAATGAGAGTTACGAAATTGTCGTGCTCCGCGATTCACAAAAGACGCAAGTTCCGTCAATCGAGTCGCTGGTTCCTTGGCTAAACGTCGACCGTCAATGGTCCGTATCCGAGAAGGTCGAACGATTCATCATTGAAGTCGACGCCAAGGCAATGCCCAAAAGCTTCCAAGGACCAATCGTCGCCGTATCCGACTCAAATTCTGGTCAGAGTGTAGAACTCGAAGGCAAGATCTAGCGCGGCAACGATGCAATACATTCACTCGTGGCTTACGAATCGAACGACGTTAGTGGCGCTGATCGTGTTGGCTTGCCATGCCGGCTTACTAGTCTATGGATCATCCAAAAACTCGCCAGCTCGCGACGAAGTAGGACATCTTACGGCGGGACTCAGTCACCTCGAGATGCAGAAGTTTGACCTGTATCGCGTGAACCCACCACTTGTGCGCACGATTGCGGCCATACCCCTTTGGCTCTCTCCTGCAAAAAGGGATTGGGAACACTATTTGGGAGGCCACTTTGATCGGCCCGAATTTCGTGTTGGCTATGACTTCATTGCAGCCAACGGCCAAGATGCATTCCAGTATTTCACGTACGGTCGTCTCATATGCGTTCCGTTTAGTCTACTAACCGGTTGGATCTGTTTCCGTTGGGGAACGGAATTATTTGGCCCAATTGCTGGGCTTCTCGCAACGACGTTGTGGTGTTTTTTGCCAGAAGCAATCGGTAACGGTCAAATGCTTACGCCGGATGCTGCCGCGACGTCGATGGGCATTCTGTTCTGGTATGCGAATTGGCACTGGCAACGCGATCCAACTTGGCGGCGAACTCTGCTGGGAGGCATCGCGTTAGGACTTGCAGTGCTTTCGAAAACGACGTGGCTTGTAGCTTATCCGTTGCTGCTCTGCGTTACCCTGGTTTGGACTTTTTCTTCGTGTGACATTACTCGAATCAGCAGATGGACGCGCGTTGCCATGATGGTATGCGTCAGCGTTTATGTACTAAACCTCGGCTATTTGTTTGAGGGAACGGGCACTCGCTTCGGGGATTTTCCGTTCGTAAGCACCACGTTATCCGGCCAAGAATCCAAGGTTGCTGGCAATCGGTTCACGAATTCGGTACTGGGCAAGCTGCCGGTTCCGCTGCCGCGCAATTTTGTGCTCGGCATCGACGTGCAAAAGTACGAATTTGACGAACGCGACTACGACTCCTATCTGCGCGGGACGTGGAGCAAACGCGGATGGTGGTACTACTACATCTATGGACTTTGCATCAAAACGCCGCTCGGTGCCCTTGCGATTATTTTCAGCGGAACAATTGTTCTCGCGCGGTATCGACCGATCGCCGTACCCGATGTCGCTTCCGTTCTCATGCCAGGGCTGGGCATCCTTTTTTTCGTAAGTTCCCAAACGGGGTTTAGCCACCATCTTCGCTACATCTTGCCGGCAACTCCGTATTTATTGCTGCTGGGATGCACTGTTTGCTACATCGACAAGCAGCATCGCCAGTCCAATCGAACATCTCGCAGCCTGATAGCTTGGCAACCGGTTTTGATCACCGGCTGCGTTGGCTGGAGCGTGATAAGCAGCTTGCTTTGCTTTCCGCACAGTCACTCGTACTTCAACGAATTCATCGGCGGCCCGTCTGCTGGATACAAACACATGCTGAACAGCAATGTCGATTGGGGACAAGATGTTCATCGAGTTCGCGATTGGCTCGAAGCAAACCCACAAGCCGCTCCGCTGAACTTTACGCCGCACTGCAACTACAACATTCGAGCGATTGGTGAAGACATTCCTTGGGATTTTGCGGACACTCCACCGACGAAACCAGGATGGTACGCGATAAGCGTAAATCAACTCTATCGACCCGACGATCGCTTTGCTGACCTTCACTCATTTGAGCCGGTAGAACGCGTTGGCTATTCAACGTACATCTATTGCTTGAGCAGCAACGATATCGATTCGTTGCCCAAACGCTAATTCTAGTCGCACGTCTTTACAATTCAGAATTCAGGAGAAATCGAAACACGGTCGGTCACTATTTGTATGAGTACATGCCGCAAGGATTAGCGGGAAATCTACATGCTGATTAAAAACGAACGGATTCGACATAACAGAACGCAATCATTTCTGTGTTCTTCTGTGGCCGGTCATATCGCAGCGGCGACAACGCCAAGCGAGGAATGCAATTTCGCTTCGGTGATCATACCGGCTTTCAACGAAGAAAAGACGATCAACGAAATCGTAACACGAGTCGTTGAGCTTCCTTTCCGAAAAGAAGTAGTTGTCGTTGATGATGGATCCACTGACTCAACGGCCGACGTACTACTTCAATTAAAACGAAACCCCGAAGTCCGTGTACTCACCCATGAGACCAACCAGGGCAAAGGCGCAGCGATTCGATCGGGAATTCGAGTTGCAACAGGAGCATACACCGTCATTCAGGACGCGGATCTTGAATATGCACCGGAAGACCTTCATCGCGTACTAGCTCCACTAGCGAACGGCGAGGCAGACATCGTCTACGGTTCACGCTACTCATCCGAAGCACCCCAGCATCCGCATTTCGTGTCTCGTAACGGAGTCCGTCTGCTCAATCAATTAGTTTGGCTTTTGTATCGGGTTCGACTGACAGATCAGGCAACATGTTACAAGGCATTTCGTTCGGATGTACTTCGGAGAATGGACTTGGAATGTCGCAAGTTTGAGTTCTGTGCAGAGGTAACAGCCAAAGCTTGTCGCATGCAAATACCGATCATCGAAGTTCCGATCGGCTACGACCCAAGAGGGTATTCAGACGGGAAAAAAATCCGCACACGCGATGGAATTCAATGCGTCGCAGCTTTGTTTCGTTACTGTCGCTGGAAGGAATCACCGGAACGCCCATCGCATAAACCTGCGCCAGGCAAGCTTCTTCCGGTAGCTGGGTAGCGTCGATGGGAAAAACACAATCGATACGATTCGATTCGAAGACAGCGATTTATTGCTATCTGTATACAACAGTGTTGTTCCTTGCTGGTTCCGCGTACGGGATTACCTGCCTGTTCAACACGTCGACGGAAACTGTTCCAACAGAGAATTCAATCAACATTCAGTCGGTGCTGCACCGTTGGGATTCGGCCCATTACCTGAATGTCGCTTCCAAAGGATATACGTACAACAATGACGCGAATGGAGAGAACATAGCTTTTTTTCCAGTGTATCCGCTCATCATTCGTGTCTGCTCCACCATTTCGAGGCTCTCACTCTCCTGGAGCGCTCTGCTTGTCGCCCATGCGTCATTCATTGCTACGCTAGTCATTTTCAGTCGCTATCTGCGTGGTCGATCCTTGGAGCGGCAAGTGCAGCACTGGTCGTTGATATGTATGGCGATCTGGCCGGCAAGTTTTTTTTGGCGGTTCGCATACAGTGAAGCGACGTTTTTGATGCTGACCGTTCTGGCCATGTACTTAATGCATCAAAAGCGTTCGCTTTTGGTGATCTCATTGACCATTGGATTGGCCAGCGCAACAAGACCGGTTGGCGTGGCTCTGTTGGTCCCATTCGTCATTCACTTGCTACAACGGTATCCGAAACGCCATGAATTCCTTGCGGCGTTTTGGATATACATGCCGCTCGGTTGCTGGGGTCTGTTGGCGTTCATGACCTACCAACAACTCGAATTTGGCGAGCCACTTGCTTTCGCAAAAACACAACAACATTGGCGTGTTCGGCCGGACGTTGACGTTACTCAGAAGCTGGCTTCGTTTGCCGCGTTCGAGCCAATTTGGGCTGTGTATCGTTCGGATTCTCTTTCGTATTGGAAACGATTCGAACCCCATTCGATTCCACTTTTAAGTCTCGCATTCTGGAACCCGCTCTTCTTCATCGGTGCCGGCAGCCTGACTTATTTCGGACATCGACAACGCTGGCTCACATTAGAAGAGACGTCGCTGGCTACAGGCCTTCTCTTGATTCCGTTTCTTACGAGGGGCTTCGACAATTGCATGCTGAGCCAAGGTCGGTTTGCCGCGATGGCATTTCCGATTTACATCGCTTGCGGTCATGTCGCTCAACGGATTCCCGCGTGGCTTCGCCGCGCAACCGCCTGTTTCGCGATGTTTTTGCTCTTCTACTTTTCTGCGCGTTTCGCCGCCGGATTCCGACTCTATTAGCTTGGAGGCTAACGATGAAGTTTCGACGACATGGCTTCACACTTGTTGAATTGTTAACCGCGGTCGCAATCATCGGCGTATTGATGGCAATCGCGTTACCAGCGGTCAACGTCGCTCGAGAAGCAACGCGCCGCACGCAGTGTACAGCGAAACTAAGTCAACTTGTCATTGCCATCGAGAACCATCAGTCGGCACATGATGCCTATCCTCCAGGTCGATTCTTGGGCGAGTACGGAAGTGGCCCTGATTCGACGGCTTGGAGTTGGATGGCAATGACGCTTCCATACATGGAAGAACAGGCTGTCTACGATTCCGGGAATATTCCAATCGAGACTCTCGAGGACAGCGAAGCCACAAACGCGCACATCGCTTCTTTCATTTGCCCGAGCGCAGATGGGGACTACTTAACGCCGACGACAAATGCCGGCAACGTCACGGGCTTTCCGGTTGGACAAACCACTTACAAGGGAGTCAGCGGCTCGAATTGGGGAGCGGACCGAAGTCTAAAACAATGGAGCGTCCGAACTCCATTTCGCAACGAAGGTACCAACGGTTCATTCGATGGCCTCGGCAATGGTGACGGAAATCTCTGGCGATCCGACATCGCCAACCGCAACAGCCAGCGACATATCGCCGACGGTACCAGCAAAACATTCATCGTCGGTGAAGATCTACCTCGGTACAACATTTGGTCATCGTGGCCGTACTCGAACAACGCCTACGGAACCTGTGCGATTCCGCCCAATCACATTCCTGACGATGTGAAATGGCAATACGAATCGTATTCGTTTCGTAGTGACCATCCCGGCGGGTTGAACTTTGCATTCGCGGATGGATCCGTTCGGTTCATTGCGGATTCAGTGGATTTAGAAGTCTACAGAGCGATGGCAACACGAAGCGGTAGCGAAAAACTTTAACATTCGAGGCACACGATGCATCCTCAAGTATCCATCATCGTCCCCACGTTCCGTGAAGCAGACAATCTGCGAGAGTTGGTGTCTCGAACGACCAAAGCTCTCGTCGCGGAGAACTTGCGAGGTGAAATCATCATCGTGGATGACGACAGTAGAGACGGAACTGATCTCGTTTGCGATGCGTTGCAAAACGATTACCCGGTAGTGCTCGAAACAAGACGCGGCGAACGCGGACTTGCAACGGCCGTCCTTCATGGGCTGAAAAAAGCACGCGGACAGATGCTCGTTGTGATGGATGCAGATCTCTCTCATCCACCAGAAGCCATTCCGGAAATTGTTGACGCACTTCAGTCCGGTGCAGAAATGGTAGTTGGGAGTCGCTATGTAAAAGGTGGCAAAACCGACAACGACTGGGGCGTCTTACGATGGTTAAACTCAAAAGCCGCGAGCCTTCTGGCGTGGCCACTTACAACGATCAAAGATCCGATGGCAGGTTTCTTTGCAATCCACAAGCGGACGCTTTCTCGATGCAATGGGCTAGATCCTATTGGGTACAAAATTGGTCTGGAGCTTTTGGTTAAGTGTGACTGCCGTTTGGTAGTCGAAGTACCCATCCACTTTACGGATCGAAAGCGGGGAGAAAGTAAACTCACGCTTCGAGAACAGTGGAACTATCTCACACACCTACACAGGCTCTACACATTCAAGTTTCGTGAGTCGCGACAACGTCGTCCGATTGCACCCGCGTTTACGCAAAACACTGGACAAGAATACTAAGAGCAACCATGCACAGTCGTTTTGATAATAAACACGCGACCTCATACTTCATGGCTGCTGTCATCGTGTTGGGAATCGCACTTCGCATTGTCGCCGGAAGTAACTCTCTTGGTTTCGTGCATCCCGACGAACACCAGCAATACCTCGAAGCCGCGAATAAGATTGCGTTTGGCTACGGCGTATCTTTCTGGGAATACGAACGTGGAATCCGACACTACCTCTACCCGGGATCGCTCGCAATCTTGCTCAAGCTGTTCGATACAATTGGAATCTCATCTCCGATCCATCAAGCCCAAATCATTCGATCGTTGATGGGGATTGGCGTTTTCGCGAGCGTCGTCATGTATTCGTTCGGTATGTTAAGACAAAAGCGGCACATGGCGGCGTTTTCGCTATTAGTTCTTGCGACCGCGAGCCCGTTTTTCATCTTCGTCGGCGCGCGCACCCTTAGTGAGACCGCAACTATCCCACTGCTGATGGCGATGCTTTATTTTCTAGATCGACGTCCTGGAACAGCAGGTTTCCTTGCGGGGATCATGTTCGCGGTGCGATTCCAATCGGCACTATTCGTCGCTCCATTGTTCTTCGCTATGGTGGTTCAACGAATTGTGAAAGACCGATCGCTTGCCGGTTTAAAGAGCTCCGCTCGGCCGTTTGCGGCTAGTTGCATTGCTTCGCTGCTACTAGTTGGCTTTATCGACTATTGCACTTGGGGGCATTGGTTCCACTCTCCGATCGAGTACGTTCGTGCCAATGTTGTCGAGAATGTCGCATCATCATTTGGCGTATCACCGTGGTATCAATACGCAATTTGGGCCTATGATTCATTGATTGAATCGACATTTCTGATAATTCCCTTGGTGTGTATCGGAGCTTGGTATTGTCCACGATTAGCGTTTGCAATGGCTACCTTCGCCGTGGCTCACTCGTTTATTGGTCACAAGGAACCCAGGTTTCTATGGCCTATGATTCCGGTCGTGTTCGTTTTGGTAGCCGTTGGCATCGAGCATCTATCGCGATGTCTTTCAACCCAGCAGAAGAAGTATCTGGTGATTGGGCTGTCGCTAACTCTTATCGCTTCCGTGAAATTCCAATGGGACGCCACGGATTGGCACATGGGCCGCACAGAAACTTCGGCGCTGGCACTGGCTAGAGTGAGAGAAATTGAAGACGTTCGCGGTGTCGCCCTGCTTGGCGGAGATGCGCACAGCGGGAATCTGTTCTATTTGAGACGCGACCTACCGTATCTCGCACGCACAGAATGGCAGGAGCTGTCGACCCATGCACTTTGGAAAAACGGCTGCCTTAACTATCTGATTGCAGAACAAGCTCCCGAGGGAACTCAATTCACTCTAGTCTCCCAAGTTCGCGATCTATCCATATTCCGCGTCAACCCATAACACGCAAACCACCAAGTCTTGTACTCAATTTGACGTGCCAGGTCATTTTCCATCTTTTTACGAAAATAGATGGAGAAAACCTCAAGGGTTTAGTCACTGAGAGAATGTCCAGTCCAGATTGATATACGGGTATGCGCAGACGATTGTAGTCGCGAGAACAGATTTCTCGACGACTGGTAGAGGGGAAGCGTAGACGTTGCGTACCAGCATCGATTGAGCAATCACGTTTAGCGGTCCCAATTATGCAACCATCGCCACTTTCCCAATACGCGGAAATCTCTCAGTCCCATCTGTTGATGTTCGAGATTAGTGCGGACGGGACGTTGCACTTCGTAAGCAAGCCGCTGGCGAGAGCGTTGGGTGTCGAAGAATCGAATCTCATTGGCAAAAACTGGCTCGACTTCACAAGCCCAACGGGCTCGCGGAGTAGTCCTCAGTGGATGTCACTGCCATTTCAAGTTCCAGGTGACGCTCAATCGTTGAACTTCGAATGCACCATGTCAGATGCGAACGACGCTGACATTCGTTTCGAAATAACTGCGATTGCTCTGAAGAAGACTCGGTTCGCAATGGTTTGCCATGAAATCACGAAACAGAAACGGAAAGAGGCGAAGCTAATTGATCGCGTCAAAAGACTTCGCAATATTATCGAAACGCAAGACGAAGAGCTTGCCACCGTGAGACACTTTACCGCGGTGGAACTTACCAGGGAGATCCTTCACGAAGCAAGCCAACCCTTGACCGCGATACGTTGTTATGGAGGAATTGCAAGAACCCTCCTAGAAAATCAGATCCCTGAAGCGGAAAAGATCGATTCGCTTGTACAAACCATGATTCGATCCTCTCAATTGACGGCTGACATATTGCGCCGCTTTTGCGATTCAACATCCGGACGGTTCGCAGTGTTGTCCTCAGAAGACATAGGCGAACTTGTGAACGACGTCACCCAGCTGCTCGCATTCCCAGCAGAAAAAGAGTGTATAACGCTGCAATCGAGGATCGATGCGGGAACCGCAATGCTCGATCGCACACAGATCCAACAAGTTCTCTTGAATCTGATAAAAAACTCAATTGAAGCAACGGAAAACAACACGGGTATGATCGAGGTTTCCGCGCATCGTAAACCACAATACTGGGAATTCACCGTGTCCGACAATGGTCCTGGCGTAAGCAAAGATCAGGTTGAACGATTATTTCTTCCAATCAAGAGCACCAAGCAGGACGGCGTTGGGGTCGGCCTTTCCGTCGCCCAATCAATCGTAAGATGCCATGGTGGTGTTATCCAATATTCACCACTTTACCCGACAGGTGCAAGATTCCGATTCAAAATCCCCACCGACACCACAGCCTCGAAAGGACACGGGTTGGCCCCTAACAGCTCTTCTTCTACTACGCGAAAGTGAAATCAACTCGCGTCTCTCTTCAATATTCCGGTGTCGCATTGCGCGAAACCGACAGTTGTTGATAAACTAGATTCGGACAACGAGAAAATATTGGATTTCGGTAGAAACAACAGCTGTTACTGTCACTTAACATTAGGCGTAACTTACTTTGTCGGACAAAGAACTAGTTGAACGCGCAATTGCTGGAGACAAACGGGCATTCGAATGTCTTTACGACAAATATGCACCGTTGATTCGAGCAGTTTGCTTTGACACAACGAGAGAACTAGCCTCGGCTCAGGATCTAGCTCAGGAAGTGTTCCTTCGGGCCTATACGAGACTATCAACGCTCGACCGTCCCTCAAAATTTGGGAGCTGGATAACGGGAATTGCCAAGTTGGCCGGCAAAGAATGGCTACGAAAGAAAGGCAGAGACCGTCACCAGTTCGACGACACACTCACATTTACATTGGCAATCCCAGAAACAGAAGAAGACGAACGACTGACATTTCTACAAGAAGCCATGGCCGACCTTCAAGAACAAGAACGGCTGGCGCTTCACGCGTTTTATTTGCAGGGTAAGTCTGCGGAAGCTGCTCGTTTGCTTTTGGAAATGTCACTCTCTGGTTTTTATAAACTCCTCGATCGCGCGCGGCACAAACTACAACGCGGAATTACACATCGACGTGAGGCATCATGAGCTTGAATCCGAATTCAGAACGAACACTAGAAGAGTGGTATTCACAGTTTCATGATGACCATGATTCTCTTAAAAAAGATCTGACGGAACGAGAACTCGAACACCCGTCCAAAGCACAAGGCAAATCATTGGATGTTGCGTACGCCCAATTCTTGCAGCAACACGACGACCTAAAAGACGATTTCTTTTCGAGCCTTCCAACTAAGCCTGCTTCGACGCCATGGTCTGCCGCAAACTTTCCGATATCCACAAGAACGTTTCAATTGGCCGTCTGCCTACTTGTGATTGTCAGTGCATTTTCGATTCCATCATTGTTGCTGAGACCAGCCTACGCGCTCGACGATGTATTTAGTCGAGTCAACAATGCACGCAGCCTTATCATTTCCGGCTACAGCCTTTCATGGAACAAGAGAATTCCCATCGAATTCTATGCAAAATCACCGCATTCTTTCTGGACAACGATATACAAAACAACGCGTGTGAAGGACAAGGTTTTTGTGGAGACGGGATACCGAGCTAGCGATGGTTATGTGCTGCATCAAGGCTCGAACAGCCCACCAGATTCGGCGAGAATCAGTACCTTTGCTCGCCGTGATTCCCTTGTCTGGTCGAACATAGAGATGCTAGATCGACTTTCGAAAACCGTTGACGACGAAATGTTTTTCTCGTCTACCGAAGGTTTCGACCTTGTAGGACAAGAGACTTTCGAAGGCATTCATTGTGACGTCTTCGAACGAATCGCTGGGAAGAAGCGGCAAGTCCTTTACGTGGCCCCTCAACTCAAAGCACCCGTGGGAGCGGCCAGCTACCCATTGGATAGCGAAACTCCGCTGTGGGTGATTGATCGCATCGTCCTCAATCCACAGGAGATACCCGACCACGCTCAGATACAGGCGCCGAATATGCCTGTCGAAGATTTGCCCACGGCGCAAAGTCGCTTCAGCGATGGCAACACTACCAGAATTCAGATCCCGTTCGCATTGCATTTAGGCGATTCCACACTCGTCTGTTGGGCAGACCCACATAACACCGTTGTGAAGCCGATTGACTTCGAATTGGCGTCAACGACGGGCGACCAAGTACCAGCCTCTATTCACGATTTAGGACAAACCAACGATGGCGAGACGACTTGGAACTGGGTTCAGCTCGTTCCATCGGATCCTCCACGAAGCTCGCTGTCGGTCAAAGTAACACAACAATTTAGTCGAACGATCGTTCCCATCGAGCTCGAAGCCGACGCCATTATCAACGCGGTTATTAGCCTGTCATCCTACGACGATCTTTCCAATAGAAACAGAATTCTTGAGAGTATCGGCATCACGAGAAATCACGACGAACTCACACCCCAGATTTAAAGCTGGACCGTTGCCGACGAACGACTCAATCACTCTCAGCAAAAGCATACAGTCGGCTGTGCGTTCGCACGTAGAGTGTGCCATCGACGATCGCGGGAGTCGCATACGTTCTCTCTCCCATCGGGTTCACGGCAAGAATCTTTGGTTTCTCACCAAGACTCAGAACTGATATCGTGCCGTCGCCAGCCGTCGAAAACAACTTGGCGTCCGCAATGATGGGAGAAGCGTAATGCGTTCCTTTTCCCTTGGTTCGCACTTTCGAAACACGCTTGCCCTGCTCAACGTTCACGCACGACAGTACGCCGCCGTTCTTGATCAGATACACAATCCCATCATGGTAGATGGGCGACGGCACTTCGGGGATCCCTTGCTTTTCGAGTGTCCGAACATCCTTAAGATCAACGACGCCTTTGCTATCGATCGGAATGGCGAGAAGCCCGTGATTCTGATAGCCCGACCGCCATTTTTCGATGTCGTCCAACTTTGATTTCCATTCGTCTGCGTCCAATTCACCATCACGGTTCTTGTCAGCCGAGCGAAAACTAAGTGGTGCCCCGTTATGTGGAGCTTCGGCACCGTCCGGTCGATGAAAAATCCAAAGGCTAGGGAATTCGCCTTTGCTTACCAGTTTGTTGTTGTCTTCATCGTTGTCGGCAACAAGCTCGTCGAAAGCTGGAAACGTCGGCCGCAGTGCTGGTTCTCCCATTTTGTTCCAAGCAGCCACGATCACTTCATCACCAGCTACCACAGGTGTGCTCGTTGCCGTGGTTGCGCACTTGGTTGCCCAAATCTGTTCGCCACTTTCGATATCGAATGCTTGAACTGATCGCGCCGTATGCATGATCAACTTGCCGTCGACCGCAATGGGACAGGCCGTACAAGCGAGTTCGGGTTTAAACGGTTCATCTTGCTCGATTTTCCAGATCTGCTCGCCGTTTTCTTTGTTAACTGCGAGCAAAAAGTGATCCACTTTGTTGCCGCGATACAGGATGACTTTGTCACCAAAGATTGCAGGCGAAGTCGCATTACCTGCGTACGATTCCGTGAGCGGCAGTTTCTTGTCCCACAGCTTTTCGCCATCCATGTCGAAACAAATCAAACCGTACGATCCGAAGTAAGCAACGACGCGTTCTCCGTCCGATGCCGGTGAGCTACTTGCGGGGTTGAAGGACGGGTGTCCTTTCTCAACCTTTTCAATCGGCACATCGCGTTGCCATCGCACAATACCGTCCGCTTTCGAAAGACAAACGACCGCCAACTTTTTGTCGTCCGCTTCGAAAGTCGTCAAGAAAATCGAATCGCCCACAATGCACGGCGACGAATGGCCTGAAGCGAGCGGCACGCTCCACAACTCGTTTTTACCCGGCCCGAATTCCGTGGGAACTTTACCGGTCGCAATTCCCGAGCTGTTTTCGCCGCGAAACTGCGGCCAATCCGCAAAGGAAGGCGAGGTCAACGTAATCAAAGTCAGGCAACAAAGCGTTGTCAATCTCATCGTACATCTTGCTTGGTAAGTGGCATGGTTTGGCTCATACTATATCGCCAACCAAACAACAGAGCACTCGCAATGCGAAACCAACGACGAACTGATACACAACGCAAACTAGCGTTGCTCTTATTCCTTTTGGCTCCGGCAACAGCCGAAGCGCAACTTTTCGGCACGGAGCGAAATCTCGGCCAGCCACTTTCACAACGCCCACAGGCAGGCCGAATTGAACAAGCAACGGAAGAGGCCGGTCAAGTCCAGGGCGACGAAAGATTCCTGCGCGACAATCGCCGTGGTGGTGACTTCGTTGGCTCTGATCGATTTGAGCAACGGACTTTTGTCGGTAACCAACAAGGAACGACCAATGGCCCCGTCGTGCCGTCAACGACTGGTGTTCGTCCCAACTTCGATCGAAGTCAACAGATCAACCAGACTCTGCAGAGGCCTGCGCAAAACCAGCCGTATCACCCTCGACTAGAACTTGGCTTTGGAACGGGAATCGCTGGCGTTCAGTTTCCTGGCGAGTTGAAACGCGAGCTTGAGAACCCGGACTACTTTGCCAGTTCGAACCGCTACGAGGTGTTGGTGGAAGGACGCCAGGCCACGCTCCGCGGTGTGGTTGCCGACGCAAGGCAGCGCGATTTGGCTGAACTCTTGGTGTCATTCGAGCCGGGAATCGCTGCGGTGAAAAACGAGCTCCGGATTGCCAATTCGAATTCACCGGTTCGGTATGAATTACTTCCGGAATCGGATCTGCAAACGGATTCTGCTCTCGAACCGCCTCCGCCGCCCGTTCCCGCGGTGACTGAATAGTTGAAGCACCCAGCCCGTCTGGTGCAATGCCGTTTGATGTTGCGTATTCGTTGCGTGTGTTCGAGTTAGCTGCTTCGCTTGAGCTAGTAGCTAAGTCATTTGGCACGTCGGACCGGAGGTCTTGCGCCCTGCCGCTTCCGAACAAACGCCGTTGAAAGCTGGGTGGCAGATCAATCGATGAACTCTCTATCGAATCATCATCTTCCGGTTGTAGCAAACCTTCGTGTGATGCCAGCTGAACTTTCGAGTTTCGTTCGTTCTCCAGTGGAGTAGTTGTCTCGAGCCCAGGCAACAACATGCGAGCAGGCTTCGACATCGCCGTGCCGCCCTCACGCCCGTCAAACCGAGCGACCAAACTGAGCGTACGACTTTCGCCACCCACTTTGTCCCATGGAATCCAAACGCTGTAAGAATTGCCCAAGCTCGTTTTGCTGTGATGTGTCTGCAACTGGTCCGGGGTGAAAACAAATTTCCGCAGCGGCGCAACCATTCCCGGCGAGTCGATGGCTCCGTCGAATGCGTAGACAACCAATTGGCCGTCGACCTGCACAGGATCAGGCTTTCCGTTTTCGTAGAAATAGAGCCGTCCACCGAAGCCACGTACTCCAGGCTTACCCGGTTGATGCAGTACGGTGTCCGTCCAAATCGGAAGAACCTCCGACGGCAACTCTGCAACACGATCGGAATCGAACCAACGATCGCGGACTTCTAAGTTTTTGCAGCCCAATTGCGCGACGATAAACAGCATCAATAAAGTTAGTTTTCTCATCACGGACCACCAATCGGAATTCGATTCACTGGACCGTTCAACATTACTTCGCTCGATGGCCCCAAAACTTGCGGTTCAGCGTAGGGCTCCGGCGGCACCAACGGTTCGATCTCGCCCGTCGGATTCAAATCCGGATAGACGACCTCGGGCGATCCAACTTCAACATTGTCATAGCTGGGCTCTGGGTAGTAGCCCATGTCGTCCATCAACGAGAAAACATCGCGAGCACACCAGCTCATGCGAGCCATCTCGAGCTGACGAATGCGCTCGTTGTCTTCCGACGTTCGAATCACATGCGGTGTCAGAATAATAAGCAGCTCCGTCCGGGCTTTCATATGACTATCAAAACGGAACAGGTGTTCGACAATCGGAATATCTCCAAGAAACGGTACGCTTCGGTGCACGTACTGCCCTTCGTCAGTGATGAGTCCTCCCAACACGATTGTCTCACCGTCCGTGGCACTCACCGTCGCTTGGGCCGTCGTTGTATTTACGCGCGGAGAGCGAATCACCGTGCCGTCTACCGATACAGCAACTGGAATTCCGTCTTGCTCGGGACCGAGCGAAGATTTTTCAGCATCGATCTCCATAACGACCGTACCGTCCGGGCTTACTCTCGGAGTTACGCCCAAAATCAAGCCAACGTTTTCAAGCGCCACGCTGTTCGATTGCCCGTTTTGATTGACGGTCGAACCAATGATTCGCGGTACTCGCTGTCCAACTTGAATGAAGGCCGGTTGATTATCAAGCGTTCGAATCTGCGGGCGACTCAGAACATCAACGCGTCTCGATTCTCGAAGAGCTCGCAACAATACGTTTACGTTTCTGCTGCTCGCTGAAAGAACAAGCCCACCAAAACCAAGCTGATCGTTGGTCCGGCCAACGGCGAAATTGGAGATACCTTGTCCACCGATGTCTGCGGAGTTCGCGAGCGCGTTCGAGCTACCGCTGTTTCCCAGTGGCTGTGTGCTGTTGAATGCAAAGCCCGGAATATTTGTCGCGGCTTGAACAAGATCTTGCGTTGTTGAAATGATGCCAGCAGCTGTCGACGTTTGTTCAGTAACCGACGTTGTGAGCAGGTCACCCAACAAACTGCGGTCGAACAAAACGGAGTCTTGCAAGCCAAGCTCGACGCCAAACTCATCCGCGTTGTTCAAGGCCACCTCTGCGATCAAAACTTGGATCATTACCTGCGGCGGTGACTCATCCAGTCGTTCGATCAGTTCCTTGATTTCCTCGAAATATCGCGGCGTTGCAGCCAAAATTAGCTTGTTCGCGATAGGTTCCGGTACAACAACGACCTCGCGTTCAATTTCGTTAAACGGATTCGACTGACCAGGTATTGCCGTGTCCAGTTGACGCCGATTAAGCAGGTACTGGTTGACGGCATTCGCAACATCGATCGCAGGTGAGTTTTTCAAACGGTAGACCGTAGTCTTGCGCTGCATCGATGTACTTTGATCGAGCTTCGCCAACAATGCCTCAACGATTCGCAGGTCACCTTCCGAGCCCGTTGCGATAATGCTGTTGCTACGAACATCGACCGAAAATCGTAGCGGCGACATGCCAGCTTCGCCCGATGCACTTAACTGCGGTCCCGCTCCAGCACCGCCAGCAGCTTGTGATGGAATCAACGATCGCAATGTCTGAATCAGGGCAGCAGCGTCGCCGTTGACGATGCGAAAGACCTTTATCTTTGCGGAACCAACCGGCGTATCGAGTTGCTTGATCAACTCGGCGATGAGTTCCAAGTTTTCGACGGGGCTAGTCACGATTAGCGTGTTATTGCGAGCGTTCGGTGTGATCTGGACGTTCTGCAACGTTCCGGATCGCAAAATCCGTTGTCCTTCCGCGTCGAAGGTTTGCAGTTCGAGTGCAGCCGAACGATCCCCGTCGCCAGCGGCGGCTTGGATAGCTTGCTGCAAAGTCTCCGCAACGTCCGTAGCAAGTGAGCTTTCGATTTGGAAGACGCGAGCACGATTGACCGCTTCGCCTTCGGGGCGATCGATGTCTGCGATAAGCTTTCGAATCTCTTCAAGGTCGCGCGGTGCGGCGTACACGATCAGCGAATTAGTTCTCGGATCGGTCGCGATCTGAACTCTTGGTCCAAGCCCACCTCGATTGTCAAAAAACGATTGCAACGTCTGTTGAGCAGCAGCCGCCGACGCATGCTTCAAACGGTGCACTTCGGATTGAGACTCGGGAGCGACAGGTCTATCAAGCTGCTTGATCAGCTCTTCCGTCGCAACAACCGCATCGCCCCAACCGATGATCAAGATCGAATTGGGTTTCACCAATGGCAAAACCGAAACTCGGCCCTGACGTCCTCCGACCAGATCTTCGCTAACTTGTTCTAGTACTTCCGAAATCGCTTCGCTCTGCCCGTGCTGCAATGGATAAACGCGAATTTCCGGCTGCGTATCTTTGCTGATTCGCTCGAGCTGTTTGATGATGTCTGCAAGCTGATCGAGATCCTGATCCGTCCCGCGCAAAATGATTACGTCAAGATCCGGCAGTGACTCAACATCGACGCCCTCAAATTGTCGTACGGGTCCGACGTCGTCTCCCGCGACAGGAATCGGAGCAACTTGTCCTGGCTGCGCTGCAGGCTGGCTTGCAGTATTGCTGTTGGCGTCCTGGAATAGGAACCGCGCCAATTCGATGCCACTTCCGTTGGTTTCTTCGGTTGCAGGGAACCGACGCACGTTCGGATTTCGAGCCTGAATGTGAACCGACGTTCGACTTCGACTCTGAACTGATCCGCTATCGAGCACATCTCGAAATCGACTGTGGTTGTCACGACGTAGCTTGAAGACTTTTGCTTTCCGTCCCGAGCGATCGGGTCGCGTCAACAAATCAACCAAAGCAACCATCTGCGATGCGGCAGCACCCGCCCCGCCAATCAGCACTCCATTGCGAGTTCGATCGAATTCGATTTCTACTCGAGCCGGAAACTTGCCGTCGGTTTGCAGCACGTAAATTTGCCGTCCCTGGACAGACTGGATACTTAGTTTCGTGTTGAAGATCGCAAGCAGTTGCTCGTGAATGCGATTCAGTTGGCCATCCGGCACGCGGATGAATCGAGAATGAAGGTCGCTTGCTTGTACCGGCGTGGGAGATTGAACGGCTTGGCCGCTGTCGCGAAACGCGATTGGACTTGCAGGCGGTTGCGTGTGGAGCGTGCCCGTATAAGCTGCGGCAAGTTCCGCGATCTTCGAATGCGCTTCGTCGCTACCAGATATGAATACGTTTTCGCTGTTCGGATCGCTGCTGACTCGGACGGACTCGCCGAATTTCGATTTCAATTCTTCGACGAACGAAGTATGCACTCTCGCTGGCAACTTGTAAGACTCCATTCGCTTCGTCGCTGTTGTATTGCGTGGGCGAACGGGTTGATCGACTTCTACGACCAACTTCTTAGCTATGCGATGAACGTAACTCGGCCCCGAAAGTAGTAACCGATTCTGTTCTCGATCAATGACCAGCTGCACATTCGAGTTGGAGTCGACCTCCGGCAACAGTGGTCGCAATAACTTCGCGATCTCGTCACAAGACTTGTGCTTACAATGATACGGAACCAGCGTGAGCGCCCCATCTTGTGCATCACACAACGACATCGAGCTGAAAGCCAGCGCGGCAATTCCAATGCATCGAACGATATGATTCATGTGCCCACCCTGGTCTAAGCTTCGGCTCAGACGAAATAGCTGTGCGCGCACTCCGACCGCGCGAGCACAGGTACTAAAAGAATCGGCTTGGGCTGACTTTGTGTTTAAGAAATCCGGATTAGGCGAGATTTTTCACTATCAATCGCTAGCACATCTTAAGAATTATTCGGATTGAGTTTCCGCGTTTCTGTTCAATGAAACTCTAGCCTTCGGCGCTTTCTTAGTTGCCAAATAAGCCACTACATCTCGGATTGCAAACGCCGACAACACCTTTGTCATCTCTGGCATTCCGGAGATTTCCGATTCGACGCGTTCGTCGATTTCATCCGGGGAGAATTCCATGCGTTTTCCGTTGGGCAAACCAAGCACGATTTCATTTCCAGTTTCGCTCATGACGGTTCCCGTGAAGACACGACCGTCATCCAACACCAGCGTAACGCCGCCAAAGCCCTTAGCAATTTTTGCACTCGGTTTCACGAGCGACTCAAGCAAGTATTGTCGATCAACTCGACTAGCAATGCCATCGAGTACGGGGCCTGCTTGCTTGCCCATACCACCAGCCTCGTGACATCGCACGCATTGTGCTGAGACGTGATTCTTATAGATAGCTCGACCACGCTGAACATCGCCGCCCTGTATTGCTAGTTGGAAATGCCCCAGCGGCGATGCATCCTTCAATTCTTTTTGCCATTCGCTCAAATCCAAATCCGATGACTTCGCGGCATTGAAAACGTCCAGCGAGAATCCATTCGTTTCTTTGCGGTGTTCTTTCACAAGAGACGACAGTTTTTCTTTCGATTCAGACAGACCTAACTTTGGCAAAAGCGAAACGTAATACTGCTTAGCTGTTTCGTTGCCTGTAGACCAGTCAATGTATTGCCAAGCTTTGTTGGGATTCGTAGCGGACAACAATTCCAAAGCCGCTCGATGAAGGGGCCACTCGTCGCTTCTAACCGCAGAGTCCATGGCCGCCGGCAGTTCCGTCGCTTG
Organism: uncultured Pirellulaceae bacterium; assembly: GCA_964397295.1. GTDB lineage: Bacteria > Planctomycetota > Planctomycetia > Pirellulales > Pirellulaceae > CAYNJG01. The sequence continues at coordinate 43,003 of CAYNJG010000007.1, forward strand.
CACGCTAGCGAGCAAACGGAGCGCACCCACACGAGCGTTCACTGGTTTCTTGTCATCGGAAATCCAGCTCGACATCAAGTCCGTATCGATCGGCAAAGACAGCTCGCTGGCGACACGCAAAACTGCGGCAGTGGTATTTCCGCCAACCGACTCGAGGATAGTCGATAGGTTTGCTGCCAACACAGTTTTGCCAGTGGTTAGATCTCGCCCGGCGACCGTTCGAATGCGGCCTTCAACTCGATCCACCAGAGGGCTTTGACTCCACCGCGACAGACACTGCAATACTTCTTCTTGCATCGCTTCGGCGAACAGCGAATCCATATTGGTAGGCGGTGATTGAACGAACCGCACCAAGCGCTCAGCCGCCTCGGTCGTACCCAGTCGAAAATTCGCGCTGATCGCACGGCGCACAATGGCTTCGTCGTGCGGCAGACCTTCGTCTTCCAACATTTTCGCGATTGCTGGCAACACGTTGTCGATCGACAAGTCATCATGAACAGCCCGGACCGCTTCGCGCAAAACTCTGAGTTCGCCAGATTCGTCACCAATCTCCTCTATCGTTAGGTAGGCCGCAATTGCTGGACTCTGTTGGCGACGAAGTGCAACGATCGCAGCGAGCCGAACAGCGACTGACTCTCCCTTGAGTGCCGCCAGTTGCTTGTCCGTCGCACATCCTGATAGACCAATGGCCACAGCATGCCGAATGAACGGATCGCGATCAGCATTGAGCCGCGCAAGCTCGACAAGCTCCGATACCGCATTCGGCGCCTTTATTCTTGCGAGCGCAATGGCGGCGTGACTTTGCACTGCCGGTTCTCTATCTCGTAGTTGTTGAATTAAGTGCTCGGCACCCGCCGTCAGCCGGAGCTGTCCCGCGACGCGAGCACATTGCTGACGTATCCGAGCGTCGGGATCGTTCCATGGCAATTCGAGTTCGCCCACCGAGACAGCATTTTGTTGGTGATACTGAATCGCTCCCCACAGTGCATGGATCCTCGCCAACTGTGGACTGCCGGTATCGTTCGCGGCTGCGAGCAAGCGTTTGAGTTGGTTTCTCGAAACTGCGAGTTCTCGTTGTGCAATTTGACGAACGCGGCGATCGGCATGACCAAGTAACGCGACCAACGAATCTGTTGATTCTGCTTCAAGGCCCTGGTTGATTATGCGTTTCACCTCTTCGCGCAATTCGGAACCGTCTACCTTTGGGTCGTCCACACGGTAGATCATGCCTTCATCGTTTGGCTGCCATTTGCCAACCCAATCAGCCAAGTAAAACCCGCCGTCGGGGCCGAAATTCATCGAGCTCACCATCAGCCCACTATTGAAAACATGTTCATCCGCCATTTTAAAACCAGCGCCATCCGGCTCGGTGCGAAACGCGGTTACTTTCTTCACGGGGAACTGAACGCAAAAGAAAAAATCGCGGTAGTCATCGTTCAATGCAGTGCCGGGATTGAATTTAAAGCCACCAGGTCCGACCGAATAATTCTGCATCGGCGGAGTAATGTAGGCAGGTTGTTCAGCATGCTGCGGTTTCCACATGCCATCGGCAACCCATGGGTTGTAAGTCATGTCGCCGTTGTATTTGGCCCAACCGGGCGAGCGAAATTGCCAAGTCAAACGCCAGCCAGAATCGCTACCTTCAGCGATATAGACGGCGCGTTCACGTTCGTCTTCGAGATCGCCATCGTTGTCGACGCCAAACATATTGCCGTACTGATCGAAGTCGAACTCCTGCACGTTACGCAGCCCAGTCGCGAACACTTCGAGATCACTACCGTCGGGGTTCATCCGCAGCACGCCTCCCGTATTCGGATGGTGCAAACGCTTTCCTTCTTTGGTTTCGATCGAGAATCCGTTGTCACCACAGGAAAAGTAGATCTTTCCTTCCGGCCCAACCGTGAGACCGTGTAGGTCATGGCCATCGAGTGCCGCGTGAACTCCGAACCCACGAAACATCGATTCCTGCGAGTCCGCCTTTCCATCGCCGTCATGGTCACGCAATCGCCAAAGGTCCGGATAGACCGTAAAAAAGACGTCACCACGGTATGGCATTACACCAGCCGCGACGCCATTGAATTCTTCGTTGAATGCCTCGGCAAAAAGCGTTGACTTGTCCGCCATCCCATCACCGTCGGTGTCTTCGACAATGCGAATTCGTTCCTTAATCGTTGTCAGATCGCGATAATCATGCACGCCATCGTTGTTGCGATCCTTCAGCCAATCTTTGTTTCTCTCCGATCGTTCTGTCGACATCTGGGTGCGAAAGAAGTCTCGCATCGTTTCAAAGCTGTCGCTCGCCAAATCCTCCAGCAGCCACGGTCGATGTGCACGCATGTCAATGTCGACAGTGCCGCGTCTTGCCGTTTCGACCACGTAGAGCCGACCTTGGGTATCGAACGACACCGCCACAGGATCCTTCACCATATTTGGCGGAGTCCACGGCTCCATACGAAGCTTGTCCGGGTTCGGCGGATCGGCAAGCGCGAACAGCGGAAAGAAAAGAAACAGAATGCCAGCTACGGAATGCAGCACAATCATCTTCATAGATCAGTATCCGCGAAGGTGGACGTAGTGGAGGCTACTAGCCGCCAGCTGTGTTCACCATTTTCGCCGACATTCGTGGCCGCTGGAAGCCACCACTACTCGAAGATATCTAGAAAGTCGCGGATCTTATTGTCGACTTCGGCCCACTCTTGCGCTGGTTCGGAACCTTTGACGATTCCCGCTCCTGAATAGAGCGACAATGTTTTGCCATCTACTACCCCCGAACGAATACCAACGACAAATTCCGCATCGTCGAGTCCGATCCAGCCGATCGGCGCCGCGTACCAACCACGATTAAAGGGCTCGAGTCTCGCGATTTCCGGTAATGCGTTTTCCGTCGGATAGCCGCCCACGGCAGGCGTTGGGTGCAGCCGTTGAAGCAACGCGCCCTCTTCGATGCCTTCCTTGAGTTCGCCTTGAACGGCTGAGCATAAATGTTGCTTATGAGCCAGTCGCAGCACAGACGCATGCGTGTCGACTTCTAAGTGTTCGACGAACTTGTGCAGTTTTTGACGAATACTTTTACGAACAATGTCGTGCTCGAGTTGATCCTTGTCACTAGTGAGCAATTCGTATGCGAGTCGCTGATCTTCGCCGCTTGTCACTCCCCGTGGTCGCGTGCCGGCGACAACTTCACTGAGGAGTCGGTTATCTTTTCGACGAAATAACCGTTCAGGCGTTGCGCCAACGAACGCTTGCTCTTCGGCGAATTGGAAACAGAATACATAACAATCGTAAGTCGATTCCGCGATTCGTGATGTGATTTGCAAGGGATTCAACGGAGCGTCAAACTCAAGCGTCGTTTTACGAGCAAGTACGATTTTCTCAAGAACTTCACTGCGGATCAGCGTAAGTGCTTCGTCGACCGTCGATTGCCAACCGTCTTGGGTTGGAGCGAAATGCGTGGTCGCGGGTGCTGGAAGATCTTCGGACCAGTTGTGAGTTTCAAACTCAAAATTCAGACGCTCAATATCCAACGTTGCTTCGGTGATGTCGTCGCGATCCATCACGGTGATGAGCAGTACCTCGTTCTCCACCAAAAACCGTGGTGCGACAAAGCGACCTGCTCCGAAGTTCTGCCAACTCGCGTCAGCCACTTCGCCGTCAAACGAAAGTCCGCCAAAGAAACGCAGTGACTTATTGCCATTCAGCAATTCGCGACAACGACCAATTACAGCAACCGGTTCATCATCTGCTTGTACGTCTACACTCGCAGCGACACCGGCGCCAGCAAGCATTTTTTCGTCATCGCGTTCGGACCACGCAAACTTCGTGCTGAACGGTTGAGCGTCCAGCCACGCCAGCGGATCAACGTTCGGCATGGGAACCCGAACAACCGCCGGAAACTCGCGGCATTGATTAAGCTGTTCGACGATCTGTTGATTCGCAACGGTCTTTGGCATCTTCGTTGTCGCATTCTTGAGCATATCACTTCACTCCCAAATACAGTGTCGCCACGCCAAGTGTCATCGGGAACATTTGGATATCCTTCAGACCAGCCGCGGTCATGCGGTCTGCAAAATCTTGGCCGCTTGGAAACTGACTTACGCTCGACGGCAGATACTCGTAGGCTGATTTGTCGTTCTTCGCCATCATTTGTCCAACTCGCGGCAAGACATGACGGAAATAGAATTGATAGATACTACTAAGCGGCCAAACGGTTGGTTTCGAGAACTCGAGAATCGCGACTCGACCGTTGGGCTGACAAACTCGAACGATTTCAGATAAGCCTTGTGCTGTGTTTTCTACGTTGCGGATTCCAAAGCTCACGGAAACAAGTTGAAATTGTTCCGTTTCGAAAGGCAACTCCATCGCGCTGGCTTCGACGAATTCGATGTCGGTGACTTTTCGCTTCTTCTGCTTTTGCCGAGCAACGTCCAGCATCTCATTACAAAAGTCGGCGCCAATGATGGGAACATTGGGGTGTCGCTTGCGAAACGCAAACGCGAGGTCCCCTGTCCCTGTACAGAGATCCAAAATCGGCTCGGTGCCAGAAACCGGAATTCGCTTCACTGCCGCCGACCGCCAATAGGTATCGACATTCAGCGACAGCAAGTGATTCATCAGGTCGTACTTGCCCGCGATCTGGGAGAACATATCGCGAACTCGATCGCTGGACTTATCAACCGCTTGAGTTGTACTCATCGTAGAATCCATGGCTGTCTTTCAACTGGCAACGAGCGTTTCACCACGTTGCCCGTAGTCAAACCGACATTCCGAAGATAACTTAACCCGGTCTTCGCAGTTAGGTCTGTTGCCCCGTCGAATGCCCACGAATTCATGAATCAGATCCTGAACGTCCATCTTTTGCCGGAATTGGCCCATCCACATGACCTAGCGGGCCATACTTCGGTGGTGGTCGACGTCTTGCGTGCCAGCACAACCATTACGACCGCTTTGGATTCCGGAGCAGAAAAGATCGTCCCGTGCCTGGCGGTCGAGGAAGCTCGTCAGCTCGCAACCCAGCGACCGGGAGCTTTGCTCGGAGGTGAGCGTCAGGGCAAGAAACTTCCTGGCTTCGATTTCGGAAATTCGCCTGCCGAATACACGCCCGATCGAATCCGGGGAAAGACGCTGGTCTTCACAACAACCAATGGCACCAAAGCCATGACTCGCTGTATGGGTTCGTCACGGATTCTGATTGGCTCCATTGTAAATCGTTCCGCGATCTGCGAGGCCGTCGCCTCGGACGGCCGAGTAGACATCATATGTGCGGGAACCAACGATGAGTTTTCAATGGACGACGCACTGGCGGCCGGAGCGATTGCAAGTGGCCTGGGACACTGGCACTGCAACGATGGAGCGAAGGTCTGTCGACAGCTGTGGGAAAGCCAGGTTGTCAATGGCGATCAAGCTTCCATCCGAAAAGTGTTAGCTAACTCTGTTGGCGGAAGCGACCTGATTGCTATCGGTATGGATTCAGACCTCGATCTTGCCGCTGACCTCGACCGCTTCTCGTTGGTTCCGAAACTTGATCGATCAACATGGGAGATTTCGCAAGCAAAAGGTTAAACACCTGGCGGTTCGCTGGCGTCTCAATTTCAGAATACGGCATCGAATTTCGCTGTTTCGTCGAACCAATCGCGAGTTCCCCTTGTCCCAATGGGGGCATCGCGAGTGTAATACTTCTCCCAAACGACAGACCAAGACGAGCAGGTAAGAAAGACCCACCATGGAAATGGAAAAACTCGTGTCGCTATGCAAGCGTCGCGGCTTCATGTTTCAATCGAGCGAGATCTATGGCGGCCTACAGGGTTTCTGGGACTATGGTCCGCTGGGCGTTGAATTAAAACGCAACGTGAAAGAAGCTTGGTGGCGCGATATGGTCTCCGGCCACGATGACATGAGCATCCAGGAAGGTGCACCTTCGACCTACGAAATGCAGGGTCTCGATTGCACGATCATCATGCACCCGCAAGTTTGGAAGTGCTCGGGGCACTACGACTTGTTCCATGATTTCATGGTCGACTGCAAGGAATCGAAAAAGCGTTATCGTCACGACCAAGTGCGTGGTCGCTGGTGCGAAGCCAAGGGCGAACGGATCTTCGTCACTACGATGGCAGTCGTGGAAAACGAAGAAGCCGATACGCAGGCTCGTGCACAAAAGTTTTTCAAGATTCGTGCGAAGGACGCGGACAAGATCAAGTGGGACGGCGAGTTCCTGAACCTGATCGATATCGAGGACACATCGAAAGTACTCGCGCCGGATGCAAAGGCGCTCGATACGCTCACGCCGCCGCGCGAATTCAATTTGATGTTCAAAACGTACGTTGGTGCGTTGTCTGGCGAAGAAGGCGCGGCCTTCTTACGTCCCGAAACCGCCCAAGGCATCTTCGTGAACTTCAAAAACGTCGTGGACAGCACACGTGTCCGCATTCCGTTTGGCATCGCTCAAGTTGGTAAGAGTTTCCGTAACGAGATCACGCCACGTAACTTTACGTTCCGGTCGCGTGAGTTCGAGCAGATGGAAATCGAGTTCTTCTGCCATCCGGACTCGTCTCAGAAATGGTACAAGTACTGGCGCGATCGTCGCATGAAGTGGTACAAGGACTTCGGCCTCGCCGACGAGCGACTAATTCTTCGCGAGCACCATGCGGACGAGCTTTCTCATTACTCAACCGGCACCGCCGATGTGGAATACGCGTTTCCGTTCTTGCCCGAAGGTGAGTATGGCGAACTCGAAGGCATCGCCCACCGCGGTGACTTCGATCTGCGTAGTCACATGGAAGGCAAACTCGACGAGAAGAGCAATCCGCTTGAAGTTCAGCTAGGCGAAGACGGTAAACCCAAATGGCGTGGTAGCGGTAAAGACCTTAGCTACCGCGATGATCTGTCCGGTGAGAAATTCACGCCACACGTGATCGAACCATCAGCTGGCGCCGATCGCGCCACGCTGGCCTTCCTTTGCGAAGCGTACAACGAAGACGAAGCGCCCGACGAAAAAGGCAAGATGCAAACGCGAACTGTCATGAAGTTCCACCCGCGTCTCGCACCGATCAAGGCTGCTGTCTTCCCACTTGTCAAAAAGGATGAAGCCCAAACTGGCGTGGCAAAAGACATCTACAAAGCACTCAAGGCGAAGCACAACGTTTTTTACGACGAAAAGGGCGCGGTCGGCCGTCGCTATCGTAGGCAAGACGAAGTTGGCACACCGTTTTGCATCACCGTGGACAACCAAACAGCGGAAGACCAAACCGTCACCATCCGCGATCGAGATTCACTGGAACAATGGCGAGTGAAAGTAGATGATGTAGTGTCGGACATCAGTGAGCGGTTGTCTTAAGTTTGATCAGCGTGACGGCATCTAAATAAAACCACCAAGGAATCGGAGCACTCCGAAAGATGGTGTGGCGGTCAGCAAGTAGCGATTTAGCGCCACGGTGGCTACTCGGACGTGACCGCCATGTTGTCGCGATGGACGACGGCTCTATATGGGCATTGCCCGAGCTCCTCTTTGATCTGCGATGTTTTCATTTGCTTGATACGAGCTACTTGATCTGAGGTATAGTTCGTTAGCCCGCGTGCCAATTCATTACCGTCTCCATCGCAAAGCTTCACGACGTCGCCTTTGTTGAAACGACCTTCGACGGCCTTGATTCCGATCGGCAACAGACTTCTTCCATCCCGACGGATGGCCTCGCAAGCACCTTCGTCTAACGTCAATGTTCCGCAAGGCTGAGCGGAAAAACCAATCCAACGTTTCAGCGGACTTACTGTTTTGCCGGTTGCTAGAAACGCGGTGCCGATTTGCTCGCCTGCCATCAATCGCGGCAGCACGTTGTCTTCGCGGCCGGAGGCGATAATCACGTTTTCTCCGGCAGTCGTTGCCATTCGTGCAGCGTTCAGTTTGCTTCGCATGCCGCCACGAGACAGCCCATTTGCTTTATCAGCAACAAGTTCTTCGATATCGGCATCGATTTTCGAAACGCTGGAGATGACTTTGCTTTCAGCATCTTCTGGCGGTCCGTCGTACAATCCATCGACGTCGGAAAGAATGATCAATAGCGACGCTCGAAGAGCATTTGTCACCAGCGCCGCAAGCCGATCGTTGTCGCCAAAGGTTACCATCAGTTCTTCGACTGAAACGGTATCGTTTTCGTTGACGATTGGCACAGTATTCAATTCCAACAGTGCGAGCAGTGTGTTCCGCACGTTGAGATAACGTCCGCGGTCGCTAAGGTCTTCCGCCGTCAGCAAAACCTGTGCGGCATGCGTTCCGAGCGACTGAAAAATCGAGTCATAGGCCTCGATCAAATTCGTCTGCCCCACTGCCGCTACGGCCTGAAGCTTCGCAAGTTCGGTCGGCCGCTCGCTCAAACCAAGCTGGCTCATACCTGCTCCAACAGCTCCACTACTAACCAGCACAACTTTGCGGCCCTGTTCACGCAGCTGATGAATTTGCTTGGCCAAACTCGTGATACGATCGAGATCCAGAGTGCCGTCGGTTCTTGTCAGGACTCGCGTTCCGACTTTAACGACAATCAGCTCAGCCAAAGTGGCCAGTTCTTGGCGAACAAGGTCTTGCATCAAAGATTCTCGATTTTTGGTGGCTGATAACGATATTAAGTGGAAAAAAGAGGACTCGCGAAATTCAGCGAGGTTCGGTTGGTTGTGACAATCTGAGCTCAATCTTAGAATGCAAAGCAGGGTGGGCGGAAGGTCGGCGGTCCAACGGATTCGAGCCAATTTTGTCTTCACATTCCACCTCCATCAACGAAGGCCCATGTAGCCTGGGGAATATGAGCGACGAACTCCACGACGAGTGCGGAATAGCCGCGGTTTATCACCTTACAAGCGACACGGATAGTCCGCTCTGCCCGAAAGGGGCGGCCGAAGCGTCCCGCTTGCTGCCACGGATGCTGCTAGACATCCAGAATCGCGGTCAGCTCGCAGCCGGGATCACCACGTACTCTTCCGATCGCAAGAAGTTGATCGACACGCACAAAGAAATCGGCACGGTCGCCGAAGTGTTTCGCATGTCGCACTTGGGCAAGCGTGAAAGCCTGATGACGGAGTATGCGGGTCCAGCCGGAATCGGCCACGTGCGTTATGCAACATGCGGCAAAGACGACCGCAGCTATGCTCAGCCTTTCGAGCGACATCACTTGCAAAAGCAAAAGTGGTTTAGCTTTGCGTTTAATGGCCAATTAACGAATTACAGACAATTGCGTGAAGAACTGCTCAAAGGCGGTGACTATCACCTCACGCGCGAGACCGACACCGAAATAATCATGCACGAAATCAGTCGTGAGCTGTCGAGCATGCGCGAAGCCAACCTGATCGACATGATGCGGCACGTGAGCAAACGGCTCGACGGCGCCTATAGCATGGTGCTACTTAATGCCGCTGGCGATTTGCTTGTCGCTCGCGATCCACTGGGCATCAAGCCGTTGTGTTACGCGAAGGAAGGTCCACTGTTCGTAGCCGCAAGCGAAAGCGTGGCGCTCGCGAATCTCGGCTTCAAAACCGAGAGCATTAAAACGCTCCCGCCAGGAGAAGCCATCGTTATCCAAGACGGAAAATTCTCGATCGAACGGTTTGCGGAAAGCTCGCGCCAGGCACACTGTTTCTTCGAATGGATCTATTTCGCAAACGTGGCGAGCAGATTAGATGGCCGCGGCGTTTACGTCACCCGAACTGCATTAGGCGAAGCACTCGCGGACCAAGAGCGAGCAAATCCGTGTTTTGAAATCGACTCCGACACAATCGTCGTACCAGTACCGGACACAAGCAAGGCTGCGGCTGACTCGTTAGCGTTTCAATTGGGAGTACCGAGTCGCGAAGGCCTGATCCGCAATCGGTATTCCGGCCGAACCTTCATCGAAGGCAGCCAAACGCGACGACAAGCAGTCGAGGCAAAATACACTCCGCTCCGCGAAGTTCTCGAAGACAAACGTGTCATCTTAGTCGAAGACTCAATTGTGCGGTCAACAACGATGAAAGTGCTCATCGATCGTATTCGAGACGTAGGTGGAGCGAAGGAAATCCACGTTCGCGTCGCATGTCCGCCGATCGTGGCGCCATGTTTCTATGGTATCGACATGTCGACCGTCGGCGAACTGTTCGCACCTAAGTTCATGCCGAACCTCGAATTAACGCTCGAAGCACAAAACGACATGGCAAAGAAACTGCGAGCGGATTCGCTGCGGTATCTGCCAGTCGAAGCGATCGCCAAATCTATCGAAAAGCCCGGCGAACAGCTTTGCCAAGCCTGCATCACAGGCAAGTATCCAACAGCATTTGGTCAAGATCTGTATCAGATTGCACTGGGCAATTCTGAATCGACAGACGAAATCCGCACTTACGATTCGGTCGAAGCCAAGCCCGTTTGACCTGTCCTGCAGGAAACACCTCGGTCGCATCGAAGATCGACATACCTTTAGGGTTTCTTCGCTGCGAATCTCTCGAGATTCGTCTTAGCGGGACCGATCAACTCGATAAAGTTGCCATCGGGATCTTTGTAAACAGTCAGATAGTTCTTCGCGCCCGCCTTTGCTGGTGTCTTACCCGCGAGTTTCACACCCGCTTTTTCTGCTCGAGCAACCGCAGCACCCATATCGTGGACAAAGAGAGTTAGATAGCTAAATCCCAACGATGAGTGAATGTACTTTTGTTTCGGTTTAGAGACTTCAACCTTTGGAAACGACATCAACTTCAACGCCGGAGCATCTTTTACGTCCGCCATCACAAACTTGCGAACGACAACGGCCTGATTGTCCGTTAAGCCAAAATCGGTGGCGACCTGTGCGGGAGCAGTAAAGCCTTTCACCTCGGTCATGCCAATAACGTCTTTGTAAAACGTCGCAGCCTTATCCAGATCCGACACGACAATGCCGAGATCAAAGGTTGTTTTCGAAAAGACGGGCGAGGGTTCTTCAGCCTGCGTTGCCTCAACCAAGAATAGACAAGAAACTACTGTGATAAGTGTGGCGAATCGGCGTTTGGAAGTATACATTTCGAACGATCTCATGGAGGATTGCTGAGAAGAAACGGAATCAGGGATATCCTAGTTTTTCTGATGGGAAACGATCAAGCGAACCTACCGCTCTTTGCTTGAAATTTCAGACGCAACATACCGATACAAAACTCACGATTTGGCGAACAAACAGAGACAAACACATGGCCGAGAAAAGAGGAACAGGATTCAGCCTCAAAGAAGCTGTTCAACAAAGAACAACTTGAATATTTCGCCGGTCTGTTTCTCGATGCAGACAAGCGATTTAATGCAACGGGTTTCGTCAGCACTACGATGAAAGGTTTATAGTTGCCACGCTCCTTTGTTCGCATTAGCATTGCGATTCCGACCTGACAAACTCACGAGGCTTCAATGCGTAATCTTTTTTTCATCTTGCTAGGTCTCCTCTTCGTATCCAACGCAGGTGCCGAAATTCAGACCAAAATTGTCGATTACAAAGATGGCGAGACGCAACTCGAAGGTTTCGTGGCGTGGGATCCAGCGAAGACAACTGGCAAAGCACCCGGTGTCCTTGTTGTGCATCAATGGATGGGCCAAACGGAATATGAGCAACGTCGCTGTAAGGAACTGGCTGAATTGGGCTACGTTGCGTTTGCTCTGGATATCTATGGCAAAGGTGTCCGACCGTCGAATCCGCAAGAAGCCGGAAAACAAGCTGGCACCTACAAAGGCGACCGAGCACTCTACCGACGGCGACTTGTATTGGGCCTCGAACAACTTCGTGCTCAGCAGGTGGACAAGAACAAAATCGCCGCAATCGGATACTGCTTCGGCGGAACAGGAGTTTTGGAACTTGCTCGCAGCGGCGCGGAAGTCAGTGGCGTTGTGAGTTTCCACGGCGGACTAGATTCACCAACACCCGAAGATGGAAAGAACATTCGCGCGAAACTCTTAATCTGTCATGGCGAAGACGACCCGTTCGTAAAAACCGACGATATCAACGCGATGAAAAAAGAGTTGAATGACGCAAAAGTCGACTGGCAAATGATTTCTTACTCTGGTGCCGTCCACGCGTTTACTCAGCCGATGGCAGGTAACGACAATTCTCGTGGAGCCGCCTACAACAAGAGTGCTGATATACGCTCCTGGCAACACATGCGATCGTTCTTCGACGAACTCTTTAGATAACGGAAGTGAGAGCTTCTACACTAGTATCAATTGAATTGCGGTAAGTTTCCGCGCGGCTATGATCCCGAAAAAGGAAGCCTGCAATGCTGACGAAATGCTGTACATCTTTCTTCGCCGTAATGGCGTTCCTACTTTCTTCACTTTCGACCTTCGCGGCAGAGACTTACTGGCCCGGTTGGCTTGGCCCGGAACGCAATGGTTGGGTTGCTAATTTTGAGCCACCCGTTCTGTGGCCACCGAAGCTAACTCTCGTGTGGAATATCGAAGTCGGCTCAGGTTACGCTACGCCACTGGTGTCTGGAGACCGCATCTACCAATACGCCCGTCAGGGCGAAGAGGAAGTGCTGCTCTGTCTGGCTTTGAAAACGGGCAAACAGATTTGGAAAAAGAGCTACGAAGTGCCGTTCAAAATGGGCGGCGGCGGTGAGTGGCATGGCAAGGGCCCCAAGGCCGCGCCGATCTTGGCGGACGGTCGATTGTTTACGATGAGCATCTCGGGCATCCTTTCCGGCTGGGATGCCGAGACCGGTAAACTACTTTGGCGTAAGGACTACGACGAACAGTTTGACGCAAACACGCCGTACTGGGGTGCGTGCACTTCACCGATCGTCGACGAAGATCGCGTCATTGTTCACTTTGGCAATGACGATGCCGGTGTACTCGTGGCGTTAGACGTCGAAACAGGTGACGAAATATGGAAGCAAGGTAAAGACGGCGCTGCATATGCTTCGCCCTTGTTGGTCGAAACCCAGGGCGTCCGACAAGTTGTCGAATGGAATCATCGAGCATTGGCTGGCATCAACAGCAAGACGGGTGAATTATTGTGGGAGTATCCGTTTGCTCATGTAGGTACCAATCAAAATATGCCGACGCCCGTCTTTTACGACGGCACAATTCTCGTTGGTGGTGAGAACCGCGGTGTGCGACGCGTTGAGGCGAAGCGTGAAGGTAGCAACTGGTCCGTGAAAGAACTCTGGCACCAGAAAAAAGTTGCGCTCGACATGAGTACCGCCGTGATCAACGACGACAAGCTCTATGGTTTCTCGCACTACAAAAAAGGGCAACTGTTTTGCCTTGCTGCGGAAACCGGTGACATCCTTTGGCAAGGTCCCGGAAGGTCAGGTCAAAACGCAACGTTCCTATCTGTTCCGGGGCACGTGCTGGCGTTGCTGGATACGGGCGAGTTACAGGTCGTCAAAGCGACCGACGACAAGTTCAACAAAGTGGCGTCTTACGAAGTATCCGAAGAACCCACGTGGGCGGCGCCTGTATTGCTTAGCGATGGCATCTTGGTAAAAAACCGCGAATCGCTGCTCTTGTGGTCGCTACCTCGAAACTAGTTCGAAGCAAAACCAAGCAACTCAGGTCTACTGACCGGCCCATATACCACATAAAATCTCGCGAACTTCAAAGAGCCTCAATTCTGGCGGCGCAGAAATCCCATAAGATCGCGAATGTCGTTTTCGGTCAACGCATCAAACAAACCCTCCGGCATCATCGACAGCTTTGACTTCGCTCTGTGTTTGATGTCACCGACAGGAAAAACAAGACGCTCGTTGACGGTCTGCACGATGAGTGTTTCGTCGGTCTCGGAGGCAACGAGCCCCGTGATCGTGCGACCATCACCGGTTTGGAATATTTCCATCTGGTAGTCGTTGGCCACGGCTGCACTTGGATCAACAATATTCTCCAGCATGTAGTCTAGATTGTGTCGCTGGGCTCCCGTGATATCCGGCCCGACCTTGCCGCCTTCTCCGAATAGCTGATGGCAACTGGCGCAGTGTTTTTTAAATAGCTCTCCTCCACGAGCCAAATCGGCTTTCGCGAGACGCTTCTCTGTGAGCCATGTTTTGATGAAACGAATTCGTTTTTCTTTGCTATCAGACGTCTTTCTCAGACCACCCCAAACCCGGTTCAGTTTCTGATTCAACACGCTATCATCCAATGACCGCATTTGACGTACGCTGTACGCCGTTAATTCACTGGCGTCGATCTGCTTGACTTCAATTGCTCGGATTAATGCTCTCGCCCACGGCTTTCGAGAAGCCAAAGTAAGCTGTGCATTTTGTCGCTCGGTGGCCGTCATTGTCGCGTAGTGGCTTAGAATCGTCGCCGGTGTTTTCGGTGACTGAAACGAAGCAAGTCCGCGTAACGCAGATGCGCGGACTTGATCGTCTTCCAATAGTTTGAGCAAATCCGAGTCAAAACCAGGAAGTCGCTGCCCAACCAATGCGTCGATCGCTCGATTGCGATCATCCGCCGAGCTTCCTGCATCGTTTGCGACCTTTCTCAACTTTTGCAGTGCCTCGAGATCTTGGAACACGACGGCGAGTCGGATGATTTGTTCGCGAATGCTGGCGTCGCTGCTTTTTGAAAGTCGTTCAAACGCTAGATGCCAATTAGCTGGCATCGGCAAACCTCGTTTGCCATTCACGCCTTCCAGAATTCCGGTCAGCAGATCGCCAGCAACAACATCGTCAATTGGCTGCGTCAGGTGCTGCACAATTTCTTCCAGTCCAACGTTGGACTGTTTCGCTTCGGCAATCCGACGAGCAACATTGATCCGGACGCGAGGAATGGCAGAGTTTGCTCCCAATTCTGCAAACCGCGAGATATCATCGTTGACTAGTGGCTCACATGCGTACCAAATCATCAATGGTAAGTTCTGATCGTTTTGATCTTCTGACCGCGCAGTTAATGCAGTAGCTAGTTCCCAGCGATCCGGAAGATCAAACCGCTGCAGGGCACTCGCTAGGCTGAGTCGAACCAATGCGGATTCATCTTTTTTCGCCAACTCTACAAACCGTCGCTGAACTTGCTTTGACGATTTTCCGGCTTCGCAAAGTAGCGTTACCGACCACGATCGAATGTCTTCGCTCCGGTGCCCCAATGCCTTCACTAAGAATACATCGTCGAGACTACCGATAACCTGCAACACCCACATTGCTCGGAGCTTTCTGGGGATTCGCGGATCCTTATCGAATACTTCCAACATGTGCTGCCGAACCACTGACATGTCGCCGCCTGCGTGGGCGCGTTCTTGAAGCAACCGACGCGCGTGCCGCACGTGCCAATCGTTTTTATGAAGTTGCAACTTCGCCAACTCTGCGTTGCTCTGCTTCGACAAATCATGCGAGGGAAGCTGATCGAGCCCGTACGTAATCCGGTAGATCCGGCCCGTTTTCCGACGCGTGTTGATTCGACTGTGGCATTCACCAGTATCCGACCAGTCGCTCAAGTAGACTTCGCCCGACGCGCCATAAGCAAGCGTCACTCCCATAAACCACGGGTCAGTCGATCGAAAGAGATCCGGCCCGTGCGAGGCAACGTATCCTGATCCAATTCGTTTCGGAATATCGTTATTGATGCGTCGACCGTGGATGTTGTTCGAGAACAGCGTATTGCGATATTTATCCGGAAAGCTATCCCCAAGATAGACCATCGTGCCACAGTGCGCATGTCCGCCACCGGCAGCATCTTCTTCTGCAGACCCCACACCTTTGCCGTAATGACTGAGCCCAGTGAAGTGCAAGTGATCGGCGATCGTTTCAAGCCGTTGGTACGCGTATTGGCTACTCTTGCGGGCACGCCACGGTTCGTAGTGTGCACCTTGGATAACTTGGAAGAGATGAGGGTTCACACAATTGAAGATGAACGCGTGCCCGTAATCATTCCAATCGATGCCCCAAGGATTCGTCGTGCCATCGGCATACGGTTCCCAAACGTGACGTGTCGGATGATAGCGATAGACTCCTCCGTCGAATCGTTCACGATCACTTTCTTTGTCACCCGGCTTACCGATCATTGACCAATTGGTGCGACCGTGAGTTGCGTAGAGCCAACCGTCAGGCCCCCACGCAAAGCCGTTCGCCAAGTTATGCGAGTTGGCATGGTTTCCAAAACCGTCAAGCAGAACTTCTGGCGGACCGTCAGGGCGATCATCGCCGTCACGGTCGGGAATGAAGTAGAAGTACGGTGGCGTCATCACCCATATGCCACCAAACCCATATTCGATTCCTGTGACGTAATTCAGGCCCTCATAGAACACTACGCGTTTATCGTGTTTCCCGTCTCCGTCGGAGTCTTCAAGGACCACGATCCGATCCTTCGCCTTTTCGCCCGTGTGCACCGGATAGCTATATGCTTCAGCGACCCAAAGCCTCCCGCGATCGTCCATACAGAAACCAATCGGTTGCTGAATGTCCGGCTCGCTGGCGAATACGGTTACTTTGAAACCTTCGGGAACCTTACAAGTCGCCGCAGCCTCTTCTGCCGAAAGCGGGACGTCCGCATCTTCCGCGTACGAGACATGGCAGATGCCGAGCAAGACGAGGCCCAACAACAGTGTTTTGTAATCCATGTGTAGTTCGTTTTTGAATGACATTCCAGTTCGATTCTATTTCACGAAATCGGCGAAGTCGGCGGAAAACATTCCAGAATCTGCACCTCGGTTTCAGATTCGATCGTATAGCTACCCAATCCTGCGGGACAAAAGTATTTACCGAACGTATTCAGTTTGATCTCGTGTCGGTCCGTTCGCACGATGCATTCGCCGCTGGTCACGACACCAGTGAAGAACGTGTTTTCCTCCCGCTGCACGCTGCCTCGGATCACGGACTTTTTGACGCGAAAACAGGGCGTAGTTTCAGGACCAATCAAACTGTAACGATTTCCGCATTCGCCGTACGTCGCTTCCAGCTTCGGTTCAAACATGTAGTCACGACGCACTACTGATTCAGGTTTGGCATCAAAGTCGAAGATGTCCATACAGAAGTCTAATCCGCGATTCATGAATCGTGCCGATATCGGCAAAGTGTAGCCTGCGCGCTCGAATTCAAATCGAACAACCAAGTCCGACGGCTCCATGATCTCTAACATAAAAATCCCTTCACCGATCGCGTGGGGAACGCCGCCGGGAATGAACAATACGTCGCCTGGCTTCACATGGATTTTGTCAAAGCACTCAAGAATCGCAGTGAGGTTTTGTTCTTCAATCCATTGCCGCAATTCGTTGCGACTGGGTGGCCGCTGAAATCCAAGATAGACATATGCCTGTTCAACGTCGTCTCGTACATCCAGAATATAGTAGGCCTCTGCCTTACCCGAATCGGAATTCAGATGCTCTTTAGCAAAGTCAGCCGTCGGGTGTACCTGCAATTGCAAGCGAACGGCAGCATCCAGCAGTTTAATGAGTACCATCGGTTGCTGTCCGAAATTCGCCAGGTGTTCGGCACCGAGAAAGTAACTAGGATCCTTCGCGATCAAGTCGGGAAATAGCAACTCTTGCCCATCGATCCGAATTTCCGAAATTCCCTCGTACTCGTTTTGGGAATCAGGATTGCTGGCTGCGGTAACGGAACCAATCCAGTCTTCAGGAAAGTGGCTATCGCACGGTTCCTTCTTATTGACGAGTTCATCAAGAATCCGACCCCCGAGGTAGCTACGCCAAACTCGGTTCTGCGGCAGTTCGATAATTCTGTTTTGGTAATCCACGAACGCAGGTCCTACTATTGGGTGATCAGCTGCCAGACGCCGTGAATAGCCATCAGCGATGTCACGATGGAAAACAGCAAGATCGCAAAGAGAATGATATTGGTTGCAAGCGAATGTTTGTGTTCGCCCATCAGGTCGCGCCGGTTGCCTAAATAAAGAATGCAACCGACGGTCGCGGGCAAAATCACCGACTGGAACGCCTGCGAAGCAATCATCACGAAGACTGGCCGGGCCTTGAAAATGGGCACGACCAATCCAAGAAGCGAGATGAGCAGCACCATGACTCGGTACTTCGGAAGAGTCATGTCCCGCTTCGACTGGTTGTAGTCGCAAAGGAGCCAAGGCAACATCAGAACATTCGGAAACTGTGAAGAGACTCCAGCAGCGACAATACCAACCGCGAACAAGGACGTGGCCATTGCACCCACGAGTGGCTCCAGCAGTTCGATCATCTGCGATGCATGGGTTAATACCTCCCCTTCCGCATGCAAAGCACCCGCCGCCGATGCCATTATCGAGCCGCTAATCACGAACATCATAACGGTCGACACGATCGCGTCGTTTCGTTGATGTTTCATGTCATCGATCGTCCACCCGGCTTCTTTGACGAGCGTCGTCCGAATGATAAATAGTCCCGAAAACACCGTTGTGCCAACCATCGAAGCGATGACGAGGTAGGGACTTTCTCCCTGGCCAGCCGAAACCTCCGGAAGATTGGGCACCAACCCTTTTAAAACTTCGACCGGTGGCGGCATCATGATGAAAAAGTTAAGCAGAAAGCACACAGACATGATGGCCACGATCACGGCTAAGCTGCGTTCGAAGACTTTCGTCTCACCCATCCAAAAAATGAAATAAACCAACGCAACAAAAAACGCGGCAAAGTAAATCGGAGCGATGCCCCCATCCACCATCGTCTTCGACCATTCAAAACAAACATCGGCGACGATCCCCATCACGCCCATCACACTTCCGCTTACGCCCGCCGTTAGCGCAGCGATAAAGTAGATTCCGATTGCCGGATGAATGTGTTTGCGGAATGCCTGCAAAGCCGTCTCGCCCGTCACCAACGTGTAGCGGCTATAGACGCTGATCATAAAGAAGGTCGCTAAACAAGAAGCAACGATCGTCCACAACAAAGACATGCCATAGTTAGCGCCCGCCTTTGCCATCGACGTCACGCTACCCGTGCCTATGTTGAAACCCAACAGAAAAATCCCAGGCAAAAACAGGCTCAACGTTTTCGCGAACTTACTGAAAAATGAGGGCGGAGATTCTTCTTGCATGTTGGTTCAGCTCAAGTCTTGTGTCGTTTAAGTCTAACACTTCGTAGGATTCTGGTCTGGGCGTGTAAGCGCGAAATTGGGACCGCTACAACGCACCAGACCATCAGCTCAGTTTTAACCAGGCACCTACCCCGGACCTTATGACTTGATATGAGCGTCTTCGAAGGAACGCACCTTGCGCAGGCAATCGCCGCCTAACAGGCAGGTGCCGCTCGACGAAGGCGATGGCAATCTCGCGCCGAGCATCGCAGCTCTGCCGGAAGACGCCCACTGGTATCACCATCGATCGAGACCAAGTCGTAGACCTCGCTGGAAGGTTCGTTGACCATGTAGCAGGATGGACATGTCAACTTTAGAGGTGCGTGTGCGGTTGCATCCTTCGGTACGTTCGCGCAATCCGCGCAACGTTGACTCGTTGTACACGTACCAGCAGGGTTTGCTGGTCAGCAGCCTACTATTGTGCTTAAACAACCTTATTCGAAGCCATTTACGGATATCTATTTCACTCCCCGAAACGCTCTATCGGGGCTAGTCGAGTGGACTCGCCGGGTTGGATGGATGGCATCGATTTTGCAACGATGACAGCTGCCGAATAGTTCGATTTTTTGCGGCAGACCGTGACAGACGTCCGCTTCGTAGGATACGTGTCGTATCTTTCAATGGCTAGCTAATGACTGCATGGCTACGACCAAACCATTGCCACGCCGTTTGTTAGCGCAGTTCGATTGGTGCGGGTGAACCAAAATGAATTATTCCATTAGACGACGGCACGTGCTCATCTTCTTGATCGCACTTACACAAGCGATCTGCCTTTGTGTTGGCGTCATGGTGTTTTCATCATGGCTGCGATCATCGATTCGGGAAACAGTGCACGCGCAAGTCTTGGCGGACAACCTACTCGTTGCTGAACAATTGTCGCGGCTGATTGGAAGGATGAATGTCGCTGACCTGCGCGAAAACGGAGAGTCCTGGTCGGAGCTTCAAGATTCCGTACGCGCCATCCAGTTGCCGAACGATGGGTTCGTTTGCGTCGTGGATGCTACAAATGGAACGGTATTGTGCCATCCCGATCTTACTGAATCACCGACGCTTCCAGGTGAAAACCCACAGATGGTTAAGCCGGGGATGGTCAAGCCGGGAATGGTTAAGCCTCCCATGAATAAGCCTCCCATGAATAAGCCTCCCATGGTCAAACCGGGCATGAAAAAACCGCCCATGGACTCTGACGATAACACTCAGTCGCATGGCATGATCACGGACTATGGAGGCGAACTTCAGATCATTGCGGCGGCATTTCTCCCAGATCTAAACGCTCATGTTAACGTGCACCAGAAAGCCTCAGGAATAAAGCGAAACATAAACCGCATTCTACAGACCGCAGTGCCTTTTGGATTGGCGATCTCGCTTGCTTTGGTTGGTTGCACAACGGCCTTAGTGATTGGAATCATGCGGAATTACGACTACAGGCTCGCGACAATCAACGAGGGCCTAGAAGACCTCGTACAGAAAAGAACGCACTCATTGCGAAGAACACGTGATAGCGTAATCTTCGGCTTGGCCAAGTTGGCGGAGTCTCGCGACACGGATACGGGAGAGCATCTCGATCGCATTCGATTGTATGTGACCATTCTTGCCGGTCAGCTGAGCAAGACAAACCCGGAAATAGACAACAATTACATCGAGAACCTTTCAATCGCGTCGTCGCTACATGACATCGGAAAGGTTGGCATACCCGATCAGATCTTGCTTAAGCCAGGTCACTTCTCGCCGGAAGAACGCGAGGTCATGAAGAAACATGCAGCCATCGGCGGCGAATGCCTGGAAGCAATTAGTGGGCACCTTGGAGAGGATGATTTTCTTCAGCTCGCGCGCGACATCGCTTATTTTCATCATGAGAAATGGGACGGATCTGGTTATCCATACGGTGTTGAGGGCAAAGCAATTCCAATCGCGGCGCGTATTGTGGCACTCGCGGACGTGTACGATGCGTTGCGGTCACGTCGGCCTTATAAAGACCCAATGCCTCACGAAAAAGCGAAGTACATTATCCAACAGGGGCGTGGATCTCATTTCGAGCCAGCGATTGTCGACGCTTTTGTACAGTGCGAGAGCTACTTTATCGAGGTCTCAGAGCGGTACAACCACATAGATCCTAGTAAGGCTTCGCAACCACAACAGGTTCCGGTTAGTTGCTGATTGCCTCGAACCAACCGAGACTAGAAGAAAGAATGGAAATGAACGATCCATTCAGGTCCACTAAGTAAGCTGTCACCAAATCAACAAACGGACGTCGCGCCCTCGAAGATAGCGCGACAGTCCGTTGCTGACTTAATAGCCTTTACTCTACAGCTCATCCGCCGAAAAGATTTCGCCACCATTGATCGATGCGAGTCCGCGGAAAACAACTTCGTCCACTCCATCGCTGAGAAAACGCGTTGAACCATCGGCAAAGACAATGTTGATTCCGCCCGGATGGAAACTTCGGAACGTTTCCAGTGACTCGTCATCATGGTTTGGTGGTGAGTCGACAGTCCCTACGATTCTCGCAAATGGCTCAGGAACGCCCGCAACAACACCGACCCAGGAAACAGTTCCGAATTCACTCGTGCGTTCGGCAACAATAAAAGTCTTACTGGATCCGTCGGTCATCTTCCGGAAGGCGGTCTTACTGTTGACAAAGAAAGTACCGTCACCCTTCAGCGGGCTTAATCGCGGGTCGGGACGATTTGCCAGGCTACCAAACACACCCGAGTAGTTACTTCGAGACACCGTAAGCAAACCGCGAGTATCCGTACCACTCTCCCGAGCGCTGCTTCCTCCACCTCCCACAGGTGATACTTCGTCGCCGAGTTCACGCAACTCTAGCGAGCCATCGGAAGGACATATGTATCCCGGAATCACTTGTTGAACGACCGCTTCGTGTTCGGTAGCACCTACGAAATTCCGCTGGTTGATTTGTGAGTGAACACTGTCTTCCTCCATAAAAGGCAAGATGAATGCAGACCATCCCCAACCGGGATTCGACAACGCGTCACGGCTGTCTTCCGTTGTCCAGCCGGGAGGAAAAATCTGGTTGGCACTCTCGTAGTTCAACGTCGCTAGGCCCACCTGACGAATGTTATTGGCACAGCTAATCCGGCGAGCTGCTTCCCTCGCCGCTTGAACGGCAGGCAAAAGAAGAGTTATTAGCATCGCGATAATCGCAATGACGACAAGCAGTTCGACAAGGGTAAAAGCTGTTCTGGATTTCATCTCATTCACCATTTGAGGCAGTAATCTTGCAATGGGCATTGCACGCAAGTGAATCGCCGCAAGCGTCGGCCCTGACGTCTGGCAATTTAGACGAAGAAACGCCAACATTCTTACTTCGAATTTCAGAATCCTGGTCAAAGTAGCAAGCAAGCTATACTTAGACGAAAAACGCGGCGTTTTAGACTATCTCGCACGTTCGGAGTCTCTTTCACGCGGATTCCACCCAGACCTGCTACCTGCACCAAGAATCTCAATCGCTTGCGCGTTTTGATGTTGCACGCGTCCCACTGCGAGCAAACTCAACGCTAAGTAGTATTCTGCGTCCCGCCCAGCTTAAACTGCTCCAAAGTGACTGGTCGATACCGATCGTCTCCCTCGACTATCTCAATGAGCTGATCAACGGGAACGTCGCGAAAGACTTGGGTCTTCACCGTCGTCGGCCAGTAGATTTCAAGCTTGAGGATAGTGGTGGCTGTCCCAAGGCCGATTGTCTGTCGGAGCGGGTTGCAACCGAAGCTTCCGCCACTGTTTACGTGGCGATAAACCGATCGATGTTTGCCCCCTTCCTCAATATCTGCGCGGATGCGTGCACCGATTGCACAACGGTTGGTCTCAACTCCAGTTAGCTTGATTGCCAACCAATGATTCTTGAAACCGGGATTTTCGTAAAGAGCATCGCCGTATTCGTCACCACGATATGCGCCACCCATTTGCTGAAAAACATCAGCATCGCCATCGTTGTCCAGATCAGCAAAAGCTAAACCATGCCCCTTTTGAAGATGACCAAATCCACCATTGATGGTGACATTGTCGAATCGCTTTCCTCCTTGGTTTACGAACATGAGATTGGGCAGCAGACTCTGATACTCTGGATCACCTGTGCCAAGATAGAAGTCGAGATATCCATCGTTGTTGAGGTCCCCGAAATTGGAACCCATCGGCAATACTGGCTCGCTCAATCCGGCGCTAGCGGCAATCTCGTTGAATCCGCCACGGCCATCGCCGCGGTAGAGACAGCTCTGTTCGTAGGGAGCTTCGATGCCCAAGCTTCGGGCGCAAACGACACTCGTGGATCCTGTATAGCCGCTCGCGTAGATATCGAGAACTCCATCATTGTTGAAGTCCCAGAACCAAACCGGAAAGCTACTGCTGGGTCTCGTCACACCGAGCGATATGGCGACATCCGTGAATGATCCATCGCCATTGTTTTTGTAGAGTCGGTTCGGACCAGAATAGTTCGAAACATATAGGTCGGGCCAGCGATCGTTGTTGTAGTCTCCCCAAACCGCTCCTTTGGTGTAAGCGAGATTCTCTACGCCAGCCGCTGCAGCAACGTCAGTAAAGGTTCCATCTCCATTGTTTTTAAATAGCTGGCTGGGAGCTCGTAATCCGTCGGTGTGTTCGTTTCCGACAAACAAATCGAGGTCACCGTCCTGATCAAAATCTGCCCAGGATGCGGTCTGTGTTGGGAAGTGAACGTCACCAATTCCGGCAGCGAAAGTTACGTCGGTGAACGTACCGTCGCCGTTGTTCTGCAACAGTGAGTTGGGATGTTCAAGACTGCCGAGCCAAGCACCGCGCAGCACCAGAATATCCGTATCGCCGTCATTGTCGTAGTCGGCCTGAACCATGTTGAGACCACCAAATAGGCCGGTGAGGCCGGCTTCTTTCGTCCGCTCGGTGAACGTCCCATCGCCCTCGTTCCGGTAGTATCGCAACTGCCCCTTGGGATCCCAGGTTGAGGTAATAATGTCGAGGTGAAAGTCGTTGTCGAAATCGTCAACGATTGCACCGCCGCAAAGGTTGAAGGAATTCACGTTCAGTCCTGCGGCGATGTTCGTGAATCGGGGAAATTGGACTTCCGAGGCAAACACCTTAGGCGGCACTCGGTGTCGCTCTGGCACGCCGTCGGAATAAGCGTCCAAAGTCATGTGCGCAATGTTTAGAAGCCACCGAGACGGAAAGTAGATGCTTGGATCTCGCTCGCCGCTGTCGAGAACCTTGGAGAGGTAACTAATTGCATTTTTGGACCCTTCCTGCTGCGAATGCAGGCCTCCGTTGCGAATCGGCACGATACAACTTTCCGGCGTATTGTGCAGGCAACAATTCTGAGTCTCTCCGAGTCGCATGTAGGCAATGCCAAGGCGAAAACGGGTGTAGTTCAAAGCACGCGTATTGGCTCCCGCTTGTTTCGTCAGCGCGAGCGCCTGCTTAAGGTGCGCGATGGCCAGGCGCAGGTTCCCGTGCTTGAGCTCGGCCTCGCCAATCCTCAGGTTAAGGCGAAACAGTTCGACGGAGTCAGTCGATTCGCTTGCAGTCGCGAACGCTTGCCGCAGGTTATCTAACTCAGCCGTACCGAGATAGAGATGATTCTCCCCCGATTGTTCGGCAAGTTGTGACAACATCTTGACCATGCGGATGTGCCCAGGTGCCAGAGGCTCGTTCCGCACAGACAGGACGTCAGCGTCCGCGGCGACACCCTTTTCGTCCGACGACGTTGGTTGGGATCGCCCACAGCCGAAAATAAGGAGTAAAAACGTAGCCGTAGCGCAGAAAGCCCTCGGGAAAAGTGTCGTTGAACGACACTGGAACAATTCTTTCATTGGGGCCTAAACTAGACGCGCGAGTGCGCGGCGTACGAAAGCAACTGACGAGACGATTGGTGAGCCGACACATTGGTCTGTGCGAAGTGCCCCGTTAAGCAGCAGCTCAGGCAAACACGGTGTGACTGAACGTTTGATCATGCACCAGAAATGAAACGATGCATAGGCCAACTGTGATTTTCTCTTAGGTCCGTCAAGACTTCGAAGCAGCATGGGCGTGCTTTGTGTGTGACTGTACAATAACGATACACCGAGACAGAACTTGCTGCTGTGGCCCAGAGTGGCGGTTGCGAAGCTGATCAATGAGTTCCATTGCAACAACCCTTGCCACCCACAACCGATCCGTCAACGATGTCCTTGCTGTCTCGGCAAGTAACTAGCCTAGCTCCTCAACGGGCTGTCGCGCCCTCTCTGCACGTTCACAGCCCTTCGCCGCTTTACTTACCAAAGCCAAAAAAGCATGCCGGTGGATTCGGCCGATGCTGCGGAAAATGTCTACTTTACGGATGTGGATGCCAGCCGAATTCGATCTCGAAACCAGCTGGTCGTGACGACTTCTAAGAAGTTCTTTTCGCAATTCCGATGTCCGTCAAAAGGATACGATAGATGCGAACAGCTTTTTCGTCAGCCGAAGCTACGCTCGCCAGAGCGGAGTGCCCAACCTACAAACAAACGGATCGAACATTGAATCAGAAGAGATATACAATCGGGCTGATGCTGGTCATCGGACTTTCGCTGGCATGCACGGCGCGGCAACTCAATGCCCAAGACCCAAAGCCTCAACGACCCAACATCGTTTACATCCTCGCGGACGATCTTGGCTACGGCGATGTCCAGTGCCTGAATCCGCAGCGTGGCAAGATCAAGACTCCCGCGATGGACAAACTGGCAGCACAAGGCATGGTCTTTACTGACGCTCATTCGAGTTCGTCCGTGTGCACGCCAACGCGATATGGCATCCTAACCGGGCGATACAACTGGCGAACCACGCTGCAGAGATCCGTGCTGCGGGGCTACAGCCGGCCATTGATCGACCAGCGCCGCGTCACGGTCGCGGACTTCCTGAAAGATCAGGGTTACAACACCGCCGCCATCGGCAAGTGGCATTTGGGAATGAAGCTGCCGACCGGTGACGGCAAGCCTGCTTCCAAGAACGGAGACAATGTCGTTTGGAAGGGACAGATCAATGACAGCCCTGTTCACCACGGCTTCGACTACTTCTTCGGCATCTCAGCGTCATTAGACATGCCGCCGTATATCTACATCGAGAACGATCGCTTTGTCGGCGAGTGCACGGTGAAAAAGAGCTTTTGGAAGAACCGCATTGGCCACGCCCATGCCGATTTTGAAGCTGTCGACGTCTTGCCAATGATCGGGCGCAAGACGATTGAATTCATAGAAAAGCAGACAGCCGACAAGCCGTTCTTCGCTTATGTACCGCTGACATCCCCGCACTCGCCGATTTCCGTGGCTAAGGATTGGCAGGGGAAGAGCGAAATCGGAGAATACGGTGACTTCGTTATGCAAACCGACCATGTGATCGGTGAAATTGCCGCCGCCATCGACGCTGCGGGCCTCGGAGAAAATACGCTGCTGGTCGTCACCAGCGATAACGGTTGTTCGGCGAATTCTTCGAATGCGGAACTGGTCCAGTCAAAGGGGCATCATTCGAGCGCCCAGTATCGTGGCTTCAAGTCGGATTTGTGGGAAGGCGGTCACCGCGTTCCCTTTATCGTTCGCTGGCCGAAGGTGGTTGAAGCGGGCACGGAATGTGGTCAAACGATCTGCTTGACCGATTTGACGGCGACATGTTCAGATGTGCTCGGTGCTTCGTATCCGGAAACGCAAGCCGTCGACAGTGTTAGCTTTCTGCCGGCGTTGAAGCAAAAGCCGATTGTATCGACTCGAAACGGAGTGGTACATCACTCGATCCGAGGCCACTTTTCGTATCGCCACGGCAAGTGGAAGCTTTTGCTTGCTAAAGGATCCGGCGGTTGGTCGTCTCCGACAGAAGATGAGGCGTCTAAAGACGATCCGATCGCGCAGTTGTACGACATGGAGAACGATCCGGAAGAGAAAGACAATGTGTACGCGAGTCGTCCGGAAGTTGCCGCGAAACTGCTAAAACTGTTGCAGGCCGATATTGCTCGGGGACGCAGTACCGAAGGAGCCACGACGAGCAACGACGTGGATCAAATCAAACTTTGGAAATCAGGAGCGAAGTAGGAGTGGCATAGGCTCTAGCCTGTGGAGAATTCTACTTTTGCTGAATCTAGTTTGAATGCGCCCAAGCGACAGGATGGATTGCGCCCACAAATCACCATACCAACGAGAGAAACCATGGTTAAGAAAAAAATCTCCTTCTTCGGAATCGCCATTCTGTCCCTTCTGGCGTCGGCCGTGTCGGTTGGAGCTCAAGAGAATCCGACGAACATTCTCTTCATCTTTGCCGACGACTGGGGCTGGGGTGACTTGAGTTGCCATGGTCATCCGTACGTCAAAACGCCGAACATTGATCGGTTAGCAAAGGAGGGTACTGA